>JARKOU010000236.1 GCA_029975645.1 Actinomycetales bacterium
CTGGAAGGACCGGGTCAGGGTGGTGCCGGCCGGGGGTGCGCGCGCGGGGCTGACGGCGAACGCGGTGAGGTCGAAGACCACGTCCACCTGCCCGGCCACGAACGTGCCGTTGAGCAGGAACCGCCAGGTGTTCCCCGAGAGGTGCACGGCCTGGAGGATGTTGAGACCCGAGCCGGTGCCGGACCCGGTGAGGGTGAACTCGTCACCGCCGATGGACCCCGCGAGGATGGAGTACGGGCTGAGGGGGTCGAGGCTCACCGGCGGCACGAAGGTCACGTCGAGGTACGTCATCGCGCGGTTGGCGATGCTCACCGCCTGCGGGACACCCGGCTCGGTGCCGGCGACGGGCTGGACGCCCGCGTACGGCGTGGTGCCGTCGGACTCGGTGTAGGTCCAGGCGCCGGCCGCCGCGAAGGTCACCGTGACCTCGTCCCCGGCCAGAAGCGCTGCCGAGAGCGCGTAGCGCACCCACGTCACGCCGTCCACCGTGACGAGAACAACCGGGGTGCCGGTCACGGTGATCGCGACCGGGGATCCCGCGCGCAGGACCGTGAGGGTGAACTCGGCGCCACCGTCGGTGAGGGACGAGATGTCGAACTTCAGGCCCGTCGGAGCGACGAACGGGACGTCGATGAAGGTCCGGGCCGCCGTGGTGAACGGCGCGTCGGGAGCCGGGGCGGCCGTATCCGCGTAGCTCACGGTCAGGGCCGCGACGGTCACCGTGGAACTGGCGTCCGCGGTGGTCGCGCGCTCCACCACCACGGGGATGAGGAACTCGAGAGGGCCGCTCCCCTGGCGGATGGCGCGGGTGGTGTCGCGGTCCACGGTCCATCCGGCCGCAGCCGCGGTGATCACCAGCGCGCCGAGCCGCGCGATCACCGAGGCGGGGTCCACCGTGAAGCCTGCCGGGATGCTTCCCCCGCTCCCCGGGAAGGTGACCACCAGGTCGGTGGTCCAGACCAGGCCGGTGCCCGGCGCCGAGACGCTCGCCGCGGTGGGGGTCACACTCGCCGCGTAGGACCACGAACCGGCCAGGTGCGTCAGGGTGACCGAGAGCCCGGTGTCGAACTCACCCGTGAGCCAGTACCGGAACCGGAGTTTCCCGGCGGGCACACCGAACGTGATCTGCAGCGGCGCCCTGGTCGGGTCGAGCGCGATGCTGCCGAGGCCCTCGCCGAACAACTCGAACTCCGGGGCGAGGTCGAGGACGGAGGCCAGGTCGAGCGCCAGCCCGCCGACCGTCGCGTCGAAGTCGACGTCGAGGTACGCCGTCGGCGTGATCGTGAGGGCCTGCCCGGGCTGGGAGCCGGCCGTCACGGTGCCGCGGTAGCCGAGCGTGCTCGCCGTGAGGGCGGCGGTCAGCGCGCCGGGTGTGCCGACGGCGGTCACCGTGACGGGAATGCGGAACTCGCCGGGTGCGACCTCGGTGATGGCGGCGGCGGAGTCGCGGACGACCGTCCACCCCGTACCGCCGAAGGTGAGGCCGGTGAGCCGGTTGATGACGGAGTCGGGGTCCACCGTGAACCCCGCGGGGATGCCGAGTGAGCCGCCGCCCGGGAGCAGCACGCCGACGCTCCCGGCGCCGGTCTCGGCGGGCTCGTCGGTGACGACGAGCCCTCCGGTGAGCGTGAACAGGTAGGACCAGGAGCCGGCGATGAACGTCAGGTTGACGGCGCCGGTGGTGGCGAACCGGCCGGTCAGCCAGTAGCGGAACTTCAGCTGTCCTGCGGGCACGCCGGCCGTGATCTGCTGCGGCGGCTGGGTGCCGTCCACCTGGATGGTGCCGAGGCCGGGGCCGCTCAGCGCGAACTCGGGCGCGAGGTCGGTGATCGAGGCCGGGTCGATCGTGAACAGCGTCGGGTTGCTGAAGGTGACCTCGATCCACGCCCGTCCGTTGATGACGTTGACGTCCACCGAGGCGCCGGGGGTGGGGTTGGTGACGGTCGCCGTCGCCCCGACCACGGTGAAGGTGAGCGTGGTCGCCGCGCTGCTCGCACCCGTGATGGTTCCCGCCTCCGTGGTGAGGTCGGCGTTCTTCGCGGCCCCGGCGGCGAACCGCACCTCCCAGGTGCCCATGTCGAGGGCTGCGGTGCCGATGGCGTAGCGGAACCGGGTGGTACCGGTGATCCGGACGGCCTCCTGCAGCAGGTCCGCGCCGGCCGCCAGGTCGGCGCGCAGGAGCACGTCCACGCGGGTGCCGTTGAGCATGTAGTAGGCGCCACCCGTGGCTCCCTCGCCGGCGCCGGTGCCGTCTGTGAGCAACTCGACGAACACCATCCCGCCGTCGGTGGTGACCGCCACGATCGGGACCGGCTTGCCCGTGATCGTGGTGCGCTGGATGGTGTCGTACCAGAGCGTGAACTCCTGGCCGTCGTCGAGGATCTGGGCGAGGTCCAGGCTCGCGCCGGCCGACGGGGTGTAGGAGACGTCGAGGTACTTCGTGGAGCCCGCGGCGCCGTTGACGACGTCGACGTCCACCGTGCCGCCGTTGCTGGTGGGGGCGCCGAGGTCGATCACGGGCGCGGTCGCGGTCGCGATCGGGTCCAGGCCCTCGACGACGTCGAACGTGACCTCGTTGCCGCTGGAGTTCTTGAACCCCATCTTCAACTTGCCGTACAGGGTGAGCAGTCGGACCTGGTCCGGGAAGTCCGCCAGGAAGAGGATCGTGACGTTGCCGCTCGCCACCTTGGACAGGTCGGCGTACAGGCGCCCGCTGATCGAGATGTTGTCCGCGGCGAAGTTCAACTTGCCGACGATGAGGATCTTGCCGTCGGTGGAGATCTTCAGGATCACCTGACCGTTGAAGACCGCCTGCGACGTGTAGATCGAGTAGATCTTCGCCGAACCGGTGATCACCATGGGCGATGTGAAGGCCGCGAGGAAGCCGCTCTGGCCCGGGTTCTGAGAGATGGTCTTCGCCTGGAGGGCCACCTGCTGCTGGAGCTGGAGGAGCCACTGGTCCGCGGTGAGGACGGTGGGCAGCTGGAACGCCGAGGACCGCAGCGCGAACGGGTCGTCGATCGAGGGCAGGGTCTTGAAGAACTCCACCCCACCGGCGAAGTCGTTGATGGTCAGGCCCGAGTTGGGCTCGAGCAGGATGCCGCCCGGGATGTTGACACTCAGGTAGACCTGGAGCGGGCCCAGTTCGGACAGGCCGATCCGGATGCCGAAGCCCGCCAGCCCGGCGATCGAGATGCTGCCCTCGATGCCGAGGTAGAAGACCCGCTCGGCCACCGGCGTCGTGGTGTCGAACACGCCGATGATGTTGTACGCGGAGTCCAGCTTGAGGATGCCGCCCACGAGGCCGCCCGAGACCTCGCCGCCGAACATCTGGCCCTTGACGGTGACGCCGATCGAGTCGATGCCGATGATCGGGAACTTGCCCTCGAGGAGGAGCGACGGCTGGATCCGGATGCCCTGGATGGCCCCGGTGATCTGCAGGCCGGGAAGGCCCTGGATACCCGTGACGCTGGCCGAGAGGATCAGGACGAAGTCGCCGGGCCGCGCCTCGATGTCCTCCCACTGGATCCCGATCGCGTCGATGCGGACGGGCAGGAAGGACGGCCACTTGAACGAGTCGCCGGTCGAGGAACCGACCGAGAGGAACACGCCGAACCCGGGCAGCGTCTTGAAGGACCCGTCGCCGGTGATGGCGAAGTTGCGCCCCTCACCTGCGATCTGGAGCGAGCCGATCGTGACCTTGGCGCCGACGGCCTGGAACTGGACCATGATCTCGGAGCCGGTGGCGCCGGTGTCGAGGCGGAAGTCGCGAGCCGTCAGGGTCACATAGGTCCCCAGGCGGATCTCGAGCGTGTCCACCGTCATCTGGAACGCGTCGACCTTGCCGCCGCTGAAGGTGAGCGCGATCCGGAAGGCCTCGTCGTCCTGCGTGCCGTCGGGTCGCCGGTCGTCAGCCGTCGTCCGGTCGGAGATCGTGGCGCCGAACGCCTTGCCCGGGAACAACTTGGCCCCGCCCGAGGCGATGTAGATCACGCCCGTGAAGCCGGCCGCCGCGGTGCTCGGCGCACCGGCCGCCGGGAACCGGACCTCGAGGCCGGAGACGCCGATGCGGATGTCGTCGAGTTCGAGGATGCCGCCGAAGGTGATCTTCTTGTCCGGAGCCGACGGCGCGAGCGCGTTCGCGGGGTCGGGCGTGCCCATGGTGGGCGGCAGGCCGTAGGCCAGTTCCGCGGTCCCGAGCTTGAACCCGTTGCCGTACACGGTCAGGCCAGGGATGACGCCTGCCCCGAGCACCTGGTCGTTGTTGGCCGAGATGTTCGACGACGCCGCGGGGTCGTACGGGCGCAGCGAGCCGGTGATGCCGAAGGACGGGAAAGTGATCGTGGCGGTGTTGATCCGCACGATCTCCTGGTCCGCAGCGCCCTTCGGGTCGTAGTTCACCTTGATGCCGGTGGCCTGGAGCCGCGCGACGTTCGGGATCTGCGCGTCGAGCGCGGCCACCTGAAGGCCCCACTTGCCGGTGAGCCCGATGTCCACGGTGCCGCCGAGAAGCCCGAACACGTCCACCGCGAGTTCGAAGGAGCCCATGAGGCCGATCAGGTCCACGGTGACGCCGGAGTTGGTCTGCGCCGTCGACGGCGCCCCGGTGGTCGGGTTGCCACCGAACGCGAGCGACGCGCGCTGGACGCCCACGGTGACGGAGACGAGCACCTTGCCGTCGGCGAAGCCGAATCCGCCCAGGCCGACCGTCGGGCCCTGCAACGTGAGTGGCCCCAGGGCGATCGGGCCACCCTCGGTGCGCTCGCCCACCGTCCCGGCCGTCACGGCGAGCGTGAGCGTCTGCGTGCCGTTGTACGCCGGGGTCGCGACCGGGCCGCTCGCGGTCCGGCCGGCGGTCATGGTGATCGTGACGTTCCCGGACCCGGTGAACAGCCCGAGCGTGTTGTTCGGGTTCTTGTCCTTGAGGAAGTACCGGTAGGTGACGGAGGTGGCGTTCGCGGCCGCGCCCGAGATCAGCAGCGGGGCTCCCACGAGGACCGGGGTGCTCCCCGTCAGCGCGAGGTCGCCGATCAGCCCGGAGATGGTGAAGGGCGCCGTCGGGTTGGACTCGATGAGCGACTTGAGAATCGGCTCGGGCGTACCGCCTGGGGTGGCGGGCAGGGAGGTGTAGGTGACGTCGATGTATCCCTGCGCGTTCAGCTGGTTCTGGCTGACGCTCGTCACGACGAGGGACGCCACGGGACCGGGCTTCGGCTGGGACACGGTGGGGGTGAAGACGTAGAACACCTCGTCCTCGCCGACGAGCGGGGAGGTGAGTCCGCTGCCGTAGTTCGCGCTCACGCTTCCGGCGAGGAACTTCACGGTCACGATGCCCGTGGACGGCAGCGCAGGACCGGTCACGGTGTACCGCCACGTGTTCGCCTTGCCGGCGACCGCCGTCGGCGTCCCGCCGACGGTCCAGGTTCCGGCCGCTCCGGCGACGGTGACCTCGAGTTCCGCCTGCACGTCGGTGACGGTCAGAGGGTCGATCGCGCCGTCGGTGGTGGTGAACGTCACATCGAGCGTGGTGAGGCTCCCCCCGGCGAAGACGGCGCCGCGCAGCGGGCTCGCGAGGTCGCCCGAGACGATGACGGGCAGGGCCTCCGGGGTCGGCGGCGTGGGGGGCGTCGACGGGAAGAGGGCGAAGTTCGTCACCCGGAACGAACCGAGTTGGAACCCGGTGAGCGGGGAGACGCTGAACGTCGCGAAGCCGGCGAGGCTCACGATGTTCGTGCCGCCCAGGGTGACGAGCGCGGTGGCGTTCCACAGCGAGATGTCGAGGGCGCCGTTGGGCTGGCGGGTCAGGCGCAGCGATCCGCCGAGGGTGACGACGTCGCCGGCGCTGATCACCACGTTGAGGGCGGTGAAGCTGAAGGCTCCGGGGGCGATCGCGCCGGTCATGCCGCCGAGGGTGGGGAGGGTGAACGACTGCGACGCGGACGTGTTCACCTGGAAGGCGACCGTGCCCGTGATCCCGAGCCCGTCGAGGCCGAGCAGGCCGATGGTGCCGGTGGCCCGCAACGCCCAGCCATCGGCCGGGGTGTTGCCCTTGATGAACTCGACCGCGGCGTTCTTGATCAGCACACCGATCGCGTCCGGGTTGAGCCCGCCGCCGGGGAGTCTGGACGGGCCGGACCCGACGAAGATCTCGAGGCCGGTTCCGGAGAATGCGTTGCCGCTGATGGCGAATTGCCCGGCCCGGATCTCCAGCACGTCCCCGAAGTTGAAGTCCAGGTCCTGGACGATGAACTGGAACGTCGGGGTCGCAGGAACGTCGATGGTCAGGGTCTGGTCCCCGATGACCACGGACTGCTTGACGATCGCCCCGGTGGTGTTGATGGTGAAGCCCACGCTCGCGCCGCCGGAGAACGAGCCGGCGTCGACCTGTGCGCTGCCGGTGATGATGCCGGCGACGCCACCGGTGGCCGTCGTGGCGAGCGGGGTGGTCGAGGTGGTGGCTCCGGGCGGGAAGACCACGAGGAAGCCCGAGCCGGAGACGATCCCGGGGTTCGTCCCGCCGATGCCCTGGGTGGAGTCGAGCGAGACGTTCGCCAGCGCGATCTTGCTGATCTGCAACCCGGCAGGGCCGACACGCTCGAACACGAAGTCCGCGGTGATCGTGATCCCGCTGATCCCGATGGCGATGTTCTCGGCGGCCACCCGCAGGAACGGACCCTTCGGCAGCGAGAGCACGCGCACGTTCGGCTGGAGCACCGGCTGGTTGCCGGTGGCGTTCCAGGTGACCGCGTACCCGCCCGCGATGGCGACCACGGTCACGCGGTCCGTCCCGGAGTCCGCGTCGATCAGGCCCTCGATGGCGCCGTCGACGACGGCGGCGCTCGCCCCGACGGCGATCGGCGCGCTGATCTCGCTCGCCTCGAGCGTGCCGTTCTTGTTCGCGTCGAGCGCGAGGGTGAAGGTGCCGCTGGGGACGCCGACCAGGACGTTCTGGACCTCCGCCGTCGAGGCCTTCCCGTCGGTCACCGTGGTCACGCTGACGCCGGCGAACTGGAAGACCTCGTTGACGGCCACGCCCTGCCCGCCGGCGAGCAGCGTGTTCAGCTGCAGCGAGAGCTCTGCGGTGATCGTGATCGGCAGGCCCTGGAGTTCCACCGATCCCGCGACCTCGCCGGCCATGCCGGTGGGGGTGATGATGAACGCACCGCGTCCGTTCGTGAGCCGCAGCCCGACGTCGTCCACGCGGGCACCGGCAGGGTCGACCACGGCGTTCGCGCCGACGTCGCCGAGGAACAGGTCCACCTCGGTGAACGCGATCCGCACGATCTTCGCGCCGGTCGCGGTCTTCTTCTGCTCGAAGAAGGCCACGCCCTTGAGGGTCTGCCCGAGGATGCCGATCTCCGCGGGGTCGCCGGTGAGGCCCACCTGCACGCGCAGCGTGTTCTTCGGCAGGACGAACGCGATGTCCGTCCCGCCCACCGAGATGGTGCGGTTGACGTCCGCGGTGGTGTTGTTGACCTGGACGATGACATCCGCGTTCAGCGTCACGTCCGGCAGGACCGCAGGGTTGAGCGCGACGCCGGCGACGAACGCTCCTGCGATACCGCCTCGGGTGACGAGGACGACGCCGGACGTGATCGTCGCGGTGACGTAGGTCTGGGAGCCGTCCCCGAGTTCCAGCACCACGTTCGCGAGCCCGAGGGTGATCTCCCCGGTGGTCGAGTTCTTGGCGAAGGCGAAGTCGCCGGTGAGGCGCTGGCCCATCACCTCGAGGGTGATGTCGAGACCCGCCACCGCGATCCCGGGGGTGATCGGGGCGCCGTCGACGGTCCGCGCCGCGGCGAGTGTGTTGATCTGCACCTCGAGGGTGCCCGAGAAGGTGACGCCCGGGATCAGCAACTCGACCGTCGCCTGGACCCGGCCCGCGATCCCGCCCGCGGCCGTCGCCGTCTTGCCGACGATGTCGAACGCCCCGGAACCGTCACGGACGATCACGATGTCGCGGTCCGGCGTCCCGAGGCGCAGGCCGACGTTGGCGAAGCGGATCTTGGTCGTGGTGACGTCGTCGCCCGTCCCGAGCGCGCCGTCGGCGCCGATCGCCGTGGCCTTCTCGAACGACACGTCCGCGGTGAGGACCTGACCCGCGATCGTCAGGGCAAGCCCGGTCACGCTGACCTTGAGGTACGGCCCCGCGGGAAGGGTGAGGGTCAGGGTCTCGCCGTTGACCGTGAACGTCTCGTTCACCGCGACCGGGACCACCTTGGCGTTCACGGTGCGACGCATGTTGCTGATCTCGACGCCGACCGTCGCGCTCGCCTGCAGGCCGTCGCCGAGGCGGATGGAGGCCGTGGCGGAGATCGACCCGCCGAAGCCCTCGGAGGTCAGGAGCAGGAGCGCGGTGCCGTTCGAGAGCCGCATGCCGACGTCGTCGGCGAGGTCGGCCGGCGTGGTCCCGGGCGTACCGCCGTCGTCACCCACGAACAGCGCCACGTTGGTCGCGGCGATCCGCAGCACCTTGACGTCGTCCGCGGTACCGATGCGCGTGTCCGGCCCGGAACTCGCGACCTGCTCGAACATGAACGTGCCGGAGAGGGACTGGCCGAAGAGCGTGAGCCCGCCGGTGACCTCCACCCGGAAGAAACGGCCGGCGGGAAGGACGATCGTCGTGCCGCCGACGGTGGCGTTCACGGCGGTCGGCGCCGTGTTGACCTGCAACTTCACCACCAGGCCGCTTCCCAGGGAGAAGGGGATGTCCCCGAGCCCCACGAGGTTGACGGTGGCCGAGATGTCGACGGCCATCCCGGCCGAGGTGAGCAGGAAGACGCCGGAACCGCCGGTGAGGCTGAGACCGGTGTCGTCAGCGGTGGACGACGTCCCCTTGGCGTCGCCGAGGAAGAGGGTCACGTTCGAGGCGGAGACCTTGACCACGCGGGCGGTGCCGACGCCGGCCTGCTCGAAGGTGAAGTCGCCGCTCAGGCGCTGGCCGGCGATGTCGAGGGCGAGCCCGGTGGCGGCGATCGCCAGTTGCGACGTTGCCGTGTTGATGGTCAGCGTCATCGTCGCCGACGCCGTGACGCCCGGAACGGTGAGCGCGACGGTCCCCGAGATCGTGCCGGACATGCCGGCGGCGGCCAGGGTGAGCGTGCCCGCACCGCCCGTGAGCGTGAGGATGTCGGTCCCGCCGTTGCCGATGCGCAGAGCGACGTTGGCCAGCACGATCGTGGTGGTGGTGCCCGAGCGCTCGAAGGAGATGTCGCCGCTGAGGGACTGGCCGGCGATCGCCAGGGTAATCCCGGTGCCGCCCACGCGCACGTACGGACCGGCCTTCAGGTCGAGGGCAACGGTGCGGCCCGCGAGCGAGACTGATTCCGTGACCCGGGCGGTCGCCTGGTTCATCTGGAGGAAGAACGCACCCGACACCGTGACGCCGGCGGGCAGCAGGGAGCCGAGGTCGAGCGTGCCGGCGAGGCTCATGGCCATGCCCGCAGGCGTGAGCACGATGAGGCCGTCGACGCCGGTGAGGATGGCGGGGTCGGTCCCGAGCTGCACGCTGCCGCCTGCCACCGCGATCACGGTGCGGGTGAGGCCGGCCGAGTTCGTGGCCTGCTGGAAGGAGAGGGACGCGGTGAGCCTGATGTCGCCGAGTTGCACCACGATGCCCTCGCCCACGATCCGCAGGTACGGGCCGGCCTCGAGAGTGCTGCCGTCGGCGAGGGTGACGGCCTGCGTGGCGCGGTTGATCTCGAGGCGCAGGTTCGCGGCGCCGACGGAGTAGCCGCCGCCGAGCTGGATGGTGGTGTCGGTCAGCGACAGCTTGGCGGCGAAGCCGGCCGGCCCGATGAGGAACGCCCCGTTGAAGGTGAGCGTGCCGATCGGGGCACCGAAGTTCGCGGTCAGGCCGGTGACCGCCACGTTGATGACCTTGGCCCCAGCGACAGTGGTCTGCGAGAAGACCAGGCTTCCGCCGCTGAGGACGAAGCCGCCGACAGTGAGCTGCAGCGACGTCACGGTGACGGTGAGGCTGCTGGTCGCAGCCGCGAGGGTGATGGTGAAGTCGCCGGTGAGGCTGACCCCCGGCACCGTCAACGCGGCGGTGCCGGTGAGGGATCCGGTGACACCCGAGGCGTCGATGGTGAGCGAGCCGGCGGTGATGGTGAACACCGCGAACTCGGTGGTGCCATCGCCGAACGCGGCGCGCGCGTTGGCGAGCGTGATCTGCGTGGTGACGTTGGGCGCGGTGCCCTGCCGGGTGAAGGTGAAGTCGCCGGTGATCCGCTGGCCGGCCACCTCGAGGGCGACGCCGCTGCCCTCCACGCGGAGGTACGGGCCCGCGGGCAGGTCGAGGACCACGGTGGTGCCGTCGAGGGTCATCGTCTCGTTGACGGCGGCGCCGGAGTTCACGGCCACCGTGAAGGTGCCGCTGAACTTCACGATCCCTGCGGGAACGAGGAAGGTGACGGTCCCGCTGACCCGCCCGGCCACGCCTGCCTCGGTGAGGACGAAGAACGCGGAACCGTCGGTCAGCTGCACACCCGCCGTCGCCGTGCCGATGGTCAGCGTCAGCGCCGAGGCGACGATGACGGCCTTGCTCGGCGGGACGGTGCCGGCCGGGGCTCCGGGGGCCACCGGGCCGCGCACCTGGGAGAAGACGAACACGCCGCTGAGCGTCTGGCCCGCCACGGAGAGGACGGCCGGGGCGGCGAGGGTGCCCACCTGCACGCGGACCGAACCGGCCGGCAGGAGCACGCCCTGCACGGTCTTGGCCGTGGTTCCGGTGTTCAGCTGGAGGCCGACGGCGCCGGTCAGCGTGAACGCGTCACCGGCGTTGAGGGTGAGGGTGGCCGTGAGGACGGTTGCGAGGCCGGCCGGGGTGACCTCGAGCTCGCCGCTGGCGATCGTGGCCACCGCGACGCCGTCGCCCAGGTTGAGGGTGAGGGGGTTGCCGCCGTCGCGCGCCGCCGTCCCGAACTTCAGTCGCAGCCCGCCCCCGGCGAGCGTCTCGACGGCGAACGTGCCGGTGAGTTCCTGGCCGGCGACGCCGAGGGCCAGGTCGCCGATGACGAGGATGTGCGGCGCGGTCGCGGTGCCCTCGGCGACGGTGACGGCGTTGTCCCCGGTCCCGAGCACCTGTTCGGTCGTGGTCTCGTTGTAGAAGACCCACGCGGTTCCACCGAGCGTGACGCCGGGGATGCCGACCAGGGCGACCGTCCCGGAGATCGCGACCACCCGACTGCCGGCGGTGCCCTTCACGAAGCCGTTGACACCGGTGAGGTAGAGACCCTTGGCGAACGGGTTGACCTCGCCGCCTTCCACGAAGCCGGGACCCTGGCCCACGAAGACGGTGAGGTCGGAGACCGCGATCTCCGCCCCGCTGAAGGACACCGTGCCGATGATCTCGACGAAGTCGCCCAACTTGATGGCGCCCGAGACGGAGACCGCGATGAAGGGGGTGCCGCCCGAGGCCACCTCGGTGGCGGTGAACAGCAGCGGGACCGCCACGCCGCCCACCGTGATGGTCTGGTCCACCGGGCTCGGCGTGCCGTTGTAGCGGACCGAGATCAGCGCGTCCGCGCTCAGCCCACCGCCGGCCACGGCCACCGCTCCGGAGAAGGTGCCGACGATCCCGCTGCTGGTGAGCAGGAACGCGCCGACGCCGTCGGTGATGCCCACCGCGGAGGCCTCACCCTCGGGCACCAGGGACACGGTCACCTGGCTGAACGCGATGGTCGTCACGCTGGCGGGGCTGCCGGAGAGGAGCTGCACGCCGCCTGCCGTTGCGACGACGTTGTCGAGGTCCGCATCGGCGTCGAGGCGGGCGAGGGCGAGATCCGTGCCGACGGTCGCGCTCAGGGTGGAGGCCGAGCGGAAGCCCTGCCACTGTCCGCCCAGGCCGGCGCCGCGGTTGAGGTGCAGGAGCACCCCGGTTGTGGTGGCGAGGACGACGTCGAGGAGCCCGTCGCCGTCGACGTCCGCCAGCGCGACGGCGTTGGCCGCGACGCTTGCGGCAGAGACGGGCGTCGCGGTGGCGAGGCCATCCCACGAGGTTGTCTGGCCGACCGTCACGAAGCCCTTGTTCAGGAGGACCTGCGCCGGCCCGCCGTTGACGGCGACGACGACGTCGCGGAAGCCGTCGCCGTTCACGTCACCCACCGCGGCATCGGTGGCGGCAGCGGTGTTCGTGATCGCGGCCGGCGACGCGTAGGCGGTCCACGACGGCCCGACGCCGCCGGCGTTGACGTAGACCTGGTGGTCCGCGCCCGCGTTCACGACCACCAGGTCCGGCAGGTCGTCGTTCGTGAGGTCGGCGAGCAGCACGGCCACGGTTCCGGCGTGCGCGAGGGAGAGCGAGGGGGCGGCGTCGAAGGTCCCCGCCGCGGAGGCCCGGAACACCAGCGCCCCGCCGCCGGATCCGGCGCCGATCACGATGTCGGCGCGGGCGTCGCCGTCGACGTCGCCCACGGCCACGGAGTTGGCGTTCGGCGTGGTGAGGGTGACGGCTGTCCCGAACGTCCCGCTGCCGAGGTTCTCGTAGACCGCCGAGGTCCCGTTGCGGACCACGATGACGTCGAGGAGGGCGCTACCCCGCACCTGCGCGAGGGCGACGGCGGTGGTGGTGCCGCTGCCTCCGGTGAACGTGGCGGCGGGGGTGGAGGCGAAGACGTCCGAGATCGCCGCCGGGTTGGTGGCTGCGATCCCGAGGTGGAGCGCCGCGCCGTTCGCGGTCGCGGTGAGGAGGTCGGCCCGCCCGTCGCCGTTGACGTCGCCGGTGGCGACCACGAGCCCGCCGGTGAACGTTCCGGTCAACGTGGTGACGCCCGGCGTGGCGCTCCGGCTGAGCAGGAAGTTGCCCGAGAAGGCGGGGCCGCCGGTGACGCCGAGGACGCCGTTCGTGATGGCGACGTGGAGGACCGGACCGGCGGGCACGTCGATGCCGAGATCGCTGCGGCGGACCGCGGCCGTTCCCGTGTTGATCGCGAACTCGACGTCGCCCCCGATGGTGATCCCCGGGAGGTTGAAGATGCCGGTGGTGTTCCCGGAGAACGTGGCCGCGACCCCGGCCGGGGTGATGAGCATCGCGCCGGACCACGCGTTGGCGGCGGTGACGTTCACGAACGTGCCGAGTTGGAGGGTCAGGTTCGTGACGGCGAAGGCGACCTCTCCCGCCGGGGTGCGGCTGATGAGGATGCGGCCCGCGCCGATCGACTGACCGGCGATCGTGATCAGCGCCGTCGTGACCTCGACCTTCAGGCCGGGTTGCACGGTCACTTCATTCGGTCCGCCCGGGTTGAGCGTGACGGCGGCCGCACCGGAGTTCACCTGGACCGCGACGTCGCCGGAGACCGTCAGTCCGGGGACCGTCACCGCCAGGGTTGCCGCGACGGATCCGGCCATGCCGGCGGCCGTGATCCGGAAGGTGCCGCCGATCCCGGAGGCGCTCACCAGCGGGGAGCCCTCGGGACCGAACGCGAGGACGCCGTTGGCCAGGGTGAGGGTGAGGTCGGTTCCCGCCTTCACCACCTCGACGTCGCCCGCCAGGGTCTGACCCGCCACCGTGATGGCGACGCCGGTTCCCGCGAAGCGCAGGTACCCGGCCGCGGTGTCGACCTCGACCTCGAGGGCCCCGGCCAGGCTCACGCCGGGCACTCCCGTCAGCGCCGCGGTGCCGGCGATCGTCCCGGAGAGGCCACCGCCGACCGGCAGCTCGAAGAGGGCGCTGCCGTTCGTGAGGGAGATCCTGGCCGCTCCGGCAGCAAGAGAGAGTTCGGCGTTGGCGAGTTCGATCCGGGTCAGGGTGGCGGTCTTCTCGAAGGCGATGTCCGCCCGGATCTCCACCGTGCTGAGAACCGTCAGGACCAGCCCCGTGCCCGCCAGGCGGAGGTAGGGGCCCGCGGGCACGTCGAGCGAGACGGTGCCGGCGCCCACCTGAAGCGTCTCGGACACCGGGGCGGCCGTGGTGTTGACGAGCAGCTCGAGGTCGCCGGCGAGGCTGAACGGCGCACCGCCGTCGACGGCGATCGAGACGGTGAGGGAGCCGGCCACGCCGGCGGGCGTGATGACGAACAGGCCGGTGCCGTTCATCGCGGTGAGCGGCCCGAGCGTGAGTTCGACGTTCGCAACGCCGAGCCGAACCACCGTGCCGCCACCCGCCGTCGTGACCTGCTCGAACGTGACGTCGGCAACCAGCGACTGGCCGAACACGGCGATCGTGAGGTTCTCGCCACCCACGCGAAGCAGGCCGGCCGGGAGCGGGTCGGTCCACCCGGCCACGCTCTGGGCCGTGGCGGTCGTGTTGAACGCGACGGTGACCGTGCCGGTGACCGTGACGTCGGGGACGCCGAGGGCGACGTCCACGGTGATGGCGCCGTAGGCACCGGCCGGGGCGAGCACGATCGTGGCGGTCGAACCGGCGCCGGAGGTCGGTTGGGCGATGCTCACGAGGCCGCCGCCGAGCACCAGGGCGGTGTTCCGGAGCGTGATGCTCGTGGTGCCGGACGCGCTGACCACCTCGACGTCGCTGGTGAGCGACTGACCCGCGATCGCCAGGGTGACGCCGGTACCGGCGATCCGGATGTACTGGCCCTGCGGCAGGACCAGGCCGAGGGTCTCGCCGGCGATCGTGAAGGACTCGTCGACCGCCGTCGTCGCGGTGTTGATCTCCACCGCGAGCGCGCCGCTGAGGGAGACCTCCGGGACGGTGAGCGCGACGGTGCCGCTGATGCGACCCGCAAAGCCCGCGTCGCTGAGCAGGAGGAGTGCGGCGCCGCCGGTGAGGCTGACCGGCCCGAGGCTCAGCGTGACGGCGGTGGCGGCGATCCGCAGCACCGAGCGGCTCGGGTCGGGGTTGCCGGTGACGGGGTCGAGAGCGGTCACCTGCTCGATCGCCACGTTCGCGCTGATCGACTGGCCGAGCACGGTGAGCGTCAGCCCGGTGCCCTCGAAGCGCAGGTACGGGCCGGCGGCGACGTCGAGGGTCTGCACCGTGGTGCCCACCGTGAGCAACGCGCTCACCGGGGCGGCGGTGGTGTTCAGGACGAGGGCCAGGTCGCCGGAGAGGCCCGCGTCGGCACCGAGTTGCACGGAGATCGTGCCGTCGATGCGGCCCGCGAGGCCGGTGGCCGTGACCACGAGGAGGCCCGAGCCGTTCGTGAGGCGGACCCCGAGGTCGTCGGCGAGGTCGGTGGTGGTCGTACCCGGAGTGCCGCCGTCGTCGCCGAGGAATAGGCCCACGTTCGCCAGGCCGATGACGGTGGTCGCCACGCCGGCGGACGTCAGCCGCTCGACGGCGATGTCCGCGCGGATCGTCTGGCCCAGGAACGCCAGGTCCAGGCCCGTGAGCAGAACTCGGAGGTACGGACCGGCGGGGAGGGTGGTGGCGCCGACGGTCACCTCGGCGGGAGCCGTGTTGACCGCGACCTCGGCGACGACGCCGTTGACCCCGAGCGCCGCGATGGAGACCGTCGCGCTGAGCGTGCCGGCGATGCCGGAGCCGCGGACCACGAGGTCGCCGGTGATCGCTCCGAGAAGGACCGCGTCGCCGAACGCGACCGCGCCGTCGTCCACGGAGACGGTGAGGTCGGTTCCGGTGCGCCCGAAGCTGAAGGTCCCGCTCAACGACTGCCCACCGAACGCGAGCAGGGCGTCACTGACCACGAACTCGGTGACGGCGGTTCCATCCGCGAACGCCACGAGCACGCCGGGATCCGTGCTACCGGGGATCTCGATCGTCTGGTTCCAGGCGAGGCCCGTGTCGTTGACCCGGACGCTCGTGGTACCGGTGACGGTGACGCCGGGGATCCCGATCAGGCTCACCGTGCCCGACGCGACGAGGGCGTGCCCGCCGCCCGCCTCGATGAGGCCGAGGGTCGCGCCGGTCAGGAGCACGCCCATGGCCAGCGGGTTCAACGCTCCCGACTCGAGGAAGGCGGGTCCGCGGCCCAGGAAGATCGTCAGCCCGGTGGCCGCCACCACGCGGACGGGCTGGCCCGCGATCACGGTGTCGCTGAAGGTGAGGTTGCCCTCGATCGTGACGAAGTCGCCGATGGTGAGGGTGAGGTCGGAGACCGAGAGGCTGAAGATCGTGCCGCCCGCCGGCGGAGCGGGCAGCGTGAACACGAGGTCGGTGCCGCCGACGGCGACCACCGTGTCAATGGCGTCGGGGGTGGTGTTGATCTGGAGAAGCACCGAGCCCTCGGCGGAGACCCCGCTGCCGCCGACCGAGGCGGTGCCCGAGATGAAGCCCGCGACGCCGGTGCCGCGCAGGATCAGCGCACCCTGGCCGTTGTAGAGGGACGGCGTGGTGCCCGTACCGAGGTAGACCTCCACCCCGGTCATCGCGACGACCGTCTCGACGCCGCTCGGCGTCAGCGCTCGGGTGAACGCGAATGCTCCGGTGATCCGGCCCGCGCTGCCGATCGTCACGTCGATACCGGATACCTCGAGGCGGAGGTAGGGGCCGGCGGGGAGGTCCACGGGCGAACCGGCGACGTCCACGGTGCGGGGTTGCGGAGTGGTGTTGGCCCGGACGCTGAAGGTCATGCCCGGGGCGAAGACGAGCCCGGGCACGTTCAGCGTGACCGTCGCACCCAGCACGCCGGCGACGCCCGCGGGGGTGATGAGGAGGGTGCCGTTGACGGCGCTGAGGGCGGCGAAGGAGCCGAAGCCGGCCGTACCGCCGGTGAGCGAGATGCGGTAGGACGCGAGGCCGGCGTTCACCGTGCGCTCGAACCAGATCGTGCCGGTGACGTCCACGCCGGCGACGGCGAGCGTGAGCCCGACCCCGCCGATGCGCACGGTCCCCGCGGCCAGCGAGACCGTGTCCGCGGGAGCCGCGGTGGTGAGGTCGAGGACGCTCTGGCTGCCGGTCGAGGTGTTGAGCTGCAGGATCAGCGAGCCGCTGAAGGCCACGCCCGGGATCGCGACAGTGGCCGTGCCCGCGACGGTGCCCCACGAACCGGTCGCGCCGAGCACGAGGGCGGCCGTCACGTTCGTCAGGCTGACGACGCCGTCGCCGAAGGTGACCGCCGCGTTCGTCACCGTGAGCGTCGTCGTGGTGGCGTCCTTGGTCACCGTCACCGTGCCGGCGAGGCGTTGGCCCGCCACCACGAGCACGACGTCGGTGCCGGCGACCTGCAGGTAGGAGCCACCTCCGGCCGGGAGGACCAGGGGGATGTCGGTGCCGCCCACCTTCACCGTGGTGTCGACGTCCACGCCGGTCGTGTTGACCTGAACCGAGAGCGCGCCGGTCAGGGACACCCCGGGGAGCCCGACGGCGACCGTGCCGCCCAGGCTCGCCGCCACCCCGGCGTCGGTCAGCAGCAGCGCGCCGGTCCCGTTGGTGACGGAGAGGACCGGGGTGGCGCCGGCCGTGAAGACGAGCGAGGCGTTCGCGACGCCCGCCCGGACCACGGTGGCGCCCGTGGCGTCGACCCCACGCTCGAACGAGACATCCGCCGTCAGCGACTGGCCGCCCACCGTGATCGCGGTGCCCAGCGCCTCGACGCGCAGGTACGGCCCGGCAGGAAGGTCGCCGACTGCCGCACTCCCGGTGTTGACCGCGACGGCGACGGTGGACGCGAAGGTGAACCCCGTCACCTCGGACGAGATCCCGGCGGAGAGCCGGCCGGCGACGCCGGTGCTCGTGATGGTGAGGAACCCGGCGACGTCGGTCAGCGCCAGCAGGTCGGTGGCGCCGTCGCTGATCGCGAAGTGCCCGCCGACGAGCGTGATATCGGTCCGGGTGACGCCGCCCACGGTGGTGCGGACTACCGTCAACTCGTCGAAGGTGATCGCCTGGCCGGCGAGCACGATCGCCACCGTGGTTCCCGTGACCCGCAGGTACGAGGTGGTTCCCGTGCGGAGTTCGAGGTCGAGGGTGCCGGTGAAGGCGAATCCGGGAACGGTCACCGCGAGGGTTCCGCTCAACGTGGCGTTCGCGTCGCCGGAGTCGAGGGTGAGCGTTCCAGCGCCGCCCGTGAAGGTGGCGACCGGCGTCGTCCCTCCGAAGGAGAGGGCCAGGTTCGAGACGCTGACGGTGAAGCCGGTGGCGGTCTCTGCGAACGTCACGTCCGCCGTCAGCGTCTGTCCGAGGGCCACCAGCGTCACACCGGTGCCACTAAAGGCGGTGAATGCGCCCGTGCCGCTGGCCACCTCACTCGCGGTGAACGCGATGCCGACGTCGCCGGACCCGTCCGCGAAGGTGACCACCTGCGAGACCGCGGTCTCGAACCCGTTCACCCGAGCCCGGAACGTGCCGCCGAGGCTGAGACCCGACCAGCCCGTGAGGGACACGGTGCCGGTGGCGTCGAGGGCCACGTCCGTGCCGGCGCTGTCCGACCGCAGGTAGAGGCCGACGACGGCGGCGGACACCTGCAGCCCCTCGCCGAGGTCGAGGCTCAGGTTCCGGGCGGCGACGGCGACCTCGGTGGTCCCGGCGGCGGTGTCCACCGCGACGCGGCCGGAGAGCGTGGCGGTCACATACCCGGTGGCCACGACGGTGGCAGTGAACGTGCCGACGGTGCCCGACGCCCCCAGGACCAGGGTGCCGCTACCGCCGGAGATCGCGACGGTCTGCGCCGCGCCTGCCGAGAGGGTTGCCGAGAGATTCGTGACCGTCAGCGTGGTGGTGGTCGCGCTCCGGGTCAGGCGCACGGACCCGGAGAGCGTCTGGGCGCCGATCGTCAGTGCGAGGTCGGCCGCGAGCGCGAGGCCGTCGGTGCCGTTGTAGGTCACGACGGCGTTCGTCAGCGCCTGCCCCGACCCGCCGGAGGTGAAGGTGACGGCGCCACCGGTCAGCGTGAAGTCGACGTCGCCCGTGTCGTCCCGGGAGACCAGTTCGAGCGTGCCGCCGGAGACCTGGACCTGACCGGCGATCGTGAGGGTGACCCCCGTCGCGGTGATGGTGAGGTTCGACGCGGACTGGCTCAGCGTCGCCGCGGTCACGTCGAGGACGGCGATCTCGGTGCCACCGGAGGCAATGGAGACGCCGAAGGTGGTGGCGGGCGAGACCGGCCCGAGCGTGATGAGGAGGGATCCGGCGTCGAGCGCTGCCGCATTGGTCAGGGTGTAGGTGGCGCTCACCGCCGCGCTCGCGGTGATCGCGAGGCTGCCCACCGTCAGGGCCAGCACCAGGTTCGCGGCGAACGTCGCCGAGCCGGTGTAGGGGGCCGCGGCGGACACCGTGGAGATGGTGAGCGTGATGCCCGTGAGGGTGAGCGCATCACCGAGGGAGTAGTCGCCGAGGTTCTGGGTGTAGGTCTGGTTGGCGAGGTACGCCTGCAGCTGCTGGACGATGAGGCCCACCACGCCGGCGAGCGGTGAACCCGCCACGTAGTCGCTGAAGTGCGGCAGTGCGGCGGTCAGCGTGCCGGTGGTCGAGTCCACCGTGGTGGCCATGGCCTGGAGGGATCCGTCGGGCGCCACGTACCAGATGCGCGCGCCGTCGGCCGGCACACCGACCGCGACGCTCAGCACCGGGTCGATCAGGAACGTCGAGATGACCGCACCGGTGCGGGCGTCGTAGGCGCGCAGGTCGAACACGTCGGACGTGTTCCGGAGACCGGGGACGGCGGCGCTGCGGACCGCGATGACCACCCACGCGTCCGCGGGCAGCGCCCCCGGCGCGAAGGTCAGCGTGGCGGCGCCGGCGGTGACGGTTCCGCCGAGCGCGGCGGAGACGAGCACGGCACCCGCGGGCGGGACGAAGGCGGAGCCGGTGAGTGAGGAGCCTGGTTCGGTGACCTCCGGGAGGCTGATCGCCTCGACCGAGTAGGTCGCGTCCTCTGAGACGAGGAGGCTGGCATCCGGTGCAGTCAGAGTGACCGGGCCATCGAGAAGAACCTGCGAACTGCTGGTGGTGCTGGTGAGGGCGATGGATCCGCCCGGGACGAGCGTGGTGAAGATGCTGCCCGACGCCGGAGGCCCGCGGCCCGAGCGGAGCCGGAGGTCGCCGCCGGAGGAGACCGGGCCGGGCACGCGCACCTTGCTCGTCAGCGTCGCCAGGTTGGCCGCGGCGGACGGGCCGTCGGCGGCGCCGCCGTCCCGCTGCGTGCCGGCACCGGCTCCCGCGGACCCCGTCGCGAACGCCGCGACGTCGATCGGGCCGCCTGCCGTGATCGGCAGGATGGGCAGCGAGGCGAGGACGCTCGCGGCGCTCGCGTTCACCGCGATCGAGCTCAGCGCCACGGGCGAGGGCGCCACGGACGCGCCGGTGGCGGCCGTCCGCGCACCAGCCGCCTCGGCGAGGAGGTCCGCCAGCGCCCGCGCCGACCCGACCATCTCGAGGGTCACGGGCGCGGCGCCGGCCAGGGGCAACGCCGTCGAGCTGGTCCGCGACGTCCCGAAGGCGAGCACGGTCACGGTGCCTCCTGCGGTCACCGCCCGGTTCAGGCTCGCCTCGACGTCGTGGCGGGCGATGGTCAGCGCGACGAGAGATGCCAGCGCCTCGGCGTCCGCCTCCTGCGTCGCGTTGACCGCGAGGTCGCCGGCGAGCGCGAGCTCGGGCCCGGCGCCGAGCCTCGCGGCCGTGGTGACCGTGGCGAGGACGACGGCGTTGCCCGGCGTGGTCGACGCGTCCGAGACCGAGCGCTCGGTGGTCGACGCCGACACCGTCAGGCCGCCGGCCCCGGTGAGGCTTGCCCCGTCGGACAGGGCCGCCAGCGTCGCCCCGTCCCGGATCACGACCGCGAGGGACGGCGACGACGCCCCGCGTGCCGTGGCGGTCGTGCCCGCGGTGGACGCGGCGTCGAGGGCGACGTCGGCGCCCGTGTCCAGCGTGCCGTCGAGCAGGGCGCGGGTCAGGAGGGAGGAGAGGGCCACGGCCACCGCGGAACCGGAGCCGGACGAGGACCCGTCAGCGAAGACGTCTGCCACGTCCTCGGAGTGGGCGCCCACCCGGCGCCCCTCGCCCGCGCCGAGACCGAGGGCTCCGCTACCGCCCGAGAGCAGAGCCTCCGTCAACCCGCGCAGCCGGCCGTTCCCCAGGGCGGAGGCCACGGCGAACAAGCCGTCCGCCGAGCGGAGCGCTGCGAGCCAGGCCGGGAGCGTGGCGTTCGCGGAGGCGCCACCGGCGCTGCCCAAGGAGCGGACGTCCAGGACGCCGTCGGCGTCCGCGTTGACGTCGAGCCCCCGGGCGTTGATCCCGTCGAGGCTCGCGGCGTCGATCACGGCGCGCGTGGTGCGCTCGACGACGGCGGTCGCGAGGCCGGCACCGGCACCGGCGCCCGACGCGTCCCCCCACGCGCGGGCGTCGGTGCGGTTGCTCGCGAGGACGCGCAGGGCGCCGTCGGCCTGGACGCTGCTCGCACCGCCGAGGCGCGCGCCCGCGCTGCTGCGGAGATCGACGACGGCGCTCGCGGCGTCGTGCGCGGCGTCGGACGCGCTTGCCCCGGCGGTCGCCGTCGCGGCACCGGTGGCCGAGGAGTCCGCCGCGAGGACGACGTCGCCGGTCGAGACGAGCCGGGAGTCGAGAACCGTCACCGTGGCGGCCGAGCCGCCCGTCACGCCCGCGGTCTGTCCGGCGGCTGTCCCGCTCGTCGCGGACGCGGCCGAGAGGGTGATCGCCCCTCCGGAGAGCGTCGCGCCGGTGACGGTGACCGAGGAGGCGGTCGAGGCATTGGCGCCCTCGGCGGTGCCCCTCGCCGCGAGCGTGATGGCGCCGGTGCCGGTGTCGAGGATCGTGCCCTGCTCGACCACCACGTGCTGCGCCCGGATCTCCAGGCCGGCGTCGGTGAGGCGGATCTCGCCGGTGATCACGATCGTGCCCGACGCCGACGTGAGGACGATCCGGACGACGCCGGAGAGCGGCAGGTCGACCACGGCACCACCAAGGCTCACGCGCAGGGTGCCGGTCGAGGCGTCGTGGGTGACTGTGGCCGGAGTGACGGCGCCACCGAGGTCGAGGACCGCTGTGCCGTCATCGCCGGTGGTCCAGGCGAGAGGCGCAGGCTCGCTCGCGGCCTCCCCCGCCGGGGCCGGCGCGATCGTGGCCGCGGTTGTCCCTGGCTCGGTTGTCCGGGCCTGGGTTGTCCCGGCCTCGGTGGCCGGCGCCTCGGTGGCCGCAGTCGATGCCGCGGCGTCGGCAGGCTGGCTCGTGGTCGCTTCGCCCGGCGCGGTCCCGGTCGTCGCGGTCCCCGTCGTCGCGGCCTCGGTCGACGTGGTCCCAGTCGTCGCGGTCTCGGTCGACGTGGTCCCAGTCGTCGCGGTCTCGGTCGTCGCGGTCTCGGTCGTCGTCACTTCCACGGCGACGGACTCCACGGCAGGAGCCGCCTCCGTCACCGGTTCGGGCGCGGGCGCGGGCGCTGGCGCCGGCTCCGGCGCGGGCGCGGGCTCCGGAGCGGGGAGTGCCGGCGCGGACGAAACCGAACGGACCTCACCGGGTGCGAGCGCCTCCGCCATGAGTCCCGACCCCGTGTGACCGAGGCCGAGTGCGTGCCCGATCTCGTGACGCACCACCGTGATGAGGCTCATCGAGCCCCAGCCCCAACCAGCGGCGTCGGCGTCGATCACGATCGAGGATCCCGAGGCGGTGCCGAGCGTCGCACCCGAGAGATTCGAGATAGAGGCCGATACGCCCGACGCATCCCCACCGGCGGCAGCCCACTCGGCCTTCGCTTGCGCGACGGCGCCGGCGAGCACGGCGCCGGAGAGCGCGGCCTCGGGACCGACCGGGACCTCCGGGAGGCTCGCGGCGGTCATCGCGCCGCCGTCGGCAGCGGTGCTCGCGTCCACGCTCGGTGCGGCGGTGACGGTGGCGCCGTCTCCGCCGGAGATCGACCCCGCCGAGCCGTCGGCCATCGGGCAGGAGATCGACGCCTGCTCGCCGTTGGTGCCACCCACGGTTGTGCACGAACTCGTCGAGAGGGCCTGGGCGAGTTGCGCGAGCGCAGCCTGGAGCTGCGCGTCGGCCGACGCCTGGACCGCGGCCGCCTGCGCCTGCGCCTGCTGCGCGGCCGCTTGCTGCCCGATGACGCCATCGGCGGTGGTGGCCTTCGCCTGCGCCGCCTGCGCCGCCTGCTCGGCGTGGTGGGCGGCGACGCGGGCCGCCTGTTCCTCGGCGAGGAGGGCGTCGATGTGCGCCCGAGCGTCCTGCGGCGAGGAGAGCGGGACCACGAGAACGACGGCATCGCGCAGCGGGACGACGACCACGGGCTCCCGGGCACCGGTCGGTCCATCGGGTTGGGTCGCGGGTGGGGTCGGCTGCGGTGCGGTCGACTCCGCGCTCGCAGCGGCGGCCGTGCCGACCACGAAGGAGGCGATGAGCGCGAACGACGTGGTCAGGGCGACGAGACGACGCCCGAGGCCGTGGCGGCGTTCGGGCGCGCCGAGATCGCCGGACTCACCGGCGTCTGGCTCCGACGTCCCGAACACACAGTCCCCGATCTGTGCCGCACGAACCCGCGCCTCGAGCGCGCGCGTGCCGAAGATCACCTTGGCACGGGTCCCCGATCTTCGGGAAGGGGTTCTGGGTCTTTCCTCCCAGGAATGTCTAGGGCCGTATGCACATACCCATTCCTCGACCACATCCGCTGCCCCGTCGTCGGCGTGTCGACTTGCAGGCGGGGCGCCCGTGTGCATCGGATCGGGTGACATCCCCGGATGTCGGTTGGCCCTCGTACGCTTGGGCGCCGGGGTCACACGGACCGGGCACGGCGGGAGGGCACGATGACTGAGCAGGGGACCGCACCGCAGGCAGACGATCCCGGGGCGCCCGCGGCCACACCGCCCGCAGGCCCCGCCCTGGAGCCGGGAGCGCCGCGCACCACACACCTGGGCTGGGCGCTCGCCGCCCTCATGCTCACCTTGCTCCTCGCGGCGCTCGACCAGACCATCGTCTCGACCGCCCTGCCGACCATCACCAGCGACCTCGGCGGCCTGAACCACCTCTCCTGGGTGGTCACGGCCTACCTCCTGGCCTCGACGGCCAGCACGCCCATCTGGGGCAAGATCTCGGACCTGTACGGCCGCAAGCTGATGCTCCAGTCGGCCGTGGTCGTGTTCGTCGCCGCTTCCGCGCTGGCCGGCCTCTCGCAGACCATGGGCCAGCTCATCGCGACGCGGGCGCTCCAGGGCCTCGGCGGCGGCGGGATCATGGTCCTGGTCATGGCGGTCATCGCTGACCTCATCCCGCCGCGCGAGCGCGGCCGCTACGCGGGGCTGTTCGGCGCCGTCTTCGGCCTCGCCAGCATCCTCGGGCCGCTCCTCGGTGGCTTCTTCACCGAGCAGCTCTCCTGGCGCTGGATCTTCTACATCAACCTTCCCCTGGGCATCGCAGCGTTCGCCATCCTCGGCGCCGTCCTGCACCTCCCGCGCCACCGCGAGCGCCACAGCATCGACTGGCTCGGCGCATCGCTGCTGGTCGCGGGCGTGACCGCGCTCCTGCTGGTCACGGTCTGGGGCGGCCAGGAGTACGACTGGCTGTCCCCGCAGATCATCGGCCTGACCGTGGCCGGCACGATCGCCCTGGCGCTCTTCGTGTGGCAGGAGTTCCGCACGAGCGAGCCGATCGTCTCGATGGCGCTCTTCCGGGACAAGGTCTTCACCGTCACGTCCGGGATCGGCTTCGTCGTCGGCTTCGCGATGTTCGGCTCGATCGTCTACCTGTCGATCTACCTCCAGGTGGTGTACGGCTCCACCCCCACCGAGGCCGGGCTCCAGCTCCTGCCCCTCATGGTCGGCATGCTCGTGACCTCGATCGGCTCCGGGCTGCTCATCACCCGCTTCGGGCGCTACAAGATCTTCCCGATCGTCGGCACGGCGTTGGCCACCCTGGGGCTCCTGCTCTTCTCACGGCTGGGGAGCACCACGCCGTACTGGCAGATCGCTCTCGCCATGCTGATCCTCGGCACCGGCCTTGGCAACGTCATGCAGGTGCTCGTCCTGGCCGTCCAGAACTCGGTCCCGCAGCGCGAGATCGGGGCCGCGACCAGCGCGTCCACCTTCTTCCGGTCGATCGGCGGCTCGTTCGGGACGGCGGTGTTCGGCGCGGTCTGGACGGCACGGCTCGCCGTCGAGATGGCCGGCATCGCACCGGGTGGATCGGCGCCGATCGGCGAGGCGACCGGCTCGCTCGACGCACTTCGGTCCCTGCCGCCCGCGATCCAGGAGCAGGTGCTCGGCGCCTTCGCGCGCGCCATCGACACCACGTTCCTGGTCGCCGTGCCGATCATGGCCGCGGCGTTCGTCCTGGCGTTGTTCCTCCCCGAGGTTCCGCTGCGCCGCACGCACAACGTCGAGGAGATGATCGCCGACGACGCCGCGGTGCCCCTGCCGTCCTGGGACTGACGGGGCGCCTTCCGGGTTCACGGGGGCGGCCGGCCCGGGCCGACGGCGGCAGCCGACCGCCGCGGGCGACCGAGCGGATGCCTCGCGCGGATGCCTCGCGCGGATGTCCCGTCCGGGGCCCTGCTTGCATCGCTCCCGAACGCCCCCGAGACTCGCCCCCATGCGGGGAAGGCTGCGGGCCACGGTCCGGTTGGTGCGAGCGGGGAACACCGCCGCGAGGGTGCGGGTCATGCGCGACGGCGCCGCAGCGACGCGGATCGCCGCTCTCGGCGCCGGCGTCCGCTCGGGCGTGCTGACCACCCTCGAGCGCCGCCCGCTCGACGCGAGGTCGCTCGCCGCGGCCGTGGGCGCCGTCGACGTCGCGCTGCTGGCGGCTTTCCTGCGGGTCCTGGAGGCGAACGGTCTGGTCAGGTCCGTGAACGGCCGGTGGGGCATCACCGCCCGCGCGCGCGACGTACTGGCAGACCCGGTTGCGCGGGCCGCCGCGCTCGCCTACGGCGGCTATCACACCGACCTCTACCTCGGCCTCCCCCGGCAGCTGAGCGGCGGACCGGCACGCACCGACATCGCGGACGAGGGCGAGACCATCGCCCGGCTCTCCGAGGGCTTCCGGCCGTTCGTCGAGGAGGCCGTTCGCGGCGTTGCCCGCGACGTCGCACCCCGCCGCGTGCTCGACGTCGGCTGCGGGTCCGGCCATCTGCTCGCGACGATGCTCGACGCAGCGCCGGGCGCCGTCGGACTCGGGGTCGATGCCCATTCCGCAGCGGTGGACCTCGCGCGCCGGTCCCTCGCCGAAGCGGGTCTCGGGCGGCGCGCCGAGGTGGTGCAGGCGGAGGCGACCAGCCTCGAGGCGGTGGTCGCCGAGCACGGCGGGCCCGTGGACCTGGCCCTGCTCGCGAACGTGATCTACTACACGCCCGTCGCGGAGCGGGCCTCCTTCCTCCGGAGCCTGGCCTCCGCCCTGCGGCCCCGCGGGATGTTACTGCTGGTCACGACCGTTGCCGAGCCCGAGACGTTCTCGCGGCACTTCGATCTCTTGCTCCGGGCGCAGGGACTCGGGATGGAGCTGCCGGAGGTCGAGGGGCTGCGTGAGGCGCTGGACGCGGCCGGGTTCCGGGACGTCGTCGTCGAGCGGTTGTCGCCCGGGGTCCCGCTCGTGTCGGTGACCGCGCGATCGGGGGCGCGCGCCGTCGTCGTCCCGGAGGCTGCACCCGTCCCGGAAGCCGCACCCGTCCCGGAAGCCGCGGCGGCCTCGGAAGCCGACGTCGTCCCGGAAGCCGACGCCCCCGAGGCGGAAGCGCTCGAATCGCTCTCGCAGCCCGAAACGCCCACCCTCGTCGAGGAGACCCCTGCCGTGACGCACGAGATCCACCTGAGCGGCGACGACGCCGCCGACGCACTCCTCACGTCCTCGCCCCTCGCCCTGCTGATCGGGATGCTCCTGGACCAGCAGGTACCGATGGAGACGGCGTTCGCCGGGCCGGCGAAGGTGCGGGACCGCCTCGGCGGGCTGGATGCGGCGGCGATCGCCGCGATGGACCCGACGGCGCTCGAGGAGGTGTGCCGCACCCCACCGGCCGTGCACCGCTACCCCGGGGCGATGGCGAAGCGGATCCAGGCGCTGTGCGCCGTCGTCGTCGAGGAGTACGACGGCGACGCGACGGCGCTGTGGACGCGTGGCACGCCCGACGGCGCTGAGGTGCTGCGCCGCCTGAAGCGCCTGCCGGGGTTCGGGGAGCAGAAGGCGCGGATCTTCCTGGCACTGCTGGGCAAGCAACTCGGGCTCGAGGCGCCGGGGTGGCGCGAGGCAGCCGGGCCGTACGGCGAGGAGGGGACGTTCCTCTCGGTGGCGGACGTGGTGGACGCCGAATCCCTCGGCCGCGTGCGCGAGACCAAGCGAGCCGCGAAAGCCCAGGCCAGGGCTACGACCACGACCCAGGCCGGCTGAAGGGCCGGCACGGGCACCGGGCTCGCTCAGCCCACCCCACCGAGCACGGTGAAGATCACCTGAGCCAGGATGATCTTGCTGATCATCGAGAGCGGGTAGACGAGCGACCATCCGACGTTCGGCGACTCGTCCTGGGCCTGTTCGGCCGCGAAACCGAGCACCGCGGGCTGGGTGTGCATCGCCGAGACGACGCCGGTGAGCATCCCGTACGGGATCCGGAGCACCTTGTAGCCGATGATCAGGGTCAGCACCGGGACGGCCAGGCTGATCACGGCGCCGGCCAGGAGGATCGTCGCGCCGCCGCTGCCGGAGAAGGTGGAGACGAACGTGTAGCCGGACTTCAGGCCCACGGCGGCGAGGAACAGGATGAGGCCGATCTGCCGGAGCGTGAGGTTGGCGTTGTAGGGGATGGTCCAGACGATCCGCCCCGTCCGGCGCACGGCGCCGAGCACCAGGCCCACAAGCAGCGGCCCACCGGCGGAGCCGAGCGTGAACGTGACGCCGCCGGGCAGCGGGATCGGGATGAGGCCCACCAGCAGGCCCAGTGACATCCCCAGGCCGAACGAGAGGAGGTCGATCTCGGACAGCACCTTGTAGGAGTCCCCGAACAACCTGCTGATCTCACCCATGCGCTCCGGCTGCGCCACCACGCGTACCCGGTCCCCCAGTTCGAGGACGGTGTCACCCGAGGCCATGACGTCGACGTCGCCCTTGCGCACGCGCGTGACGATCGCGCCGTAGCGCTCCGGCAACTCGAGGTCGCGGATGCGCTTGCCCACCACGTCCTTGCGGGAGACGAACATGCGGCGGACGTCGTAGGTGCTGCGGTCCACGTCGAGGCGCTCGGGGTCCGCCTGGCCGAGCACGCGGCAGGCCTCGGCCACGTCGTCGGGATTGCCGACCACCACCACGCGGTCGCCGATCGCGAGGCGCGTGTCGCCGTCGGCCACGTGGACGTCGCCCTCGTGCTGCACACGGCTCAGGACCACTCGCATGCTCTTGCCGCGGTGCAGCTCGCGGACCGTCCACCCCGCCACCGAGGGGTTCGTCACGCGCACGGTCACGTTCGAGATCGTCTTCTGCACCAGGGCCATGCCCGAGAGGCGCTCGGCCTCCTTCCGGTAGTTCACGCGGTAGATGGCCCGGACCAGGCTGATCGCCAGGATCGGGCCGAGCACGCCCATGGGGTAGGTCACGGAGTAGCCGACCACGGGCTCGTTGAGCAGGGCTTCGACGTCGGACGCCGCGGCTTCGGCGCGGATCATCTCCAGGACGCCGGCCAGGGCCGGGGTGTTCGTCAGGCTGCCGGCGAAGACGCCCGCCGCGATCGTGGACTTGAAGGCGAAGAGGGCGGCGGCGCCGAGCACGAGCAGCGACGCGAACACGAGCATCGCGAGCACGAAGAGGTTGTCGCGCAGGCCCTTGCGGCTGAAGGAGGCGAAGAAGCCGGCACCGCTCGCCAGGCCGATCGTGTACACGAACACAGCGAGCCCGAAGGTGAAGGCGAAGTCGGGGACCTTGAGGTCGGGGTGGAACGAGCCGATCACGAGGCCGACGAAGAGGACCGCGGCGACACCGAGGCTCGCACCCTTGATCCGGATCCGCCCGACCGCGTAGCCGATCGCCGCCGTGACGAACAGCAGCAAGATCGGGTTGTCGACGAGTAGGTCGATCATCCGGTGCTCCTCGGCTCTCGACGGGCGTTGCGGCCCACTGCTTCCTTGGATTCGCGTGTCCGACGGCAGACGGTGGCGTCTGGACGGGTGTCGGGCCGCTCGCCGGAGGCGAGGTTCCGTCCCCGACCCCGTAGTCAAGTACCGCCGCAGGGGCCTCCTGTAGGACCTGGGGCCGGATCGACGCCGCAGGTGCGGGATAGGGGGCGAGGGCGCAGGTGAGAGGTAGGGGCGACGGCGCAGGTGAGGGATGCGATGTGAGTGCGGCGTGCGACGGTGTGGCCACGCCGAGGTTGCCCGGACCGAGCACTCAGCCTGCGCCCCTGAGCAGGGGGTTGACCGACTTGCGAACGCCTGTTCGATCCAATACTCTTTGATACAGCAGTTCGAGTGGCGGAGGTGTTGGAGCTATGGACGGCGGCGAAGCAGCCTCGACTGCCGGTGCCGCGGCCTCCGCCGGCCCGGTGTCCATGGCGCGCGCCGTGGTCGCTGCGATGACTGCGCTGGTCGGGGGTGCGGCTGCCACGTTCGCACCCGGCTGGACGTTCGAGGAGCGCGCCGGGGTGATCGTCTCCCTCGACCGCCTCACCGCGCTTGTCGGGGTCTACCGGGCTGCGGTGCTGGCCGCCCACAAGCAGGATGGCCGGTGGGCGAGATCCGGCGACCGCTCCTTCGAGGCGTTCCGGGGCCGCACCGCTCGCACAGGCACGGGAGCAGCCCGCGCGGAGATGGAGCTCGCCGAGGGATTGACCGCCCTACCCCAGGCCGCCGTCGCGATCGAGGAGGGCCGGGTCGGGCTCGGGCACGCCGAGGTCCTCACCCGCGTCCGGGCCCGCTCCTCCCAGCGCGTGCGGGACGCACTCGACGCCGGGGGCGCCGACGAGTTGCTGGCCGCTGCGGCGAACCTTGACGTGCCGACGTTCGCCAAGCGCGCAGCCGCGTGGGCGGCAGCACAGGACTCCGACGGCTGCGAGGCCTCGTTCGCCGCGGTGCGGGCCCGGCGCTATCTCCGCCTGATCGAGCGCGACGGCGGAACCCGCCTCGACGGGTTCGTCGACACCGTTGTCGGGGCCACGTTCCGCACCGCCCTCGAGGCGCTCACGCCCGAGCCCGCCGTCGACGACGAGCGCTCGCCCGATCAGCGGTCCGCCGACGCGCTCGCGACCCTTGCCGAACACGCCCTCGATGCCGGCGCGGACAAGATCGGCGCCCAGATCCGGCCGCACCTCTCGCTGCTCGTCCCGGGCGAGGCCTGGGTCGCGAGCCGCCGGGGTCGGTCGCAGACGGCCGGGTCCGGTGAGGGGCTCGGCGTCGTCGCGATGCCCGAACTGGACGACGGCACGGTCCTCCCCCTGTCCGAACTGCAGAGACTTGCCTGCGACTGCGAGATCACCCGGCTGGTCCTGGACGCGGACGGCGTACCGCTGGACGTCGGTCAGACCGAGCGCACGTACAGCAAGGGCCTTCGGCGGGCGGTCCTGGTCCGAGACGGGCACTGCCAGTGGCCTGGGTGCACCCTGCGCGCGTCGTGGTGCGAGGTCCACCACATCGAGTGGTTCTCGCGCGGAGGCGCGACGTCGATCGAGAACGGTCTGACGCTCTGCGTCTTCCACCACCACGAGGTCCACCGGCGCCACATCACCATCACGCCGATCACGGGGGGTCACGCCTTCGCCCGTACCGACGGGAGCACCCTGGGGACCACCGTGCGGGAGTCCGACATCGGACGCCTCAGCGGCGCCGGCCGGTCTGCCCAGCGACCTGGGAGGACGAGTCGTCCACCCGGCCGGGTGGACCCCGTTCGAGAGGGCCCGGCCCGAGATCGGGATCGGGATCGGGATCGGGATCGACTCGGTCCAGGTCCGGGTCCGGGCGTTACGACCCGGGTGGCTCGATCCCGTGAAGGAGGCGGAGCGCCATGAGGTACTCCTCCACCAGGCCGGCCCTGGCGGCGTCCCTCGCGCGCACGGACGGCGTGTGCAGCAGCGTGGCGCCCAGTCGGCGCAGCGCACGTTCCACCTGCGCCACCGGGACGTTGCCGGCCGGGAGTCGCGCGATCTCGGCCTCGACCGCGGCCTGGACGTGCTCGCGCATCGCCACGACGGCGTGGTCGATCGCGCGCTCGGCGAGCGCGCCCTCGAACTGCTCGGCCGCGGTCTCGACGATGGCGGTCGCGCGTGCGACCTGCTCGTCCCGCAGGTCGGGGGCCTGGTCGCGCACGGTGGCCAGGTCGATGAGGTGGACCCCGGGCATCCCGGCCACGGCGGGGTCGACGTCCCGCTGGAGGGAGAGGTCCACCACCACGAGCGACGACCCCGAGGGTTCGGATCCAGCGGTCCGGGCTGCCTCGACGTCGGCGACCCGGAGCACGGGGGTGAGCGAGCCGCTGCACGCGATCACGAGGTCGGCTGCAGCGAGCGCGGCGCCCAGCCCGTCGACCGGCACTGCGCGTACGTCCCGAGCGAGCGCAAACTCCTCGGCGCGGCCGGAAGCGGAGTACGCCGCCACGTCCCGGCAGCCACGAGCCCGCAGCGCGGCCCGCGTCACCCCGGCGTACGAGCCCGTGCCGATCAGGAGCACCCGCACCCGATCCCACGCGGGCAACCGAGCCTCAGCCAGGTCCAGGGCGACCGAGACGATCGAGCGACCCAAGGCGCCGAGCGCCGCGTGCGCCTCCACCGTCCGAGACGCCCGCGCGGCGTTCGCGAAGAGCCGCTCGAGGTCGCGCGTCGCCGCCGCGTGCTCCTGGGCCTGGCCGAAGGCCCGACGCACCTGGCCGGCGATCTCACGCTCGCCCACCACCATCGAGTCCAGGCCCGCGGCCACAGCGAAGAGGTGCCGGGCGACGTCGGTCCCCGTACGCAGGCGCAGCGCTCCGCGCACTTCGTCCTCGTCCGCCGCCGACGCCGCCTCGACCGTCTCGATCACCCGATCGACGGCGGAAGAGAGCTCCTCGGCGTCGACCACGTCCACGTACACCTCGAACCGGTTGCACGTGGCGAGGACCACCGCCCCCCGAACCGGGCGTCCACCGCTGAGGACCGCCCGCGCCACGCCGTCGGCGCCGACGCTCAACCGCTCCAGCGTCGCGAGGTCGAGGTCGTGGTGGCTGGCGGACAGGGACACGAGGACCACGGGGTGGCGCCCTCCTCGGGGAACGGGACTCGACGTCGGCTGGGGCAGAATCGGCCGGGTGACGCTCCCGGAGAACCACCCGATGATCGATGGTCGCACGGCGGGTTCCCCGCTCGTCGAGGCATTCCGCGGCCGGCGGACGAACCTACTCCCCGTCTGGTTCATGCGTCAGGCCGGACGCTCCCTTCCCGAGTATCGGACCGCCCGCGCGGGCACCGGGATGCTCGAGGCCTGCCTCACCCCGGCGCTCGCCGCGGAGATCACGCTGCAGCCCGTCCGACGGCACGGCGTCGACGCCGCGATCTTCTTCAGCGACATCGTGGTCCCGTTCCGCCTGGCGGGCGTCGACGTCGAGATCGCGTCGGGCGTCGGCCCCGTCTTCGCCGAGCCTGCCCGCACGAGGGCCGACGTCGACCGCCTCACCTCGTCCGCGAAGCAGCTCGACGACGCCCGACTGGCTCCGGTCAGCGAGGGCGTCGCTCGGACCGTCGCCGCCCTCGGCCGCACGTCCCTGATCGGCTTCGCGGGCGCGCCGTTCACGTTGGCCGCCTACCTGGTCGAGGGCCGCCCCAGCCGCGACCACCTGGGCGCCCGCCGCCTCATGCACACCGACCCCGAGGCGTGGACCGCCCTCACCTCGTGGGCAGCCGACCTCACCGGGGCGTTCCTGCGCGCCCAGGTGCTCGCGGGCGCGAGCGCGGTGCAGCTCTTCGACTCCTGGGCCGGGTCCCTCTCCCTGGCGGACTACGAGAGGCACGTGGCGCCGGCGAGCGCCCGCGCCCTGGCGCAGGTGCGCGACCTCGACGTGCCGGTGGTCCACTTCGGCACCGGCACGGGCCACCTCCTGCGCGCGATGCGGGACGTCGGGGCGGACGTGATCGGTGTCGACTACCGCACGCCGCTCGATGAGGCCAACCGCGCCCTCGGGGGTGCCACCCCGCTCCAGGGCAACCTCGACCCCGCTCTGCTCGCAGCCCCGTGGCCCGTCCTCGAGGCCGCCGTCAAGGACGTGGTGGTGCGGGGGCGGGAGGCGCCCGCTCACGTGGTCAACCTCGGCCACGGCGTTCCGCCGGACACCGACCCGGACGTGCTGACCCGGGTGGTGGACCTGGTCCACTCGCTGGCGTGAGCGGGCACCGGCGGGAGGCGGCGAGATGAGCATGACGGCGGATTCGAGGACGGCCCGACAGCGCAGCACCCGAACGGACACCCGGACTGCGGCTGGCTCGACCGCAGACCCCTCGACCGCGGACCCCTCGACCGCGGACACCGTGCGACAGTCGCGTCGCGACGGGCGAGAATGACCGGACGATGCCCACCACCCCGCGCCCGCTGCGCCTCGGCACCCGCGCGAGCGCGCTCGCGCTCACCCAGAGCGGCCTGGTCGCCGATGCGCTGCGCGACCTGGGATGGCAGGTCGACCTCGTCCCGATCCGAACCGACGGCGACCGGCTCACCGGATCGCTCGCACAGATCGGCGGCACCGGGGTCTTCGTGACCGCCCTGCGCACGGCGCTCCTGGACGGGGCCTGCGACATCGCCGTCCACTCGCTCAAGGACCTGCCCACCGCGCCCGCCCCGGGCATCGCGCTCGCCGCCGTGCCGGAGCGCGAGGACCCCCGTGACGTCCTCTGCGCGCGCAACGGGTGGACGCTCTCGGGTCTGCCGGGCGGCGCGCGGGTCGGGACCGGCTCGCCCCGGCGCGCGGCGCAGCTCCGCCTGGCTCGGCCGGACCTCGAGATCGTCGACATCCGCGGCAACGTCGACACGCGCCTGCGCCGGGTCCGGGCCGACGACACCCTTGCCCGACCGGTCGACAGCCGCGACGCCCGGCCCGCCGAGGCCGTTGCCCCGCCCGCCGACGAGCGGCCCACCCATGACCGGCCCGCCGACGCCCCGTCCGCATCCGCCCACCCCGCCGACCCGCTCGACGCCGTCGTCCTCG
>JARKOU010000005.1 GCA_029975645.1 Actinomycetales bacterium
GTTGCAGTTGGCGCTACAACCGAGGATCACGCCGATGACCCTTCCACCAGCTCAGGACACGCCCTCCCCCAAACCCCACCACTCCAAGGGACTCACACTGCGGGAGTCTTGGTAACGAAAAGGCCGAACCATCTCTCTGTCTAGGCCGGCGACGTGAGAGCTTGGGGAAGGGTGTGCAGGTCCGTGCTGCACAACCGGCGCTGTGGCACGCGGTGTGCAGCCCGGACCTGCACACCCCCCTCGAGGGGAGGGGCGAGTTCGGCGGGGGTCTCGACAGGCTCGACCAGCGGGTGGTCTCGCGACCAGCTCGACCAGCGGGTGGTCTCGCGACCAGCTCGACCAGCGGGGTCTCGACCAGCTCGACCAGCGGGGGTCTCGACAGGCTCGACCGGCGACTTACTGGACGGCGACGTCGACGCGACGGTTCAGGGAGTCGTCGTCGCTGATGGGGGCGATCGCGGCGTTGCCCTGGACGGTCATGTCTTCGCCCGGCACCCCGGCGGACGCCAGCGCATCGGCGACGGCCTGCGCCCGCTGGAGCGCCAGCGCCTCGTTGCCCACCTCGGAGCCGCGCGTGTCGGTCTGGCCCACCACGGTGAGCTTCGTGCCGGGGCACTGCTCGACGAGCTGCGCGATCTCCGCCACGGCGGCCTGCGACTCGGCGGTCAGCTCGGCCGAACCCGAGGCGAACACCAGCGCTGGCGCCTGGGCGGCCTCCCGCACCTTCGCGCCCACGACGCTGCACAGCTCGACGATGGCCACGTTGTCGGTGAGTTCGGCCTCGGGGAAGGCGGCGGCGACGGCGTCCGCCGCGGCCCGCTTCTCAGCTTCGGACGTGACGGTGCCGGCCAGCACGGCGTCGCCCCCGTTGATGTTCAGCGACACGGCCTCGACGCCCACGAGGGCGGAGGCGAGGGTCGTGAGCGCATCCGCCTTCGGCAGCCACGCCCCGGACACCACGTTCAGCTGATCGTTCACCGGAACACCGGCTCCCAGACCGGCACTCACCGCGGCCGCGGCGTCCGTCTTCGCGGTCTCGTCGGCGGCCGCGCCGGCCACGGTGAACGTGCCGTCGGCCAGGGTCAGCGAGAACTGGGCTCCCTGGGTGGCCGGGGCGGTAGTGGCCGTCGTGGGCGCCGGGGTGGTGGTCGTCCCTGTCGTGCAGGCGGTCAGCGGCGCCAGCGCCAGGACCGCCACGAGCGCACCGGCGGCCCACCGCGTCCGGCTGGGGGAGGTGCGGTGGCGGGGGGATCGGGTCTGGGCATCAGGAGGAAGGGTCTGCGTGCTCATCACGTCTTCCACGGTAACGGCCGCACCGACGAAGCGCCCGCCCGCACCCCCGCAACCCCGCCGAGGCCAACGCTCAAAACGGCCGCTGACAAGGCACGATGACATGCCGGTGCCAACAATGCGCAACAAGCCGGCGACGACGCGCTGCCTTCACCCCTAGGGGTGTGTAAGCGGCCGCCGGGGCAGGGCTACGGTCAGCCCCATGAGGGGTCGAACAGCCCGTGACCGTTGACGCCGCCGGGCATCTGACGGCCGGCGGGACGCCGCTGGTCCGGCTCGATCGCCTCCCCGCTCCGCCCGGACGCGCCCTCTGGGGCAAGCTGGAATGGTTCAACCCCGGCGGCAGCGCCAAGGACCGCACGGCCCAGGCCATGCTCGACGCCGCCCTCGACTCCGGCCGCGTGCACGCAGGCTCGGTGCTGGTGGAGTCCACGTCGGGCAACTTCGGGGTCGCCCTCGCCCGGCTCGCCGTCCGCCACGGGCTCACCCTCCACGTCGTCCTTGACCCCCGCACCAACACCGCCACCGTCGCCGCCCTGCGCGCGCTCGGCGCGATCGTGCACGAACTCGACGCCCCCGATCCCGCCACCGGCGACTGGCTCACCGCCCGCCTCGCCGCCGCCCGCGCGCTGCTCGCCGAGCACCCCGGCGCCGTCTCGCTCGATCAGTACAGCAATCCAGCCGCGGTCCGGGCGCACGCCGACGGCACGATGGCCGAGATCGTCCGCGACCTCGGCCGCCCCCCGGACGCGGTGGTGGTCGCCACCTCCACCACCGGCACCATCGGCGGTTGTCTGGCCCACGTCCGCGAGCACGAGCTCCCCACGCGGGTCGTCGCGGTGGACGCCGTGGGTTCCGTCCTGTTCGGCGGCTGCCGCGGCGATCGGCCCCTCAACGGGTTCGGCGCCGGCGTCGTCCCGCCTCTCGCCGAGGGTCTCCAGCCGGACGCCGTCGTCCGGGTCACCCCGCTCGAGGCCGTCCGCGGGTGCCGCCTCCTCGCCCGCACCGAGGGCTGGCTGGTGGGTGCCTCCGCCGGGGCCGTCGTCCACGCCCTCACCCGGGCCGACCTCCCCGGCGCGAGCACGGTGGTCGGCATCTTCCACGACGCCGGCCACGCCTACCTCGACACCGTGCACGACGACGCCTGGGTCGAGGCCCATCTGGGGGCCCGGCCGTGAGGATCGCCCTCGTCGGAGCCGGCCCGCGCGCCCTCTGGGCGGTCGAAGCCCTGGCGGACGCCGCCGGCGCGGTCCGCCCGGAGGTCGACGTCTTCGACCCCCACCCACTCGGGGTGGGAGCCGCCTACGATCCGGCCCAGCCGCCGTGGCTCCGTCTCAACGTGACCTCCGCGATCGTGAAGACCGGCTCGGGCGCCCTCGACGACTGGCGGCGACGCCGCGGCGAACCCGACCCGCTCGACCCCTTCCCGCCCCGTGCCCTCGTCGGCGCGTTCCTCGCCGACGCGTGGCAGGCGGTGGGCCGCAGGATCGGCGTCCGGCACGTCGCCACCCGCGTCACCGTGACGCCCGCCGACCGCGGCTGGCTCGTCGCCGGGCAGCGCTACGACCACGTCCTCCTCGCGACGGGCCACGAGCCCACCTGGCCGGGCGCGTGGAGCCACCGCCAACCGGACGCCGTCGCTGTCTACCCCGTGACAAGGCTCGATGCCATCCCCGACCGCGCCGACGTGGCTGTCCGGGGTGCGGCGCTCACCTTCCTGGACGCCGCCCTCGCCCTCTCCGAGGGCCGCGGGGGCGCGTTCACGCCGTCGGGCTACGCGGCGTCAGGCAGGGAGCCCCGGCTGCGCCCGTTCAGCCCGTCGGGCCGGTTCATGGAGCCCAAGCCGATCATCGTCCCGCCCGGCCTCGACGAACCGCGCGCGGCCGGGCTGGCCGCGATCCGGGCCGACGCCGGCGGCGTCCGGACCGTCATCGCGACCCTGCGCACCACCGCCACCGCCTACCTTCGCGCGGCCGGCGGGGCGGGCGACATCGACGCCGTGCTCGCCGGCACCGACGGCGGCAACCCCGTCGCCGACCTGCGCCACTCGCTCGCCGTGGCCACGGGTGCGGCGGCACCGCACGCGCCCTGGGCCGTCGGCCAGGCGTTCCGCGACCTCTACCCAGCCATCGTCGCGTCCCTCGGGTTCGAGCGTGCCGACGACTGGCCCACCTTCGCCCGCGTGGCGCGCACCCTGGAGCGCGTGGCTTTCGGACCTCCGGCGGTGAACGCGGCCAAGTTGCTCGCCCTCGTGGACGCCGGCGTCGTCGCGGCACCCGTCCGCGATACGGGGGCGGCCGCGTGTCACGTCGACGCGGTCCTGCCGCCCCCGGGCGTGGTGCCCGGCAGTCTCGCGGAGGATCTGGTCCGGCGTGGGGTCGCCGACATTGCCCGTGGACGCCGCGGGCTGCGGACCGACGCCGCCGGCTTCGTGCCCGGCCGGGCGGGCCTCGCGGTCGTCGGCCGCGTCACCGAGGACGTGGTGATCGGCAACGACACGCTCTCCCGGGCCCTCCACGAGGTCGTGCCCCGCTGGGCAGAAAGGGTGCTGCACCATGCCTGACGTCGCCGTTCTCGCCGGCGAGCCGCCACTGACGCCGCGCTGGGAGCCCTGGATGCGCGCCGTGCTCGCCGACCCCGCACGGTGCGCCGCCGCGATCGACGACCACGGCTCGCCCGTCAACCTGCTCAACCCGGAGCCGCTGGCCCGCAACGCCACCGAGCTCGTCGACACCGCGAGCGCGCGCAGCGTCGATCTCGGCGTGTTCTTCGCGCGTAAGGCCAACAAGGCCCTCTGCTTCGTGGACGCCGCCGCTCGCGCCGGGCACGGGGTCGACGTCGCCAGCCACGCCGAGCTGACGCAGGTGCTGGACGCCGGCGTCCGGGGGGAGCGGATCATCGTGACGGCTGCGATCAAACCGCGGCCGCTGCTGCACCTCGCGTTGACCGCCGGGGCGACGATCAGCCTCGACCATGGGGGCGAACTCTCCGAGGTGGCGGCGCTCGCCGCGGACCTGGGCGTGCGGGCTGTCGTGGCGTTGCGGCTGGCGCTGCCGCCGAGCAGCGGCGTGGCGCCGACGCGCTTCGGCGAGCGGGCGAACCGCTGGCTCGAGGCGGACCTGTCGGGTGTGGAGGTGGCCGGCGTCCATTTCCACCTGAACGGCTACGCGGCGCACGAGCGCGGCCTCGGCATCGTCGCGGCGTGCCACCTCGTGGATGCCCTGCGGGCGCGCGGTCACCAGCCGTGGTTCGTGGACGCCGGCGGCGGGGTCCCCATGAGCTACCTGGACGACCCGGCCGAGTGGGACGCCTTCTGGGCGCACCAGCGCGCCGCCGAGGCCAGCGAGGCAGAGCCGGTGACCTGGAACGGGGCGCCGCTCGGCCGGGTGTATCCCTTCCACCAGCGACCCGTGCGGGGGGCGTGGCTCGGGCTGGTGCTCGACGGCGGCGCGCCTGGGGAGGGCACGATCGCCCAGGCGTTGGAGGGACGCCGGCTCAAACTCCATCTCGAGCCGGGGCGCGCCCTCCTCGACGGCTGCGGCGTCACGATCGCCCGGGTGGCGTTCACCAAGCACCGCAGCGACGGCGTCGGACTGATCGCCCTGGAGATGAACCGCACCCAGTGCCGGACGACCTCCGACGACTTCCTCGTCGACCCCGCGCTGCTGCGCTTCTCCGCGCCGGCCGGGCCGTTCGCGGGGTTCCTCGTGGGCGGCTACTGCATCGAGGACGAGGTGATCCTGAAGCGCCGCCTGACCGCCCTACAGGGCGTCGGCGCGGGGGATCTCGTCGTGCTGCCGAACACCGCCGGCTACTTCATGCACATCCTCGAATCGGCCTCTCACCAGTGGCCGCTGGCGCGAAACCTCGTGTGGCGCCCCGACGTGCCCTGGGCGCTGGACGCCATCGACGCCCCCGCCCCCTGATCATGGTGTGAGCTCGGCGTCCAGCATCTGGCGCAGTTCGGCCACGGTCTGCGGGCGGATCATGCGTCCGTTGAGGAAGAACCGGGGCGTGCCGGTGACGCCGGCGGCGAGGCCGTCCTCCACGTCGGCCTGCACGCGGGCTGCGGTCGCCGGGTCGGCGTAGGCGGCGTCCCAGGCGGCCAGGTCGAGCCCGAGCTCGGCGGCGTAGGAGCGGAACAGGGCGTCCTGCGGCACTTTCACGTTGGCCCAGTCGCAGTAACGGGCATAGAGCAACGCGTACATGTCGGCGAAGCGCCCCTGCTGGGCCGCTGCCTCGGCAGCTCGCGCCGATCGTTCCCCGTTGAAGTGCTGCGACAAGGGGAAGTACCGCGCGACGAAGGTGACTCGATCGCCGTAGTCGCGGCGCACCTGCGCCAGCCCGGGCTCGGCTCCGGCGCAACCGGGGCACTCGAAGTCGGGGAACTCGACGAACGTCACCCGGGCGTCCGCCACCTCGGTGAGCCTGTGCGAATCGGGCCGGACGAGCACCTCGGCCGGCACGCTCGGCTCCGCCGAGGCAGACGCCGCCGGGGCCGGCGGGGTGCCACCCTTAGGGGTGAGAGCGAGGACCACGGCGAAGCCGATGAGGCCGAGGACGATCGCTGCGATCGTGCCGGTGACGGCGAGGCGCCAGCGGCGCTCGGTGCGGGCTGCGCGCGCGGCGGCAGGACGGTGGGACATGAGAACTCCTGGCTGTGAGAAGGGTGGGGCGATACGAGGGTCACGCGAACAGCGCGGCGCCATGCTGGGTGAGGACGAGGAGCGCGAGCAGGCCCAGCCACGCGACGACGAACAGCAGGTCCAGCCCGAGACGCAGCCCGAGGGAGGCGGCGTCGTGCGCCCGGGCGGACAGGAACAGGTTGTTGTCGCGGACATTGACGTGGGTGAGCGACGCGAACACCCCCGTCGTGGACACGGTGACGACCAGGCACCACGGGCACAGGGCGCCGATGACGAACAGCGACTCGAAGAAGAGCCACGTCGCGAACGCGAACCCGAGGGCGTACACGACTTGGGCGGCCAGCATGAAGCCGCGCGGGAACCGCACGCCGGCGAGGCCGGCCACGGCGATGGTGATGACGACCGGTTCGGCGACCAGGCCTCGGAAGGCGTTGGGGAAGCCGAACAGGCTGGCCTGCCGGGAGCCCCACGGCGCCGCAGCTCACGACGGCGTTGAGGTCACAGGACAGGCCGATGCCCGGGTCACGCGCCAGCGCGACGGCGTTGATGGACAGGACGAACGAGGCGGCCAGGCTGCACAGCGCCGAGACGAGCATGGTGGTGAAGATCCACGCGTTGCTCGCCCGGAGGCGATGGGCCCGGTCCAGAAGGGTTTCCGACACGGGAGGTTGCTCCGATTCGATGATCAGGGGAGTGCACGAAGGCGCACGCAGCAGGTGCGCGGCACGCCGCGGCACCGCGGCGACGGCGTGCGGTCAGTCCGGGATCAGCGGGAGCAGGGTGGGCCGCGGCGTTGCGGCCGCGCGAAGGCGAGGGCCGGTCGTGGGGTCGGGAAGGGGCCGGACGCCGCCAGACGCGGCAGCCGGTTGATCGGGACGGTGAGGGGCCCGGCCGTCAGGAGACCCCGGAGCCACGCGACGGCGGAGCGCCACGTGCGGGCGACCCATGGCCCGCCCCCGAGCGCGACGACGGCGCTGGCGAGGCCGGCGAAGACGAGGGCGAGGCCCGCGAGGAAGGCGAACGCGGCGAGCTGGCGTCCGAAATGGCCGAGGACGGCGAAGCCGGCAGGGCAGGCGTCCGAGGCGATGAACAGGTCGAGGTGGACGCCGAGCGGCGCGAGGAGCGGGAACGACTGCAGACACGTGTCCGGGCCGACCTGCGCAGTGGCGAGTGCCTGCCCGGCGGTCAGCGCCGACAGCGCGGCCGCGACGAGCGACCCCGCCGCGCGCATCACGCTGGTCGAGCCTGTCCGGACCCTCACACGTCGAACCCCATCAGATGCTCCAGGACGCGCACAACCCCTTCGCGGGTGTTTTCCGGCGCGAGGAAGTTGGCGTGCGCCTGGACGGCGGGGTGCGCGTTGGCGGTCGCGAAGGACCACTGCGCCTCGTCGAGCATCTCGAGGTCGTTGAAGAAGTCGCCGAACGCGATGGTCTGGGCGCGGTCGACGCCCAGCTTCGCCTGCAGCGCGCGCACGGCCACGCCCTTGTTGGCGCCCGCGCCCATGATGTCGATCCAGTTGCGGCCCGAGACGACGACCTGATGGCCGGCCCGGAACGGCTCGAAGCGAGGCAGCACCTTCTCCGCATCGTCGAAGTCGAAAACAGCGATCTTGAGGACGTCGTCGTCGACGTCGAGCTGGTCGGGCACGAGCCGCAGCGACGCGTAGTAGGGGGCGCAGGCCTGCACGAACGCCTGGTCGTGGCGTTCGAGGTAGCCGGCCTTCTTGCCGCACACGACAAGACCGAGGTCGAACTCGGACGCCGCCGCCCGGCCCGCCTCCACCACGGCACGCCAGGACTCGGGCGCCACGGTGGCCGACGAGATCTCGACGCCGTCGCGCACCACATAGGTGCCGTTCTCGGCGATGAGGGGCATGCCGGCGATCTGCGCGCGGAACATGCGGGCCAGCGTCGCGCTCTGCCGGCCTGAGGCCGGCGCGAACACCACGCCGACGCCGCGCATCTTCTCCAGCAGCGGCCAGAACGAGTCGGGGACCTGGCCGCGGTCGTTGAGCAAGGTGCCGTCCAGGTCGGAGACGACGAGCCGCACGTCCAGGTCGGTGGGGAGATCTTCGAGGCGCACGGGCTCAGCCTAGGGGTTGCCGGCGTCGTTCAGCGGAGAAGCCCCAACAGGAGGGTTGCGCACGGCCAGATGGCCAGAGCGGGCGGGTCGATGAAGCTGTCCGACCGGTTGAGGAACAACCGGGCGCCCAGTTCGGCGACAGCCGCCGCGAGGACGCCGCCGGCTGCGGCCGCGAGCACGGCGACCGAGGTGGAAACCCACCACAGGGGCCACACGAACGGCTGGCTGAGCGCCTCGAACGGCTCGGGGATGCCCGCGATGCGTGGCATCACGAGCAGCGCCGTGAGGCCGGCGATGTTGGAGATGTGGTGCGTCACCCACCCGGGACGCCCCAGCTGCAGCGCGATGATGGCCCACCCCGAGACACCGAACATGACGACGTTGGCCGAGCCGGCGGCGTCCGGGGCGAGTCCGGCGAGGAACAACGTGACCGCGCCGGCGAGGCCGCCCACGATGGCCCCGAGCACGAGGAAGTGGCGCGGCTGTTGCTGGCGGGGGAGCCAGCAGTGCTCGGCGGTGGGCGCGATGATGCGCGGCCAGCTCGTGGCGGTGTTGAAGTGGGCGCGGTTGACGAACGTCTTGTCGCCGAAAGTGAACCGGGCGGCGAACGCGCTCAGGGTGACGGTGACGGCGATCGCGTCGGTGTGCGATCCGAACCACGGGATCGAGCGGACACCCGCCGCGACGAGGACGCCGAAGGCGCCGAACAGTGCCCCGACGAGCAGCACGCGCGGGTTCCGGAGCGGGCCGAGAGACAGGTTGACGAGGCGTCCGGAAGGGATGAGCCCGTGGCGGGCGGCGTAGATCGTCGCCGCGGCGCCCCCCGAGAAGTCCACGTGCGGGCCGAAGAACGGGCCGAACACGACGGCGTCCAGGGGGACGGGAGATCCGGTGACGGCCGAGATCGTCCAGCAGACGGGTGCCAGGATCGCCACCACGACGAAGGCCCAGTTGCCGCCGATGGCCGCACCGTAGGCGCCACCGGCGAGGCCGGCCAGGAGGGCGAGGAGGAGATCGGGAACCGGAGTGCGGCTTCCGCTACACGCCCAGCAGGCGCGCGAGCACGCTCACGACGCCGGCGTCGGTGTTCGCTGGGGCACGGTGATTGGCGGCTGCGGCGACCTCGGGCATCGCGTTGGCCATGGCGAACGACCAGTCGGCCTCGCCCATCATGGGCAGGTCGTTCAGGTAGTCGCCGAAGACGACCGTCTGGGCTCGGGTGATGCCGAGCCGCCGCTGCAGCGCTCGGATGGCGGTGCCCTTGTTGCTCCCCGGGGCGATCATGTCGACCCATTCGGGCCCGGAGGCCATCACCTGCAGGGCGCCGGCGAAGCGCTCGAAGTGGGCAATGGTCCGATCGGCGTGGCCGAAGTCGTTGACGGCCAGCTTCACGGCCCGGTCGTCGACGGCGAGCACGTCGTCGACGGGGTCGAGCGCGGCGAAGTAGCGGCCGCAGTCGGTGAGGAACCGTTCGTCGTGGCGTTCGGTCCACGCCTGTTCGACGCCGCAGAAGATCATGCCCAGGTCGTGGCCGTCGGCGCGCAGCGCGCGTTCGACCTCGACGACCTCTGCCACGACGCCGGGGTCGATCGGGTTGGCCGACACGATCTCTCCGTCGAGCATGACGAGGCAACCGTTCTCGGCGATGATCGGCATGCCGTCGCCCACGTGGCCGAACGTCTTCACGAGTGTGGCCGCCTGCCGGCCCGATGCCGGAGCGAACAGGATGTCGCGGGCGTTCATGACCTCCAGCAGCGGCCAGAACGCGTGCGGCACCTCGCCGTTGCCGTCGAGCAGCGTGCCGTCCATGTCGGCGACGACTAACCGGATGTCGGGGTCGGTCGGCAGATGGTCGAGTGTGACGTCGTCGGTCGCCATGTGGCTCTCTCCCTTGGTCGCCGGTCCCCCGGCACCAGCGTAGAGCTGAAACGCTTCGCCCGTGCCCCCACGGGCCGTTTACGCCCCGCGTGGAGGAGCAGCACCCCTGCGGCGACGCCAGTTTCCCCGGGCCGGCGCGGGGCCTTCCGGGTCAGCCCAGGTCAGCCCAAGCGGAACTCGATCGACGCCGACGCTGCCCGCGGCCACAGCGCGTGCCGCGGCAGCACGTCGAGGCCGCACGAGCGGGAGCCGAGGCCGTGCTGGGCGAGGTCGAGCACGAGGTGGGTCGCGGTCGGTTCCGGCAGTTCGTGCGGGTGCCGGGCGGCCGCGACCTCCGCGACGCTGTGGTGTCGGACCGTGAACCCTGGGCGCTGCCCGGCCATCTCCTCGGTGCGGACGACGAGGTCGACCCCGCCGCCGGACAGTTCCAGCCACCGCAGCCCCGCCCGGTGCCCCGACTCCTGGGGCACCGCGTAGTCGACGACGAGATCGCCCACTCCGGCCTCGAAGCGGCCGACGCGCGCAGCCGCTCGTGAATCGACATAGTTCTCGTCGGGACCCGTGCCGAACCACGCCGCCCGCTCCACCCCGAGCGGCAGCGTGAACGCCACGCCGATGCGCGGCCAGGTCACGGTCCAGCCGGTCGACGGGGTGACGTCGACCTCGAGCCGGAGCGCCTCGTCGATCCACGACCAGCGCGTCTCGACGACCGCGTGCACGCGGAGGGCGGCCGGGCCGAGGCGGTAGCGGGTCATCAGTCCGGCCTTGCCGGCCCGCACCGCGAGGAGGCGGCGCTGGAGGCGGTCCAGGCCGGCCTGCCGCCAGCGCTCCGCCGACGAGGGTCCGGGCAGCCCGAACCCCCCGGTCAGCGCCGGATGGCCGCCCTCGACCTCGTACGACCCGAAGGTCGCCAACGAGTCGTTCTCGGTCGGTGCGCGCCACAAGGTCACATCGCCGCCGACCAGCGGGAGCCCACCCAGCCGCACCAGCCGCCCGGCCCGGTCGAAGAACGCCTCGCCCAGAGCGAACCCCGACGGCGTCTCGACGGCCGCCGCCGGCGCGTGCCCGGCCCGCGGCGCCGCGACGACGCCCAGCGCCCGTTGGGCCGTCGTCACCACGTGCCCCGCCTCGGCCCACGCGCAGTCGCCCGCCAGCGTGGCCGTCACCGTCAGCCAGTGCTCGCCGGTGGCGGTGGTGTCCACCACGGGCAGCGGCACGGAGACCACCTCGCCCGCCTCGACCGGCACGACCTCCAGCGCCCCCGACGCCGCCTCGACTCCATCCACCTCGTGGCGCCACGCGAACGCCAGATCGGCAGTGTCGCCCGCGTGCCGCCGGTTCTCGATGCAGATGCTGTCCTCCGACACGGTGACCTTGATCGGCGTCACCACTGCGGCGTAGGTGGCGAGCATGGGCGACGGCGTCCCGTCGGAGAGGAGCAGACCGTCGCACACGAAGCTGCCGTCGTGGAACTCCTCGCCGAAGTCGCCGCCGTAGGCGTGGAACGTCCGACCGTCGGGGGTGTGGTGGAGGAGCCCGTGGTCGCGCCACTCCCAGACGAACCCGCCGTGGATCGCCGGGTGCGCGTCGAAGACGGCTTCGTAGTCGGCGATGGCCCCCGCGCCGTTTCCCATCGCGTGCACGTACTCGCACACGATGATCGGACGCCCCGGCCGCGCGACGGTGAGCCGCTCGAGCTCCTCCAGGGGCGGATACATGCGGGAGACGACGTCGGGGATGCGGTCGTCGTGATCGCCCTCGTAGTGGAGCGGGCGGGAGTCGCGTCGCCGCATCCACTCCGCCATGGCGGCCAGGTTGGAGCCGACGCCCGATTCGTTGCCGAGCGACCAGGCGATGACGCACGCGTGGTTCTTGTCCCGTTCGACCATGCGCTCCGCGCGGTCCAGGAAGACGTCGCGCCACGCCGGGTCGTCGGAGGGGTTGCCCACCCAGCCGACGAGCTCGAAGCCGTGCGTCTCCACGTCGCATTCGTCGATGACCCAGAAGCCCAGCTCGTCGGCGAGGTCGAGCAGGGCCACATGGGGCGGGTAGTGGCTGGTCCGGATGGCGTTGATGTGGGAGCGCTTCATCAGGTGGAGTTGGGCGCGCAGCGACTCGGGGTCGACGACCCGCCCGTTCACCGGGTCGAAGTCGTGCCGGTTCACCCCGCGCAGCCGCACACGCCGCCCGTTCACCAGCCAGGCGTCGCCCACGATCTCCACCCGGCGGAAACCGACGCGCAGGGTGATGGTCTCCGCGGCGTTCGACACGGTCACCTGGTAGAGGCGGGGCACGTCGGCGCTCCACGGTTCCACCGGGCCGAGGTCGAGTCGGCCGAGACCGGCGGCGTCCGACACCTCGAGGTTGAGACCGAGGTGGGGGCAGGCGATCCGGACCGGATAGGCCTCCTCCCCGCAGCGGAGCTCGGGGTCGAGCAAGCCATGGCCGGTGGCCGGGTCGTAGTCCGCCCGCAGCCACACGTCGTCGATGGCGCCCACGGGTCGGTGCAGCAGGGTGACTTCCCGGTAGAGGCCCGGGAGCCACCACTGGTCCTGGTCCTCGACGTAGGTCATGGCCGACCACTGATGGACGCGGACGTGCAGCACGTTGTCGCCGGGGTGGAGGGCGTCGGTGACGTCGAGTTCCTGGCGGAGCCGGCTGCCGCGCACGACGCCCACCTGCTGACCGTTGATGTGGACGATGCCGAGGCTCTCGATGCCGTCGAACCGCAGCCAGACGCGTCCGGACGCGAGCCAGTCGGCCGGGACGTCGACGTGGCGGCGGTAGTCGCCGGTCGGGTTGGCGTCGGGCACGTGGGGCGGGTCGACGTTGAACGGGAACGCGACGTTGTTGTAGGCGGGACGCCCGAAGCTCCCGTCCCCGCGCAGCACCCAGTGGGCGGGGACGTCGATGCTGTCCCAATCGGCGTCGGCGTCGTCGTCGAGGAGCGGGTCGGCGGCGGGTCGCCAGGCCGCATCCGCCTCCGCGGGCGAGGGATACCAGTAGAAGCGCCACGTGCCGCCCAGGTCGAGGGCGGGGGCGGTGGTGTCCAGGTGGGAGCGGGCCGCGATGCGCGCTCCGGACCCGGGTGAGATCTGCTCGATGTGACTCATGCGGTCCTCCTGCCCCGACCCTAGCGGGCGTGACGGGGGGCGTGTGCGGCGCGCGGGTGCTGGCTGGGGGCGGCGCGGTATGCGCTCGGAACTGTCACGGTTGATCGGGCCGTTCGAGCGTGACAGTGCAGAACGCATGCCGGACCGCGCTCGTCCCCGCCAGGCCGAGCTCGGCGACGGCATGGGCGGTCAGATCGGCGAGCAGATCCTGACCGGCGACCCTCAGCGCCACCCGGACCACCTCCCCGCGCGGTTCCAGCGTGCGAACCGAGGCGGGCAAGGCGTTGCGCGGGCTGCCGCCGGTGGCGGCCAGGTGCACGGCCACGGCGGCCGGGCTCACCGTGGCCAGCGCCGCCGCGGCGGGGACGGGCGGGGCGGCGTCGTCCGGCAGACCACGCAGCAGGACGCGGCGGCGAACACCACGACCTCGTCGGACGCCGCCGGTGCACTCGGTGCCAGCGTGCAACCCGCGAGGGCGAGCAGGCCCGCCGAGGTGGCTGCGGCCACAACACGCAGGCAGGTGGTCACACCTGCACCCTAGACCGACGAGGCGCCCCACCCCGCCCGTGCCCGGGCGGCGGCGCCGGCCGCGACCCCGACGGCGAGGAAGGTGGCGAGCAGTCCGATCCCGTACCACTCGGTGTCGAGCCCGGCGAGCCAGGTGAGCGGCGGAACGGCCACGCCGAACTCGACGGCGAGCCCGCTGTAGGTGATCGCGGCGATGGCCAGCCCGGCGACGATCGACATCGACGTGATCACCACGTCGTAGCGTGCGCGCCGGCGTTGTTGGGCCGAGGCGTAGAGCCGCACCATGACCGACGCGTTCACCGAATCGCCGAGTGCCATCGCCGCAGCGAACAGGACGGGGAGGGCCATCAGAGCCACGACGGGCGTGTGAGCCGCAGCCCCGGTCGCGAGCATGAGGACAGCCACCGAGGACGCCGTGTCGAAGCCCAGCCCGAACAACAGCCCGAACACGTACACGTGCCAGGGGCGTCGCACCGCGGCGAGGGGAGACGTGAGGAGTCTGGCGAGGATTCCGCGTGGCGGTTCGGGCACCGTCGGCGCACCACCGCGCAGGGTCGCCCACGCGTGTCGCAGCGCGGGGACGTTGGTGAGCGAGATGGCCAGCAGGTAGGTGGCGGCGACGAGTGCCCCGGTGACGCCGAGTGCCTGGCGCGTGCCGGACGCCTCGTCGAGCGCCGACAGCGCCCACCGCGAGCCCCCGATGACGAATGCGGCGGCGGCGATGACGACGGTCGAGTGCCCGGCCGAGAAGGCCAGACCTACCGACGCCGGCCGGGTCCCCTCGGCGACGAACTTGCGGGTGGAGTTGTCGATCATGGCGATGTGGTCGGCGTCCAGGGCGTGTCGCAGTCCGAGCGTGTAGGCGACGACGGCTGCCGCGGCGAGCGAGCCGCCTGCCGTCCGGCCGCTCGCGAGCAGTGCGAGGCCGGCGACATGCAGGGCGGCAACGCCGGCCAGGGTGGCGCGGCGTCCGGTGATGGTTGCGTCGTGGGCGTGGAGCGAGGCGGCCATGCGGTTCCTCCCGAGGTGACCCGCTCAGGATACTACCCCCGGGGGTATAGCGTCAGGGCGCGTCGGAGGCCGGGGCGCGGTCCAGTTCGATCACGCAGGCGTCCGCCTCGGCGAACGGCCGGAGCCGCGCGGGCCGGTCGCTGAGTGCCGAGACCAGCCCTTCGTGCAGGCTGCACAGGATCTCGGGGTGCTTGCGAGCCGAGTCCACGAACGGGCAGGTCAACAGCCGGATCCGATCGCCGGACGCCTCGGGCGTGCAGCCCTGCCCGGCGAGCACCGACACGAGATCGCCGGGCGGGTCGGTCTCGGCCGCCAGCCGTTCGCCCCACGCGGTGCCGAGGCGCCGGGCGGAGGCGACGGCGTCCGGCCCCTCGCCCCACTGCTCGGCGAACGCCTCGACCAGAGCGGTGAAGTCGCGCGGGCGCGGGTACTGGGCCACGACCTGGCGGCCGATCGCGGTGGCGCGATACCCCTTCGCGGGGCGGCCGCGGGTCTGGGTGGGTTGGGCGGCGTACTCGGCGAAACCGTTGGCGACGAGGGCGTCCAGGTGCAGCCGGACCCCGTTGGGGTGGCCCCCGACGCACTCGGTCAGATCGCTGATCGTGGCGGTGGGCAGGCCGCTGGCGACCAGTGCCCGCAGCACCCGGAACGCGGCGTCACGAGGACGTTCGCTGGCAGCACGCGCCGGTCCGGGTGGTTGGTCGGTCACCCGATCCATGGTATGGCGGTGGTCCGGACGCCGCGGCCGTTAGCCTTGAGCGGGTGAGGAGTGCCGATGCCCGAGGGTGACGCGGTGTGGCGCACGGCCCGCCGGCTGCACCGTGCGCTGGCCGGAGCCGACCTCACGACGAGCGATCTGCGCTGGCCGAGCCTCGCAACCGCCGACCTGGTCGGCTGGACGACCGTCGAGGTCGTTCCCCGCGGCAAGCACCTGCTGCACCGGCTGGTCTCCCCGGCCGGCGCCCGCTGGACCCTGCACTCGCACCTGCGCATGGACGGTTCGTGGCGCGTCGGTCCGGCGACCGCCCCCGTGCCGCGCGGCCACCGGTTGCGTGCGGTCCTCGCGACCGAGGGCGTCCGCGCCGCCGGCTGGAGCCTCGGCATGCTCGATCTGGTCCGCACCGCCGATGAAGCCCGCCTCGTCGGTCACCTCGGCCCCGACCTCCTCGCTGCCGCCTGGGACGCCGCCGTCGCGGCCCGGCGGCTGCTCGCGGCGGGCGGAGCGATCGGGCCAGCCCTGCTCGACCAGCGCAACTGCGCGGGGATCGGCACCATGTGGGCGGCCGAATCGCTGTTCGGCGAGGGTATTCACCCACTCGTGCCGGCGGCGGAGCTGGGTGAGCGGCGGCTCGTCGCCCTCCTCGAGCGTGCCCGCGGGCTCATGCGGGCGAGCATCGTGAGCGGTCGCCCCGGCTCGGAGCGCCGAGCCGGCGGGGAGGAGTTCGCGGTGTTCGGCCGGGTCCGCCGCCCGTGCCACACGTGTGGCACCCCGGTGGCGAAGCTCGACGCCGGCCCGGTCACGCAGGAGCGCGGCTTCTCCTACTGCCCGTCGTGCCAGCCGGCCACCGAGACCCGGTAGGCCGGCGCCGCGACCGGGCCCGGCGCCGTGCAGGTGAGGCGCGCCGGCGCGTTCGCCTCCACGTCCACCCGGACGGTGAGCGCCTGGCCCCGCACGCGCACGCCCACGTCGGCTCCCACCGGGTCGCGGCGCAGGACGTGGGAGCTCATGGCGTCGACGTCGGTCTCGCCGAGCCGGGCCCGGACGGCCGCCTCGGCCGCCTGGGCCACCCAGGGGACGACCGTGCGGCCGCGGTGGCGGTCGAGGTCGATCCGCCCCGCCAGGTGCCGCGCGACCACGTCGACCGCCTCGGCTGGGTCGAGCCGTCCGTACGTGTGGCCCCCGGGCAGGACGAGCAGGTTCGGGGCGAACCGGTCGCCGCCCAGATGTGAGCTCTCCCACACCTCCTCCGGCCAGCGCGCGGCGAGCGCTGTCGCGACCGGACGACCCCGTTCCGCGCAGCACGCATCGTGCCGGCCGTGGGTGCAGACCAGCAGGAGCGGCTGGGTGTGACGGTCGAGCCCGACGCCCTCGGGTCCGCGGACGCCGGTCAGGTCCCACCTGGCTACCTCGTCGAGCGAGGCGACGAGCGCCGTCTCCGCCCAACCGTGCCGGGCGTTCACGACGAACACCCGCCGTGGGGCGCCGGCGGCCCGGCCCGACCGCTCCGGACGCCGCACCAGCAGCGGGCGCAGCCCGAGCTCGCGTTCCCACACCCGGGCCCGCTCCTGGACCTCCTCGGGCACGCGCAGGCACCGGAGCATCGCCGGGCCCCACGGCCCCGGTTCCTCCAGCAGCAGGAAGGCCGCCACGGTGGACGCCGTCGCCGTCAGTGGCTCGTCGCGCAGTCGGCTGGCGTCCGAACAGCGATACGAGCCGCGCCGGTCGGGCACGTCGACGTCGACCGGCAGCCGGCGCCCGCCCGAGGGAGGGACGGTCACCGCACGACTTCCAGCAGCCCCTCGCGAACCAGCCGCTTCACCAGGACGACCGCACCGGCGGCGTCCAACTGCACCAGATCGGCCGGCGTGAACGGGCCCTCCTGCGCGAGGACGGCGTCCACCGCGCCGCGGATCCTCGCGGGCACGCTGACCACGCGGTCGCCGAGGAGCAATTCCAGTTGCTCACCGGCGGTCCGCACCCGGCACGTGCTCCCCGGACGCCGCCGCACGGCCACGTCGTCGGTCACCGAGTCCACGGTCAGCCGGTCGAGCAGACCGCCGCCGAGCAGCGGCTGGCGCCCGGAGGCGAACGACCGCTCGAAGCGAGCGATCGCCGGAGCAACGTCGGCGGACGTCAGGGACGCCGCAACCTTG
>JARKOU010000006.1 GCA_029975645.1 Actinomycetales bacterium
CGCGAACCCGAGGGCGTACACGACTTGGGCGGCCAGCATGAAGCCGCGCGGGAACCGCACGCCGGCGAGGCCGGCCACGGCGATGGTGATGACGACCGGCTCGGCGACGAGGCCGAGGAAGGCGTTCGGGAAGCCGAACCGGCTGGCCTGCCACGAGCGCCCCACGGCGCCGCAGCTCACGACGGCGTTGAGGTCGCAGGACAGGCCGATGCCCGGGTCGCGGGCGAGCGCGATGGCGTCGATGGACAAGACGAAGGAGGTGACCAGGCTGCACAGCGCCGAGGCGAGCATGGTGGCGAAGATCCACGCGTTGCTCGCCCGGAGGCGGTGGGCCCGGTCCAGAAAGGACTCTGACACGGGAGGTTGCTCCGATTCCGATGATCTGGGAAGACGACGAAGGCGCGCACCGGGGTGCGCGGGCACGCCACGCCCACGGCGGGCGGGGTGCGGTCAGTCAGGGATCAGCGGAACAGGGGCGGGCCGCGGCGCTGCGGCCGCGCGAAGGCGAGGGCCGGTCGTGGCTTCGGGAAGGGGCCGGACGCCGCCAGGCGCGGCAGCCGGTTGATCGGCACGGTGAGGGGCCCGGCCGTCAGGAGGCGCCGGAGCCACGCGACGGCAGAGCGCCACGTGCGGGCAACCCACGGCCCGCCGCCGAGCGCGACGAGGGCGCTGGCGAGGCCGGCGAAGACGAGGGCGAGGCCCGCGAGGAAGGCGAACGCGGCGAGCTGGCGTCCGAAATGGCCGAGAACGGCGAAGCCGGCGGGGCAGGCGTCCGAGGCGATGAACAGGTCGAGGTGGACGCCGAGCGGCGCGAGCAAGGGGAACTGCTGGAGGCAGGTGTCCGGGCTGAGCTGCGTGGCCGCGAGCGCGCGCCCGGCGGTCAGCGCCGACCAGGCCGCAGCGACCAGCGACCCGGCCGCGAGCCAGCGGCGTCCGGTCGTGGTGGTCGAGCCCACGCGGGTCGGGCCCCCGTGGGTCGGGCCCCCGTGGGTCGAGCCTGTCGAGACCGCCCTCACACGCTGAAGCCCATCAGATGGTCGAGCACCTGCACAACCCCCTCGCGCGTGTTCTCCGGCGCGAGGAACTTCGCGTGCGCCTGGATGCCGGGGTGTGCGTTGGCGGTGGCGAACGACCAGTCGGCCTCGTCGAGCATCTCGAGGTCGTTGAAGAAGTCGCCGAACGCGACGGTCTGCGCACGGGTGACGCCCAGCTTGGCCTGCAGCGCCCGCACGGCGGCACCCTTGTTGGCGCCGGCGCGCATGATGTCGATCCAGTTGCGGCCGGAGACGACGACCTGGTGGTCGGCGCGGAAGTGTTCGAACCGGGGCAGCGACTGCTCCGCGTCGTCGAAGTCGAACACGGCGAGCTTGAGGACGTCGTCGGTCACGTCGAGCTGGTCGGAGACGAGCTGCAGCGACGCGTAGTAGGGGGCGCACTGCTGCACGAACGCGTGGTCGTGGCGCTCGAGGTAGCCGGCCTTCTTGCCGCACACGACCAGCCCGAGGTCGAAGCTGGACGCGGCCTCCCGCGCCGCCCGCACGATGGCGTGCCACGCCTCGGGGGCCACCGTGGCCGAGGAGATCTCGACACCGTCGCGCACCACGTAGGTGCCGTTCTCGGCGATGAGAGGCATGCCGGCGATCTGCGCGCGGAACATGCGGGCCAGGGTGGCGCTCTGCCGCCCGGAGGCCGGGGCGAACACGACGCCCACGCCGCGCATCTTCTCCAGCAACGGCCAGAACGAGTCGGGCACCTGCCCGCGCTCGTTCAGCAGCGTGCCGTCCATGTCGGAGACGACGAGGCGCACATCCAGGTCGGTGGGGAGCTCATCGAGGCGCACGACGTCAGCCTAGGGCCTGACGCCGACGTTCAGCGCAGAAGCCCCGACAGCAGGGTGACGCACGGCCAGATGGCCAGCGCGGGCGGGTCGATGAAGCTGTCCGAGCGGTTGAGGAAGAGCCGGGCCCCCAACTCGGCCGCGGCTGCCGCCAGGACGCCGCCGGCAGCGGCCGCCACCACGGCCAGCGACGTCGAAGCCCACCACAGCGGCCACACCGACGGCTGGCTGAGCGCCACGAACGGCTCGGGGATGCCCGCGATGCGCGGCAGGACGAGCAGTGCGGTGAGGCCCGCGCTGTTGGAGATGTGGTGGGTCACCCAGCCCGGGTGCCCCAGTTGCAGGGCGATGATCGCCCACCCCGAGACGCCGAACATGACCACATTGGCCGAGCCGGCGGCGTCCGGGGCCAGGGCGGCGAGGACCAAGGTGACCACGCCGGCGATGCCGCCGACGAGGGCGCCGAGGAGGAGGAAGTGGCGGGGCTGCTCCTGACGGGGCAGCCAGCAGTGCTCGGCGGTGGGTGCGATGACGCGCGGCCAGCTCGTGGCGGTGTTGAAGTGGGCGCGGTTGACGAAGGTCTTGTCGCCGAAGGCGAACCGGGCCGCGAACGCGCTCAGGGTGACGGTGACCGCGACCGCGTCGGTGTGCGAGCCGAACCACGGGATCAGGCGCACGCCCGCCGCGACGAGGACGCCGAGCGCCCCGAAAGCCGCCCCGACGAGCAGGACCCGGGGGTTCCGGAGCGGTCCGAGCGACAGGTTGACGAGGCGTCCGGAGGGGATGAGCCCGTGCCGGGCGGCGTAGATGGTGCCGGCGGCGCCGCCGGCGAAGGCGACGTGCGGGCCGAAGAAGGGGCCGAACGCGACGGCGTCCAGGGGCACGGGCGAGCCGGTGACGGCCGAGATCGTCCAGCAGACGGGCGCGAGGATCGCCACCACGACGAACGCCCAGTTGCCGCCGATGGCGGCACCGTAAGCCCCGCCAGCGAGACCGGCGAGGAGGGCGAGCAGGAGGTCGGGCACGGGTTCCGCCGGTCAGACGCCGAGCAGGCGGGCGAGCACGCTCACGACGCCGGCCTCGGTGTTGGCGGGGGCGCGGTGGTTGGCGGCGGCGGTGATCTCGGGCATGGCGTTGGCCATGGCGAACGACCAGTCGGCCTCGGCCATCATCGGGAGGTCGTTGAGGTAGTCGCCGAAGACGGCGGTCTGGGCGCGCGTGATGCCGAGGCGTTGCTGCAACGCCCGGATGGCCGTGCCCTTGTTGCTGCCGGGGGCGATCATGTCGACCCACTCGGGGCCGGACACCATCACCTGGAGCCGGTCGCGGAAGCGGTCGAAGTGGGCGATCGTCTCGGTGGCGTGGCCGAAGTCGTTCACGGCGAGCTTGACGGCCCGGTCGTCGACGGCGAGCACGTCGTCGACGGGTTCGAGGGCGGCGAAGTAGCGGCCGCAGTCGGCGAGGAACTGCTCGTCGCCGCGTTCGGTCCAGGCCTGCTTGATGCCGCAGAAGATCATGCCGAGGTCGTGGCCGTCGGCGCGCAGGCCGCGCTCGACCTCGACGACCTCCGCGACGACGGCGGGGTCGATCGGGTTGGCCGAGACGATCTCCCCGTCCAGCATGACGAGACAGCCGTTCTCGGCGATGATCGGCATGCCCTCGCCCACGTGGCTGAACGTCTTCACCAGCGTCGCCGCCTGTCGCCCGGACGCAGGCGCGAACAGGATGTCGCGGGCGTTCATGATCTCCAGCAGCGGCCAGAACGCGTGCGGCACCTGGCCGTGCCCGTCGAGGAGCGTCCCGTCCATGTCGGCGACGACGAGCCTGATGTCGGCGTCGGTCGGCAGGTGGTCGAGTGTGACGTCGTCAGGCGCCATGTGCCTCTCCCTTGATCGCTGGGCCTCGGCACCAGACTAGGGCTGAAACGCTTCGCCCGTGCCCTCTGAGCGGGGGTCAGACGAGCCGGAACTCCACCGTTGCGGAGGCGGCCCGCGGCCACAGGGCGTGGCGCGGACGGACGTCCGGGCCGCAGGCGCGCGAGCCGAGGCCGTGCTGGGCGAGATCGAGCACGAGGTGGGTCGCCGTGGGTTCGGGCAGCTCGTGGGGGTGCCGCGCCTCGGTGACCTCCTCGGCGCTGTGCCGCCGGACCGTGAAGCCCGGCCGGTGCCCGCTCACCTGCTCGGTGCGCACGACGAGGCCCACGCCGCCGCCCGACAGCTCCAGCCACCGCAGCCCCGCCCGCTGCCCGGATTCCTGCGGCACCGCGTAGTTCACGACCAGGTCGTCGACGTCGGCCTCGAAGCGGCCGATGAGCGCTGCCGCGTCGGAGTCGGGGTAGCTCTCGTCGGGGCCCGTGCCGAACCACGACGCCCGCTGCACACCGAGCGGCAGCGTGAAGGCCACCCCGATCCGGGGCCACGTCACCGTCCAGCCGGTCGACGGGGTCACATCGACCTCCAGCCGTAGGGACTCATCGACCCACGACCAGCGCTCCTCCACCACCGCGTGCACGCTCAGCGCGGCCGGGCCGAGCCGGTAGCGCGTCATCAGCCCCGCCTTTCCGGCGCGCACGGCGAGCAGCCGCCGCTGGAGGCGGTCGAGGCCGGCCTGCCGCCAGCGCTCGGCCGACGAGGGCCCCGGCAGGCCGAAGCCGCCGGTCAACGCCGGGTCGCTGCCCGGCACCTCGTACGACCCGAACGTGGCCAGTGAGTCGTTCTCGGTCGGGGCCCGCCACAGGGTCACGTCGCCCCCGGCGAGCGCCAGCCCGCCGAGCCGCAGCAGCCGCGCGGAGCGGTCGAAGAACGCCTCCCCGAGCGCGAACCCCGAGGGCGTCTCGAGGGCCGCCGCGGCGGCGCGCACCGCGCGCGGTGCGGCGACCACCCCGAGCGAGCGCTGAGCGGTGGTCACCACGTGCCCGGCCCCCGCCCACGGGCGATCCTCCGCGAGCGCAGCCGTCACGGTGAGCCAGTGCTCGCCGTCACCGCTGGCGTCCACCTCGGGCAGCGGCACGGACGAAACCTCGCCGGCGTCGAGGGGTGCGACGTCGAGCACCCCGGAGGCCGCCTCCACCCCGTCCACCTCGTGCCGCCACGCGAACACCAGGTCGGCAGTGTCGCCCGCGTGCCGGCGGTTCTCGATCCGCACACCCGCGTCGGACAGTTGCACCTTGATCGGCGTCACGACCGCGGCGTAGGCCGCCAGCATGGGCGAGGGCGTCCCGTCGGCCAGCAGCATGCCGTCGCAGATGAAGCTCCCGTCGTGGAACTCCTCGCCGAAGTCGCCGCCGTACGCGTGGAACGTCTCCCCGTCGGGGGTGTGATGCAGCAGCCCGTGGTCGCGCCACTCCCAGACGAACCCGCCGTGGATCGCCGGGTGCGCGTCGAACACGGCCTCGTAGTCGGCGATCGCGCCCGAGCCGTTGCCCATCGCGTGCACGTACTCGCACACCACGATCGGCATCCCGGGTCGCGCGACGGTGAGCCGCTCGAGTTCCTCCAGCGGCGGGTACATGCGGGAGACCATGTCGGCGATGCGGTCGTCGTGGTCGCCCTCGTAGTGGATCGGCCGTGTGTCGCGCCGCCTGATCCACTCGGCCATCGCGGCCAGGTTGCCGCCCACACCGGCCTCGTTGCCGAGCGACCAGGCGATGACGCACGCGTGGTTCTTGTCGCGCTCGACCATGCGCTCGACGCGGTCGAGGAACACGTCGCGCCACGCCGGGTCGTCGCAGGGGTTGCCCTCCCAGCCCACGAGCTCGAACCCGTGGGTCTCGATGTCGCACTCGTCCATCACCCAGAAGCCCAGCTCGTCGGCCAGATCGAGCAAGGCGACGTGGGGCGGGTAGTGGCTCGTCCGGATGGCGTTGATGTTGGCCCGCTTCATGAGGTGCAGCTGCTCCCGCAGCGCCTCCGGGTCGACGACCCGGCCGTTTGCGGGGTCGAAGTCGTGACGGTTCACACCGCGCAGCCGAACGCGGCGCCGGTTCACGAGCCACGCGTCGCCCACGACCTCGACGCGCCGGAACCCCATGCGCAGCGTGATCGTCTCCGCCGCGTTGGCCACCGTCACCGTGTAGAGGCGCGGCACGTCCGCGCTCCACGGTTCCACCTCGCCCACGTCGAGCCGGGCGAGACCGGCGGCGTCCGACACCTCGACCTCGAGGCCCAGCTCGGGGCAGGCGATCGTCACGGGGAAGGCGTCCGGGCTGCAGCGCAGCTCGGGGTCGAGCAGGCCGTGGCCGGTCGCAGGGTCGTAGTCGGCGCGCAGCCAGACGTCGTCGAGGGCGGCGTCGGGCCGGTGCAACAAGGTGACCTCGCGGTAGAGGCCGGGTAGCCACCACTGGTCCTGGTCCTCGATGTAGGTCATCGCCGACCACTGGTGGACCCGGACGTGCAGCACGTTGTCGCCGGGGTGCAGGGCGTCGGTGACGTCGAGCTCCTGCCGCAGGCGGCTGCCGCGCACGACCCCGACCAGCTGGCCGTTGACGTGCACGATGCCGAGGCTCTCGATGCCGTCGAACCGCAGCCAGACGCGCCCCGACTCGAGCCACTCGGCCGGCACGTCGAGGTGACGCCGGTAGTCGCCCGTCGGATTGGCGTCGGGCACGTGGGGTGGGTCCACGTTGAACGGGAAGGCGAAGTTGTTGTAGGCCGGACGCCCGAAGCTCCCGTCCCCGCGCAGCACCCAGTGGGAGGGCACGTCGACGCTGTCCCAGTCGGCGTCCGCGTCGTCGTCGAGGAGGGGATCGGCGGCGGGCCGCCACGCGGCGTCCGCCTCGGCGGGTGACGGGTACCAGTAGAAGCGCCACGTGCCGCCCAGGTCGAGGGCGGGGGCGGTGGTGTCCAGGTGGGAGCGGGCCGCGATGCGCGCTCCGGACCCGGGTGAGATCTGCTCGATGTGACTCACGCGGTCCTCCTGCCCCGACCCTAGCGGGCGTGCCGGGGCGCGCGTGCGGGGCGCGGGTGGAAGGCTGGGCGCATGGCCGCACCGATCACCGCCGCCGTCATCACCGTCTCCGACGAGGTCGCCTCCGGCGCCGACGCGAACCGGTCCGGGCCCGTCGCCGTCGAAGGCCTTGCCGGTTACGGGGTGCAGGCCGAGCCGGTCACGGTGGGCGATTCGGTCTCCGCGATCCGCGCCGCGGTGTCGGACGCCGTCGCCGCCGGTCACCGCGTGGTCCTGACCTGCGGCGGGACGGGCGTCGGTCCGACCGACGTCACCGTTCCCGCCGTGCGGCCACTCCTGGCCCACGAGCTCCCCGGCATCGGCGAAGAGATCCGCCGGCGCGGCGCCGCCCACACCGCGCAAGCCCTGCTGAGCCGCGAAGTGGCGGGGGTGCTGCTCCCGGAGTCCGGGCCACCCGTGTTCGTCGTGTGCGCGCCCGGCTCGCGCGGCGGCGTCCGGGATGCGCTCGAGGTCGTCGGGCCGCTGCTGCGGACCGTCCTGGACACCCTCGACGGCACGCCCCGCGTCTGAGCAGCGCTCAGCTCCGCTTGGGCGCCCCGGGGCGGGCGTAGCGCCACCACGTGAGGGCGACACAGCCGACGGCCCACGCGACGCCGATCCAGTAGAACGGCACGATGCCGATGGTCGTGAGGCCGATGCCGAACAGGAACGGGCCGAAGGCGGCGATGGCGGCGGTCCAGCCGATGACGCCGCCGGCCTGGCGGGGCTCGAAGATCATCGGCATCTGTTTGAACGTGGACGCGTTGCCGATGCCGGAGAACAGGAAGATGGCCAGCATGCCCCAGAGGAACTGGTTGAAGCCGGCCGACAGGGTGGCTGCCGAAGTGGTGTCGGGGGTGAGGCCGCCGATGGTCCACCAGATCGAGGCGATGAGGCCGAGGCCCGAGATGAGCGTCCAGATGGCCCCGCCCATGCGGTCGGTGAGCGGCGCGAACAGCACGCGCGCGCCCGCGCCGACGAGCGGGCCGAGGAACACGTACGCCGCCGGGTCGGGCACCTGGTAGCCCTCCACGAGGATGCGCGCGGCCTGGCCCGTGCCCTCCACGATCGCCGGATTCGACGCGCCGTACAACTGGTTCATCAACAGGCCGAACTGCGCCGACAGCCCCGCGAAGGTACCGAAGGTCATGATGTAGAGGATCGTCATCCACCACGTGTCCTGGTTGCGGAAGATGTCGAACTGCTGGCGGATGTTGGCCTTGATCGGCACCGACTTGAGGTATTGCCACGCCAGCCACGCCCCGATGAGGATGAACGGCAGCCACACGTAGGACGCCGCCTGGTACCACACCGTCCGGGACGCCTGACCGGGCACCGCCATCTCCTGGCTGACGCCCATCCACCACAGCATGCCGAGGCCGATGAGCCACGGCGTCAGCAACTGGACGAGCGAGACCCCGAAGTTGCCGATGCCCGCCTGCAGGCCGAGCGCGGTGCCCTGCATCCGCTTCGGGAAGAAGTACGAGGTCGAGGGCATGAACCCGCTGAAGGCGCCGCCGCCGATGCCGGCCAGGAAGGCCAGCACGAGCAGCTCCCAGTAGGGCGCCGTGCCCGGCAGCATCGTCCGGACGCCCCACCCCAGCACCGGCAGGAACAGCAGCAGCGTGGTCGCCGCCACCATCTTCCGTGTGCCCATGATGGGCGGCAGCACCATCCACACGAGCCGCATGAGCCCGGCCGCGAGACCGGGCGTGGCAGCCAGCCAGTAGAGCTGGGGCGCGGTGAAGGTGTAGCCGATCGCGTTCAGCTTCGGGATGATCGCCGACGGCAGGAACCAGGCGACGAAGCACAGCGTGAGGCAGAACGTCGTGATCCAGAGCGTCCGCCAGGCCAGCCGGCTGTCCCAGCTCGCCTCGTCGGCGGGGTTCCAGTCGGTCAGCCACTCCTTGCCGCGCGGCGCCTCGGTGGCGCTCATCGACGCCCCCGGTCACGGTCAGGCGTGCCCACGGGGGCCCAGCCGGACTTCCGGTTCCCCAGCGAGACCGGCATGGCCGCGTTGTCGCGGGTGCGGTAGACGATGTAGGGCCGGAACAGGTAGTGCAGCGGCACCGTGAAGGCGTGCACGAGCCGCGTGAAGGGCAGGATCATGAACAGCGCCAGCCCCACCAGGATGTGCAGCTTGAACTGCCAGGTCGCCGCGTTCATCGCCTCGATGTTGGGCTGGAAGATGAGCAGCGAGCGGAACCACTCCGACACGGTGTGCCGGTAGTCGTGGTGCGTGCCGTCGGGGTAGGAGCCGCCCGTGGCCGTCGCCACCATGCCGAGGACGATCGCCGCGGCCAGCACCACGTACATGAACTTGTCGTTCACCGTCGTGGCCATGAAGACCGGGCCGGTGGTGCGGCGCCGGTAGATCAGCATGGCGATACCGATCAGCGTCGCCAGGCCGGCCAGGCCGCCCACGTAGAGCGCGACGGCGTGGTAGGTGTCGTTGCTGATCACCAGGTTCGTCCACGCTTCGGGGATGAGCAGGCCCACCAGGTGCCCGCCCAGCACGCCGAACAGGGCGTAGTGGAACAGGGGTGAGGCGATGCGCAGCAGCTTGCTCTCGTACAGCTGGCTCGACCGGGTCGTCCACCCGAACTGGTCGTAGCGGTAGCGCCAGATCAGCCCGCCGATGAGCACCACCAGCGTCAGGTAGGGCAGCACGACCCACAAGAAGACATCCATGTCAGCTCCTGCTCAGCTCGGGCCAACCCACGAACGTGGGCGCGTCGGGTTCGAGACCGACCGTCTCGGTGGGGGCGACGGCCTTCACCATCGCCTGGATCTCGGCGCGGTCGGCGGGGCGCCGGCCCGGCACCGTGCGGCACACGGCCTCGAGGACGCCGGCGTGCGGCAGCCCGTCGTCGGTGCAGCCCAGCCGCAGCAGTTCGAGGTTGGGCCGGTAGCGCGTCAGCAGCGCGAGCCCGCGCTCGGGGTCGTGCACGCAGAACTCCAGCATCATCGGCAGGTGGTCGAACAGTTCGCCGCCCGTGTCCACGACGAGCCCCGACTCCCGGTACACCGCCTTGATGGACGCCAGCACCTCGCCCCGGCGCCGCGTGTCACCCTCGGTCCAGTAGGTGAGGTGCAGGGCGTGCCGCCGCGACAGGTCGAACTCGGTCACGTGGAACGACTGCAGTTCGATCAGGGGCAGCGACCGCAGATGCCCGGCCACCGGCGCGAACAGCGCGGACGCCGCCGGCGCCGCCTCGGCGACCGCCGCCTCGATCACGTCGAGACGCTCCAGCAGGGCGGCGTCCGGGTAGGACAGCAGCTGCGCCGCCCCCGCGTGGACCACCGCCGCCGCCCGCCCCGAGGCCGCGTCGTCCGACGCCGCGGCCTCGGGACGCCGCCACCTCATGCCTGCCCCGTCTCGTTGCGGGCCTGGGCGTCGGTGTCGGCCTGCTGCCGCAGGCGGGTGGCGTTGAAGATCTCCAGGGCCACCGGCTGGGGCCGGCCGGACGCCTCGCCGAACGGCCCCGACTCGAACATGCCAGGCCCCTCCTCGAAGTCGAGGCTGCAGCCCATCTCCTCGAGGTTGTGCGCCTGCTCGACGTGCGCCTTCGGGATGACGTAACGCTCGTCGTACTTCGCGATCGCGAGCAGCCGGTACATGGCCTCGATCTCGTCGCCCGTCATGCCGACGGCGGCGGCGAGGTCCTCGTCGCGGCCCAGGTCGAGCGTGACGCCGCGCATGTAGGCCCGCATCGCCGCGAGCTTCTGCAGCACCACCGTCACCGTCTCGGTGTCACCTGCGGTGAACAGCTCGGCGAGGTACTCCACCGGGATGCGCAACTCGTCGATGGCCCCGAACAGGTTGTTGGCCTGCTCGCCGTCGTGGCCCTGGCTCTTCAGCAGGTCGACCACCGGCGACAGCGGCGGGATGTACCAGACCATCGGCATGGTCCGGTACTCCGGGTGCAGCGGCAGCGCGACCTTGTAGTCCTTGATGAGCCGGTAGATGGGGGAGCGACGGGCGGCGTCCAGCCAGTCCTGCGGAATGCCGGACGCCCGCGCCGCGGCCAGCACCTGCGGGTCGTGCGGGTCGAGCATGACGTCCAGCTGGGCGGCGTACAGGTCGCGGTCATTCTCCACGGACGCGGCCGCGGTGACGGCGTCCGCGTCGTAGAGGATGATCCCGATGTAGCGCAGCCGGCCGACGCACGTCTCGGAGCACACGGTCGGGATGCCCGCCTCGACGCGCGGGTAGCAGAACGTGCACTTCTCGGCCTTGCCGGAGCGGTGGTTGAAGTAGACCTTCTTGTACGGGCAGCCGGTGATGCACTGGCGCCAGCCGCGGCAGCGATCCTGGTCGACGAGCACGATGCCGTCCTCGGCGCGCTTGTAGATCGCGCCCGAGGGGCACGACGCCATGCAGCTCGGGTTGAGGCAGTGCTCGCAGATGCGCGGCAGGAAGAACATGAAGCTCTTCTCGTACTCGAACCGGATCTGCTCGTTCGCCTCGGCCCGCAGCTTCTCGATCACCGGGTCGGACGCCCCCAGCTCGGCCGTGCCGCCGAGCGAGTCGTCCCAGTTGGCCGACCAGGTGATGGCGGTGTCCTCGCCGGTGATGAGCGACTTGGGCCGGGCCACGGGGAAGTCGTCGCCGAGCGGGGCCGAGACGAGCTTGTCGTAGTCGTACGTCCAGGGCTCGTAGTAGTCATCGAGCTCGGGCTGCACGGGGGAGGCGAAGATGCTCAGCAGCTTCTGGAACCGCCCGCCCGACTTGAGCCGGAGGCGTCCCGACCGGGTGCGCTCCCAGCCGCCGCGCCAGCGCGCCTGGTCCTCGTAGCGGCGCGGGTAGCCGAGGCCGGGCCGCGTCTCGACGTTGTTGAACCAGACGTACTCGGTGCCGGCGCGGTTCGTCCACGCCTGCTTGCAGGTGATCGAGCACGTGTGGCACCCGATGCACTTGTCAAGGTTCATCACCATGCCGACCTGCGCCATGACCCTCATCAGTACGTCACCTCCTGCGAACGCCGGCGAACGGTGGCAATGACATCGCGTTGCACCCCGGACGGGCCGAGGTAGTTGAACGCGTAGCTCTGGTGCGCGTACCCGCCGATGAGCTGGGTGGGCTTCACGAGGATGCGGGTGACCGAGTTGTGGATGCCGCCGCGGCGCCCCGTGGCTTCCGACTTCGGCACGTCAATCGTGCGCTCCTGCGCGTGCTGGACGTAGGCGACGCCGTCCGGGATCTTGTGGCTCACCACGGCCCGCGCCACGAAGACGCCGTTGGCGTTGGTCAGCTCGATCCAGTCGTTGTCGGCGACGCCGATGGCGGCGGCGTCCGCCACGCTCAGCCAGGCCTGGGGGCCGCCCCGGCCGAGCGACAGCATGAACAGGTTGTCCTGGTACTCGGAGTGGATCGACCACTTGTTGTGCACCGTCAGGTAGCGGACGGTGATCTCCTTCGCGCCGCCCTGCCCGATCTCGGGCTCGCCGTACGCCTTGCCCATGTGCAGCGGCGGGCGGAAGGTGGGCAGCTGTTCGCCCGCGTCGATCATCCAGTCGTGGTCGAGGAAGAAGTGCATCCGGCCGCTCAGGGTGTGCCACGGCTTGAGGCGCTCGACGTTGATGGTGAACGCGGCGTAGCGGCGCCCACCCGTCTCCGAGCCCGACCACTCCGGCGACGTGATGACCGGCTGCGGCGCAGCCTGGGTCTGCGCGAAGGTGATGATCTTCTCCTCCGAGCCCTCCGCGAGGTCACGGAGCTTGCGGCCCGTCTTGGCCTCCAGGTCGCGGAACCCGTGGTTGGCGAGCTCGCCGTTGGTCGTGCCCGAGAAGGTGAGGATCGCCTCGGCCAGCCGCGCGCCGGAGTCGATCACCGGACGCCCCGCAGCCGGCCCCGACGACAGCACCCCGTGCAGCCCGGCCAGCCGCTGGACGCCGCGGTTCACGTCGTAGTTGATGTTCTTGACGGTGAACCCCAGGCGGTCGGCCAGCGGCCCGACGGTGATGAGCTTGTCCTCGATGGCCGTGTAGTCGCGCTCGACCACCTGCAGCGCCGGCGCGTTGCGCCCCGGCACGCAGGGCAGGTCGGTGCCCTTCCAGTCGTAGACGTGCCCGCCCGGCTGGGCCACCTGGCCGGGCGTGTCGTGCTGCAGCGGCACCGCCACGAGGTCGCGCCTCGTCCCGAGGTGCGTCTTCGCGAGGTGACTGATGGCCCGGCTGAGGGCGACGAAGAGGTCGAAGTCGGTCTTCGTCTCCCACGGCGGGTCGATGGCCGGGCTGAACGCGTGCACGTACGGGTGCATGTCGGTGGAGCTGATGTCGTGCTTCTCGTACCACGTGGCGGCCGGGAAGACGATGTCGGAGAGCAGGGTCGTCGACGTCATGCGGAAGTCGGCGCTGAGCAGCAGGTCGAGCTTGCCGACGGCCTCGGCGTCCTCACGCCACGTGACATCCTTCGGACGCCGGTCGGCCCCGTACTCGTTGGGCATGAGGTTGTGGTGCGTGCCGAGCAGGTACTTGAGGAAGTACTCGTTGCCCTTGGCCGAGGAGCCCAGGATGTTCGAGCGCCACACGATCATGGTGCGCGGCCAGTTGTGCGGGGCGTCGATGTCCTCCAGGGCGCTGCCCAGCGCGCCCGACTTCAGTTGGGCCGCGATGTAGTCGTTGACGGACGCCGCCTCGCCCGCCGCGACGGCGGCCTCGGCCTCGTCGGCGAGATCGAGCGGGTTGCGGTCGAACTGCGGGTAGAACGGCATCCAGCCGAGCCGGTTCGACAGGGCCATCGCGTCCGCGGTGTGCAGGCCGTCGAGCGAACCGGTGGACAGCGGCGAGCGGAGCTGGTCGGCGCTGAAGCCGTCGGTGCGCCACTGGTCGGTGTGCATGTACCAGTAGCCGGTGCCGATCATCGTGCGCGGCGGGCGGCTCCAGTCGAGCGCGTTGGCCATGTTGAACCAGCCCGTCATGGGGCGGCACTTCTCCTGGCCCACGTAGTGCGCCCAGCCACCACCGTTACGGCCGATGCAGCCGGTGAGCATGAGCAGGCTCATGATCGCCCGGTACGTGATGTCGGCGTGGAACCAGTGGCAGATGCCGGCGCCGATGATGATCATCGAGCGGCCCTTGCTGGCCTCCGAGTTCGCCGCGAACTCGCGCGCGATGCGCAGGCACGCCTCGGCGGGCACGGAGGTGATGGCCTCCTGCCAGGCCGGCGTGTAGGGAGTCTCGGCGTCGTCGTAGCCCGCCGGCCAGTGGCCCGGCAGCCCGTCGCGGGCCACGCCGTACTGGGCGAGCATCAGGTCGAACACCGTGGTGACCAGGTGGTCGCCCACCCGCTTCGCGGGCACGCCGCGCCGCACGATCGAGCCGTCGCCCCGCGGGTCCTCGAAGCACGGCAGGGCGATCTCGACGGCCTCGTAGTCGCCGACGTCGGCGAGGGAGAGCGCCGGGTCGAGGTCGCCCAGCTCGAGGTTCCACTGGCCGGCGCCGTCCTCGGCGTAGCGGTAGCCCATCGACCCCTTGGGCACGGCAGGGGCGTTCGTGGCGGCGTCCCAGAAGACCGTCTTGAAGGCGTCATGGTCGGGCTGGCCCTTCGGGGCGGGCGCCCCGGTGAGCTGGTTCGCCGTGAGGAACTTCGCCGCGGTGAGGCCGTGGCCGTCGGGGTGCTCGGCGAGCGTGACGAGCATGGTGAGGTCGGTGTAGGTCTTCACGTAGTCGGTGAAGAAGTCGACACGCCGGTCGACGAAGTTCTCCTTGAGGACGACGTGGCCCATCGCCATCGCGAGGGCGCCGTCGGTACCGGCCTGGGCGGGCAGCCACTCGTCGGCGAACTTCACGTTGTCGGCGTAGTCGGGCGAGACGGTCACCACCTTCGTGCCGCGGTAGCGCACCTCGGCCATCCAGTGGGCGTCCGGGGTGCGGGTGACGGGCACGTTGGAGCCCCACATCATGAGGTAGGTGGCATCCCACCAGTCGCCCGACTCGGGCACGTCCGTCTGGTCGCCGAACACCTGCGGGCTGGCGACGGGCAGGTCGGCGTACCAGTCGTAGAACGACGTCATCGCGCCGCCGATGAGGTGGTTGAAGCGGGTGCCGACGGCGTGGCTCACCATGCTCATGGCCGGGATCGGGCTGAAGCTGACGCAGCGGTCAGGGCCGTAGTTCTTGATGGTGTTGACGTAGCTGGCGGCGGCGATCTCGATGGCCTCGTCCCAGCTCATCCGCACCAGGCCGCCCTTGCCGCGCGCCTGCTGGTAACGGCGCCGCTTCTCCGGATCGGTCGACACCTCGCGGAACGCCGCGACCGGGTCGCCGAGGCGCTGCTTGGCCTCGCGGTACATCTCGAGCAGGACACCGCGCCCGTACGGGTAGCGCACCCGGGTGGGGGAGTAGGTGTACCAGCTGAACGCCGCGCCGCGCGGGCAGCCGCGGGGCTCGTACTCGGGGCGGTCGGGCCCGGTGGTGGGGTAGTCGGTCTGCTGGGACTCCCACGTGATGACGCCGTCCTTCACGTAGACCTTCCACGAGCACGAGCCCGTGCAGTTCACACCGTGCGTCGAACGGACCACCTTGTCGTGGCTCCACCGGTCGCGGTAGAAGACGTCGCCCGCGCGGCCGCCGGAGCGGAACACGGCGCGGCCGTCGTCCGTCTCCTCCCACTTGGTGAAGAACCGGCCCATCCGCAGCAGCGCATCGGAGGCGGGGCCGTCGATCCTGGGTGTCGTCGACGTCATGGCGCCTATCCAAACAGGCCCCGCCGCTCAGCGCGAGGGGTTCGCACAAAATCGGGTGTGCGAACGCCCGCGGGCTACTCAGCCCCCGGCGAAGGGGGGCATGACGTCGACGCGCGCGTCGGCCGGGACCAGGGCGTCCGGCGGCGCCGCCTCGCCGTCCACGAGCACCGTGCAGGCCTCGAGGACGTCGGCGAAGGCCTCGTTCCCCGTGCCGAGCAGGGTGACGAGTTCGGCCACGGTCATCGGCCCGCCCGGGTCCACCTCGACGGCGTCGTCCCCGGCGGCGTCGGCCGCCCCGGCGTAGTAGGTCACCTGGATCATGTCATCCTCCGATCGCGCTCATGCCCCGGTCGGGCTGGGTGAATCCCGGGGCGTCGATGCCGTGCCCCGCGGCCTTGGTGTGGTGGGCGCCCTGCCAGATCGCCGCCAGTTCGTCGTCGGACGCCCCGGCCCGCAGCGGGCCGCGCAGGTCGGTCTCGGTGCGGGCGAACAGGCAGGTGCGGATCTGGCCGTCGGCGGTCACGCGGGTGCGGTCGCAGTCGGCGCAGAACGGTCGGGTGACCGAGGCGATGACGCCGATGCGCCCGGCCGGGTGGTCGTCGGACGCCGCCACGAGCCACTCCTCGGCTGGTGCCGCGCCGCGCTGGCCGGCCGGGGTGAGGGTGAAGCGGGTCGCGAGCGCGGCGAGGATCTCGGTGGCGGGCACCATGGTCGTCCGGTCCCAGGCGTGCTCGGGGCCGAGCGGCATGTGCTCGATGAACCGCAGGCGATAGCCGCGTGCCAGGCAGAACGCGGCGAGCGGCACGATGTCGTCCTCGTTGAGGCCGCGCATGGCGACGGCGTTCACCTTCACGGGGTGCAGGCCGGCGGCGTCCGCGGCCGCGAGGCCGGCGAGGACGTCCGGCAGCCGGTCGCGGCGGGCGATCCGGGCGTAGCGCTCCCGGTTGAGGGAGTCGAGGGAGACGTTGACGCGGGTCAGCCCGGCCGCGGCGAGGCCGGCGGCCCGCTTGTCGAGGCCGATGCCGTTCGTCGTGAGCGACAGCTCGGGCGCCTGCCCGTCCGGCGTCCGCAACGCGGACGCCGCCGCGACGATCTGCTCCAGGCTGCGGCGGAGCAACGGCTCGCCGCCGGTGAACCGGATCGTGTGGACGCCCAGCGTCTCGACGGCCACCCGCAGCAGCCGGACGACCTCGGCGTCCGTCAGGGTGTCCTCGGTCGGCAGCCAGGCGAGGCCCTCGGCGGGCATGCAGTAGGAGCAGCGCAGGTTGCAGCGGTCGGTGAGCGACATGCGGAGGTCCCGCGCCACGCGGCCGTAACGGTCGCCGAGGACCCGCACGTCGGTGCGCACCTGCGTCACGGGCCCCTCCCCTCGTCGTGGCGCCCACGGTAACCCGCCCGGACGCCGCCGGACCAGCCCCGCCACCGCCCCCGGCGTTTGCCCATCATGGTATGGGGAAAGGGGTGGACGGTGGTGCGCGGGTGCGGGCGGCTGGGCCATGATGGGGGCCACGCCTGCCGAGGAGGTGCCCGTGGCCGACGCGTCCCGCGCGGTGCTCAGCGTCGAGGAGTACGCAGCCGAGCTCGCCGAGCTCGTCGTGCCCGACCGTCGCGCCGAGCGGCTCGACCTCACCGAGGCGCAGGGCCGGGTGCTGGCCGAGGCGATCGCGAGTCCAGGGCCCGTGCCCGTGCTCGACAACACCGCCATGGACGGCTATGCCGTGCGTGCTGCGGACGCGGCATCGGGTTCTGTGCGGTTGCGGGTGGTGGCCGATGTGCCGGCGGGCAGCAGCCTCGACCCCGCGCTCGGCGCCGGGGAGTGCGTGCGCATCATGACCGGGGCCCCCGTGCCGTCGGACGCCGACGCGATCATCCCCGTTGAGCACACGTCGGGCTGGGCCGACCCGGGGGAATGGGTCGAGGTGCGGACACCGCCGCTGCCCGGCGCACACATCCGGCGCGCCGGCGAGGACGTCGCCCCCGGGGCCGAGATCGCCGCCGCAGGGACGCTCGTGACGCCCGGCGTCGCGGGGGCGCTCGCCGCCGTGGGCGTTCGGGCGGTGGCGGTGCGCCCGCGGCCCGTGGTGGCCGTGGCCGCCACCGGGGACGAGCTGGTGGCAGACGGCGCGAGGCTGGCCCGGGGTCAGATCCACGAGTCGAACGGCGAGGTGCTGCGCGCGGCTTTGCTGCGCGACGGCGCCTGGCCGGTGGGCGGGGGTCCGCTGCCCGACGAGGCTGCCGCGTTGACCGCCTGGCTCGACGCGGTGTCGGCTCGGGCCGACCTCGTCGTGCTGACGGGCGGGGCGTCCGTGGGCACCGCCGACGTGGTGCGCGACGTGTTGACCGCCCGCGGCGGGGGCGTGTTCCGGCACGTGCGCATGCAGCCGGGAAAGCCACAGGGGCACGGCCGCTGGGGCGCCGCCCCGGTGATCGCGCTGCCGGGCAACCCGGTCTCGGCCACCCTCAGCTACGAGATGTTCGTGCGTCCGCTGCTCGACCGGCGGCTGGGGCGTCCCGGCCCGCGCACCGGCGTGGCGGTCGCCGGCGGCGCCTGGCGTTCGCCGGAAGGGCGGCGTCAACTCATCCCGGTCGCCCTCGCCCCCGACGCTGCTGCTCGCCTCGTCGCGACGCCCATCCACGCGCGCGGGTCGGCGTCCCACCTCGCGTCGGCGCTCGCGAGGGCCGACGGCATCGCCGTGGTGGCCGAGCACGTCACCCGGGTGGCACCCGGCGACCTCGTCGGCGTCCGGTGGTTCGGGTGATCGTGTACGACGCGATCATCGTCGCCGGCGGCCGCGGGTCGCGGCTCGGCGGTGTCCGCAAGCCGGAACTGCGGGTGAGGGGACGCCGCCTGCTCGACCTCGCGCTCGCCGCGGTCTCGGGGGCGCGGGCCCGCGTGGTGGTGGGCGATGTGGAGGTGCCCGGCGGCGTCCTGCTGACGCGTGAGGACCCGCCGTACGGCGGGCCCGTGGCGGGTGTCGAGGCCGGGTTCGCGGCCCTGGAGAGCCACGCCCCCCGAACCCTGTTGCTGGCCGCCGACCTGCCCGACGTCGAGGCCGCCGTCGCCGAACTGCTGGCCGCGGCGTTCTCGCCCGAGGCGGACGCGGCCGACGGCGTTTGCCTGTGCGACGCGGATGGACGCCTCCAGTGGCTGCTCGGCGTGTACCGCACCGACGCCCTGGCCGCCCGGCTCGCGGCGCGGGCGTCCGAGGGGTTCACCGCCATGTACCGCCTGCTCGAACCGCTCACACTCGTCGGCGTCGCGCCGAGCGCCGCCTCGGTGGCCGACGTCGACACCCCCCAGGACGCCGCCCGCTGGGGCGCGAAGGAGGACACATGAGGCTCGCCCCGCTGGTCGACCCTGGCCCCGAACTGACCCCGGAGCAGGCCGAACGGTTCGCGCGGCACCTGCCGATCCCCGAGCTCGGCGCGGTGGCCCAGCGCCGGCTCGCGCGGGCGCGCGTGTGCGTCGTCGGGGCCGGGGGGCTCGGCAGCCCGGCACTGCTCTACCTCGCGGCGGCCGGCGTGGGCACCCTCGGCATCGTGGACGCGGACGCCGTCGAGCTCGTCAACCTGCAGCGGCAGGTGCTGCACAGCACCGCCGGTATCGGGACGCCGAAGGCGCACTCGGCCGCAGCGCGGCTGGCCGAACTCGACCCGGGGCTGCAGTTCGTGGCACACGACGTGCGGCTCGACGAGACCAACGCGGCGGAGATTCTGGGCGGCTACGACGTGGTGCTCGACGCCGCCGACAACCACCCGACCCGCTACCTCGTGGCCGACACGTGCGCCGCGTTGGGCGTGCCCGTGGTGTGGGGCGCGGTGCTCATGACGCGGGCGCAGGTGTCGGTGTTCTGGAGCCGGCCGGTGGGCGTCGACGGGCCGCTGCCGGGGCTCACGCTGCGCGACCTGCACCCGGCGCCGCCCGATCCCTCGCGATGGGTGACGGCCGCGCAGGTCGGGGTGCTCGGTGCGCTGTGCGGGCAGGTGGGCGCGGTGATGGCGGCCGAGGCGATCAAGCTGGTAACCGGGGCGGGGGACTCGCTGTTCGGGCGGGTCCTGTACGTTGACGGTCTTGCCGCCACCGCGGCCCAGGTGCCGCTCGTCCCGAGGAGGTCCGCATGACCGGTCACGTGCCCCCGCCGCCCGAGCCCACCCCCTTCACCCATCTGGACGCCGCAGGTCACGCCCGCATGGTCGACGTGACGGGCAAGGACCCGAGCGTGCGGGAGGCGACGGCGTCCGGCTTCGTGCGGTGCCCCGAACGGGTGGTGGAACTGCTGGCGGCCGACGCGGTACCGAAGGGCGACGTGCTGGCGGTCGCGCGGGTGGCGGGCATCGCCGCCGCTAAGCGGGTGCCCGACCTGCTGCCGCTGGCGCATGTCATCGGCGTGCACGGCGTGGTGGTCGACGCGGTGGTGGTCGAGGGCGGCGTCGAGGTGCATGCGACCGTCCGCACCGCCGATCGCACCGGCGTCGAGATGGAGGCGCTGACGGCGGTGTCCGTGGCGTCGCTGGCGGTGGTCGACATGGTGAAGGGCATCGACAAGGGCGTGGTGATCGAGCAGATCAGGCTGGAGTCCAAGGCGGGTGGGCGCTCGGGCGACTGGCACCGCCCCGCCTGAGCGTCGCCCTGGCTCAGGAGTCCTGCTCGAGCTTGACCGTGTGGCCGCCCAGGATCTGCCACCCCCGCAGCACGAGGACTCCGTTGGAGCCGTCGCCCTGCGCCTTCTTGCGCACCGAGTTGCCCCCGATGAAGCCGTGGGTCTCGTCCACCACGCGGACGCCGGCGGGGACGTGGAGCGTGTGCCCGGCCAACAGCGTGTGCAGTTCGACGGTGAGCGTCACGCCGGGGGCGAGGGCTTCGCGCAGGTGGATCTCGTCGCCGCCCAGGATGGCCACGTTGCGGACCGTCTGGCCCGGGCGCAGGTCGATGCGCTTGCCGCTCAGCACGGTCGCGGTCCACGTGGGGCCCTCCAGGGACGCGGCCGGCAGGTTCGCCGCGCCCCGCACCGGCATGGCGGAGGGCGCCCCCCATGCGGCCCCCTCGGGGAGATCGGTGACGAGCGGAGGCAGTTCGTCGAGATAGACGGCGCGCAGGGCGGCGTCCTGCCGTTCGCTCAAGTCGGACACACTCAGCCGCCCCGCCGCGTGCGCGTCGTGGAGCGTCTGGAGGAGGGCGTCACGGTCCGCATCGCCTGCCCGCAGGCGCCGGGTGGGTTCCACGTCGCTCATGGCGCCAGCGTAGCGACGCCCATCGCAGGCCCCCGAGGGTGCCCATGACGCGGCAACCCGCCCGCCGAGCCGCCCGGCCGCCCGTCGAGCCGCCCCGCTCAGTGCTCGCGCCGCAGGAGGTGCGCCCAACCGTGGCGCACCCCGTTCACCACCTTGGCCCCCACCGACGTGGGCTCGGCGCGGGTGCTTTCCACCTTCCAGTAGCCACCGATGTCGTACTCGGCCGCCGTCACCCCCTGAGCGCGAGCCCAACGACGCACCGGCTTGATGGTGGACGCCTCGCCTGCAGCCCAGACATATGAGCGCACGTTGGTCGGCAGGGTCAAGGTGCGCGCGAACTCGCCGAGCAGCGGACTGTGCCCCGCCGGTGCGCCGTCCCTGTGCAGCCAGTGCAGGGTGAAGCCCTCGGGAACACGCAGATTCTGCTCCTCGCTCGCGCCGGCAATCTCGACTGCTGCGACGCCGCTGAGGCCCGCAGGCATCTCTTCCAACCAGCGACCGATGGCGGGCAGAGCTGTCTCGTCCCCCAGCAGCACGAGGTGCCTGCACTCCTCGGGCACGGTGCGCGGCGGCCTCGGGCCGGCCACCCAGATGCTGCTGCCGATCGGCGCACCCTGCGCCCAGGTGGACGCGAGACCGCCCCGGTGCACCACGAAGTCGAAGTCGACCTCGCCGGCGTCGGCGTCGTAGCGCCGCACGGTGTACTCGCGCGTCGGTGGGAAGGGGTTGGGCCAGTCGAGGCGGTCGCCGTCGGGCACGGGCGCCCGCGTGGTGCCGTCCGGATCGGGGAACACCAGCTTCACGTGCTCGTCGGGCAGATGGCTCTCGAAACCGACGATTCCGGGCCCCCCGAGCGTGATGCGCACCATGGAGTCGGTGACGAGGGCCCGCCGCAACACCTGGAGTTCGCGGATGCGGATTGGGAACTCCGCCCACTGGGGCTTGGTGCGGACGGGCTGGGCGATGCCGGTCACTGGTCCCCCTGGTAGTGCGTGAGGGCCGCGCGCAGATCGGCGACCTGCTGTTCGGCGGCGGTGAACGTGTAGATCACACCGGAGGTCAGCGGGTAGACGTGGCCGGCGCGTGCCGCCGGCAGTTCGCGGAAGGATGGCATGTCGAGACCCGTTGGGTGTCAGAGGTGGGAGTCCCGTCGATCTCCACGGAGTAGAAGATGATGTCCTGGTCGGCGAGGTCAGCGATGTTCTCCTCGCTCAACTCCTCGACGTAGCGCTCCGGGTCGTGCTCGTAGGCGTCGTTGTAGTGGAAGCCCGCCTCAGTGATCCGCTGGTGTGTGAGGGATTTCGAGGTGCTTACCCAGATGGTGCCCTCGCTGCTGCCGAGTGCGGTCACCTCGGCTCCGGGGGCCCCGGCCGCTACGGCGGCGGAGAGGTCCGTCAGACTGGCCTTGAGCGCGGCTTGGCGTTCCGCGAAGGGGGTGGCGACGCCCACGACATCGGCCAGCCGGGGGTAGTTGTTCCACACGTCGGTGGGCTCGGAGATCGGCAGGATCACGGTGGGCGCCACGGTGGCGATCTCTTCGTAGTTGAGGGTGAGGCCGCCGTGGTCCATGCCGACGATCAGGTCGGGCTGGAGTTCGGCGAGCCGCTCAAGGTTCACGTCCTCGTAGGTGCCGATCACCGGCACGTCCGCGACGCTCGCGTAGACGTCAGGGCCGAGTTCCGAGGCGGCCAGTTCCCCGTCCAGTTGTCCGACCGGGATGATGCCCAGGTCGGCCAACTCCGACCCGGTGCGCCACAGGGCGACGATGCGCTGCGGGTCCTCCGGCACGTTCGACACCGTGCCCGTGAAGGTGTCCGTGATCGTCCGGCCGAGGGCCCTGTCCGGGGCGGTGTCAGCGGGAGGGGTGGCGGGGGCAGAGCAGCCGGTGAGGGCGAGAGCGACGGCGACAGGGAGGGCACAGGCGAGACGACCGCCGCCCAAGGGCCATGACATGAGCAGACCTTTCACGATTTAGGTGACGTCAACCTTTCCTATTCAAGTAAGGTTAGGCTAACCATATGACCACATCTCGGACGCCCCGGCCGCCCGCGCCGGTGGTCGTGCTCTTGGCGCTCGCGGCGTTGGCGGCTGTCGTCCTGAGCCTGGCCATCGGCAGCCGGCCCATCGGACTCGGCGACGTGTGGGGCGCCCTCGTTGGTCAGGTGCAGGGGGCGGAAGCGACGGTGGTGACCACCCAACGGCTGCCCCGCACCCTGCTCGGTGTCGTGGTCGGGGCCGCGCTGGGCATGGCCGGTGCGCTGATGCAGGGTCACACGCGTAACCCGCTCGCCGACCCCGGACTGTTCGGTGTGAACGCGGGCACGTCCTTCGCCGTAGCTCTGGTGACATTCACCGTGGGCGTCAGCAGCCCGGGCCTGCAGGTCATCGCCGCCCTCACGGGCGCGGCGTCCGTCACGCCCTCATCTTCGTCGTCGCCCGCAGTGGGCAGCGCGGAGGCGACATGGTGCTCGTCGCGGTCGTGGGCACCACCGTCTCCGCCCTGCTGACGGCGCTCACCGTCACCCTGATCCTGCTCGACAGCCGCACGCTCGACGTGCTGCGGGCCTGGGAGGTGGGGGCCATCGACAACCGCAACCTTGACCTCGCCGGCCCGGTGCTGGCTCTGGTGGTCGCCGGGTGCGTGCTTGGCCTGGTGAACGCCCGCGGTATCGACGCCCTGGCGCTGGGCGAGGAGGTAGCGCAGAGCCTGGGCGTCCGCAGCCGGCGTATCCGCACCACAGGCATCGTGGCCATCACCCTCTTGGCCGGGCCCGCCACCGCGCTGTGCGGTCCGATCGCCCTCCTCGGGCTGGTGGCGCCCCATCTCGTGCGGCCCTTGTGCGGCCACGTGTACCGCTGGATCGTGCCCCTCGCCGCCGTGGCGGGTATCGCCTTGGTGCTGATCGCTGATGTGGTCGGCAGAGTTGTCGCTCCCCCCGGCGAACTGCAGGTGGGCATCGTGATGTCGCTGATCGGCGCGCCCCTTCTGCTGGCTGTCGCCCGTCGGCGGCGCCTGGTGGCCCTGTGAGCGGCGCCACGGTGACCGCGGAGGCCCGGAGTCCTGTCGCCCACGACCTCCCCGCCCCCCGCACGCTCGGCTGGGGGCCGGTGCGTGTGCTGTGGCGACCGCGTGTGGCGGCGCGCGTGGTGATCGGGGTGCTCGCGATCACCGTTCTCACCGCGCAGGCCGTGCTGCTGGGCACCTCAGCCATCCCGTTCGACCGCGTCGTGGCGGCCCTGCAGGGCTCCGGCACCCCCTTCGAGCACCTGGTGGTGGTGGACCGCCGCCTCGGTCGGGCTGTCACCGCCACCTTGGTGGGGTTCCTGCTCGGCGTCAGCGGCGGGCTCACCCAGACGATCACCCGGAATCCGATCGCGACCCCCGACATCCTGGGGGTCACGACCGGGGCAGGGCTGTTTGCCGTCCTCGCCATCACGGGCGCCGAGCTGCTGCCGTCCGTGGGGTACGGGTCAGCTGCGGTGGTCCCGTTTGCCCTCGTGGGAGCGCTCGTCACTACTGTCGCGGTGCTGGCGTTGGCGTGGCGCGGAGGTTTCGACGGGTTTCGTCTCATCCTCGTGGGGTTGGGCGTGAATGCCATCGCCCTGGCGGGCATCTCCTGGGCGCTCAGCCGCGCCAGCCTGGACGCCGCCGCGGTCGCCATGCGTTGGCTCGTCGGCTCCCTCGAGGGGGCGCGACTGGGCGACGCGCTCGTGCTCGCGCCGCCGGCAGTCCTAGCGGTGCTCGCCTCGATCATCCTGAGCCGGGACCTGACGGCCCTCCGTCTCGGCCGCGCGGTGGCGGTGGGGCTGGGGACGCCCGTGGTGCGCGTCGAGGTGAGCGCTCTGCTCGTGTCCGTCGTCGCGGTGGCCGCCGCCACCACGGTCGCAGGGCCGATCGGATTCGTCGCGTTCCTCGCCCCGCAGGTCGCCCTGCGCCTGTTCCGCACGCCGGGCCCACCGCCGCTCGGGGGCGGGATCACCGGTGCCGTGTTCCTGGTCGGCATCGATGCGGTCGCCCAGACGCTCCCCGCGCCGCTCCCCGTGGGAGCCGTGACGGCCCTCGTCGGTGCGCCGGCACTGCTGTTCCTGTTGCTCAATCACGGACGAGGTGCCCATGTCTGAACTCCTCCCCCCGCCGGCCCTCACCCTCCACGGCGTCACGGCCGGGTACGGCGGCGACCCCGTGCTGCGCGATCTCGAGCTGGCCCTGCCTGCCGGACGCCTCATCGGAATCCTCGGCCCCAACGGCTGCGGCAAATCCACGCTCCTGCGGGTGTGCTGCCGGCTGCTCGTGCCGGACGCCGGTTCGGTACGGCTCGGTGGTACACCTCTGGACGCGTTGCGTCGCGGCCGGGAGCTGGCTCGCCGGATCGCGATGCTGCCGCAGAACCCGGTGGCCCCGGTGGGCATGACGGTCCTCGACCTAGTGGCGCGCGGACGCCAACCCCACCAACCGTGGTACCGCCAGTGGGGGCCCGGGGATGAGCAGGCCGTGGCCGACGCCATGGCGGACACCCAGGTCGGCGAACTGGCCGACCGTCCCCTCGACGAACTCTCCGGGGGGCAGCGTCAACGTGCCTGGCTCGCCATGGCGCTGGCCCAGCAGACCGACGTGGTGCTGCTCGACGAGCCGATCGCGCACCTCGACCCCGCGCACGCCGTGGAGGTGCTGGAGGTCCTCGTGCGGCTACGCCGGGATGCGGGCAAGACCATCGCCGTGGTGCTGCACGACCTCAACCTGGCCGCCCGCTTCACCGATCACCTCGTGGTCATGCGTTCGGGCTCCGTCCAGGCAACCGGCACTCCGGAGGAGGTGCTCGGAGCGCACCTCCTCGCCGACGTGTTCGGCCTCGATGCTCGTGTGTTCCCCGACCCGGAGTGGAACAGGCCAGTGATCGTCCCGGCCAGCCACGCGTGAGGCCGCGAACCCCGCCCGGGGACGAGAACACCTGGGCCCGACACGCGTCAGCCGGACGCCCCGGCCTCAGAGGTTGGACCAGTGGTAGGCGCCGTCGGCGGTGAACTGCTGCTTCCAGACGGGGAGCTTCTGCTTCACCCGCTCCACGAGGAGTTCGGACGCCGCGAAGGCCTCCCGCCGGTGCGGCGCGGCGGCGGCCACCACGAACGCGGCATCGCCGACAGCGAGGCGTCCGATGCGGTGCGAGGCGGCCACCCGGACGACGCCGGTCGGGTCGGCCTCCGCCAGTGCCTCCGCGACGATCCCAGGCATCAACGCTGACGCCGAGGGATGGCACGTGTAGTCGAGCCCCACGACCTCGCCCGGCGCCTGCGGGTCATGGTCCCGCACGCGCCCCACGAACAGGCTGATGGCGCCGGCGTCCGGGCGTTCCACGAGCGCCAGCAGCCGGCCGACGTCGATCGTCGCGTCGGTGACCTGGGCGAGCACGACCCGTGCGAGCGACGCGCTCACGGATGGTCACCCCCGCCCAGTTGGTCGATCACATGGCCCACGAGGGGCAGCAGGAAGGCGACGCCGTCCCGCGCGCCGGCCGGGTTGCCGGGAAGGTTCACCACCAGCGCCCCCGGACGCCCGGGCCCCGCATCCACCACGCCCGCCACCCCGCGGCTCAGCCACGCGTGCGGGGAGGACGCCGCCCCGTGCGCCCGCAAGGCTTCGGCCAGCCCGGGCACCTGCCGGTCGACCACGTCGAGGGTGCCCTCGGGCGTCCGGTCGCGCGGGCCGACGCCGGTGCCGCCGGTCGTGAGCACCACCCGTGCGCCGGCGGCGACGGCCCGCCCGAGGGCGGCCCCGACCGACGCCTCACCGTCCGGGACGATCTCGGCGTCGGTCTCGTGTCCCGCCTCGACGAGCGCGGCCACGAGGAGTGGCCCCGACACGTCGTCGCGTTCGCCGGCCGCGCTGCGGTCGGACACCGTGATCACCCGTGCACGCATGCCGGCCACCCTAGCGGCCGGTCAGAGGCGGGGTCAGCGGCCGGTCTCGGGGCGGGCCAGCTCGATGACGCAGGCGCCCGGCTCGGCGAAGGGCAGGATGCGGGCGTCCCGGTCGGTCAGGGCCGAGACGAGGCCGGCGTGCAGGCTGCACATGATCTCGGGGTGCTTGCGCGCGGTGTCGACGAAGGGACACGTCAGCAGCCGGATCCGGTCTCCGGAGACCTCCGGCGTGTAGCCCTGCCCGGCGAGCACCGCCACGAGGTCGCCGGGCGGGTCCGTCTCGGCCGCCAGCCGTTCGCCCCACGCGGTGCCGAGGCGCTGGGCGGAGGCGACGGCGTCCGGCCCCTCACCCCACTGCTCGGCGAACGCCTCGACCAGAGCGGTGAAGTCGCGCGGGCGCGGGTACTGGGCCACGACCTGCCGGCCGATCGCGGTGGCGCGATACGCCTTCGCTGGGCGGCCGCGGGTCTGTTTGGGCTGGGCGGCGTACTCGGCGAAACCGTCGGCGACAAGCGCGTCCAGGTGCAGCCGCACCCCGTTGGGGTGGCCGCCGACGCGCTCGGTCAGATCGCTGATCGTGGCGGTGGGCAGGCCGCTGACGACCAGTGCCCGCAGCACCCGGAACGCGGCGTCACGAGGACGTTCGTTGGCGGCACGCGCCGGTCCGGGTGGTTGGTCGGTCACCCGACCCATGGTAGAGCGGCGGTCCGGACGCCGCGGCGGTTAGCCTTGAGCGGGTGAGGAGTGCCGATGCCCGAGGGTGACGCGGTGTGGCGCACGGCCCACCGGCTGCACCGTGCACTGGCCGGCGCCGACCTCACGTCGAGCGATCTGCGCTGGCCGAGCCTCGCCACCGCCGATCTCGTCGGCTGGAGGACCGTCGAGGTCGTTCCTCGCGGCAAGCACCTGCTGCACCGGCTGGTCTCCCCGGCCGGCGCCCGCTGGACGCTCCACTCGCACCTGCGCATGGACGGTTCGTGGCGCGTCGGCCCTGCGACCGCCCCCGCCCCGCGCGGCCACCGGTTGCGGGCGGTCCTCGCGACCGAGAGCGTCCGCGCAGCCGGCTGGAGCCTCGGCATGCTCGATTTGGTCCGCACCGCCGATGAGGCCCGTCTCGTCGGGCACCTGGGCCCCGACCTCCTCGCTGCCGACTGGGACGCCACCGTCGCGGCCCGGCGGCTGCTCGCGTCGGGCGGGCCGATCGGGCCAGCCCTGCTCGACCAGCGCAACTGCGCGGGAATCGGCACGATGTGGGCGGCCGAATCGCTCTTCGGCGAGGGCATTCACCCGCTGACCCCGGTCGACACGCTGGGGCAGGAACGCCTCGTCGCCCTTCTCGACCGCGCCCGCGGGCTCATGCGGGCGAGCATCGTGGGCGGTCGCCCCGGCTCGGAGCGGGGCGCGGGCGGGGAGGAGTTCGCGGTGTTCGGCCGCGTCCGCCGCCCGTGCCACACCTGTGGCACCCCGGTGTCGAAGCTCGACGCCGGCCCGGTCACGCAGGAGCGCGGCTTCTCCTACTGCCCGTCGTGCCAGCTGGCCACCGAGATCCGGTAGGCGGGCGCCGCGACCGGGCGCGGTGCTGTGCAGGAGAGGCGCGCCGGTGCGTCCGCGTCCACGTCCACCCGGACGCTGACCGCCTGGCCCCGCACGCGCACGACCACGTCCGCTCCCGCCGCGTCGCGGCGCAGGACGCGGGAGCTCACGGCGTCGACCCCGGTCTCGCCGAACCGGGCCCGGACGGCCGCCTCGGCCGCCTGGGCCACCCACGGGACGACCGTGCGGCCGCGGTGCCGGTCGAGGGTGATCTTCCCCGCCAGGTGTCGCGCGACCACCTCGACCGCGTCGGGTGGGTCGAGCCGTCCGTACGCGTGGCCCCCGGGCAGCACGAGCAGGTTCGGGGCGAACCGGTCGCCGCCCAGATGTGAGCTCTCCCACACCTCCTCCGGCCAGCGCGCGGCGAGCGCCGTCGCGACCGGACGTCCCCGCTCGGCACAGCACGCGTCGTGGCGCCCGTGGGTGCACACCAGCAGCAGCGGCCCGGCGTGCGGTTCGAGCCCGACGCCCCCGGCGCCGAGCACGCCGGACAGATCCCAGCTGGCGACTTCGTCGAGCGAGTCCACGAGCGCGGTCTGCGCCCACCCGTGCCGGGCATTCACCACGAACACCCGCCGCGGCTCGCCGCTCACCCGGCCCGAGCGCTCCGGACGCCGCACCAGCAGTGGACGCAGCCCGAGGTCGCGTTCCCACGCCCGCGCCTGGTCCCGGACGCCATCGGGCACCCGGTGGCACCGCAGCACTGCCGGCCCCCACGGGCCCGGCTCCTCCAGCAACAGGAACGCCCGCACGGTGGATGCCGTTGCCGTCAGTGGTTCGTCCCGCAGGCGGCTGGCGTCCGAACAGCGGTACGAGCCCCGCCGGTCGGGCACGCCGACGTCGACCGGGAGCCGGCGCCCGCCCGGGGGAGCGCCGGTCACCGCACGACTTCCAGCAGCCCCTCGCGAACCAGCCGCTTCACCAGGACGACCGCACCGGCGGCGTCCAGCTGCACCAGATCGGCCGGCGTGAACGGCCCCTCCTGCGCGAGGACGGCGTCCACCGCGCCGCGGATCCTTGCGGGCACGCTGACCACGCGGTCGCCGAGGAGCAATTCCAGTTGCTCACCGGCGGTCCGCACCCGGCACGTGCTCCCCGGACGCCGCCGCACGGCTACGTCGTCGGTCACCGAGTCCACGGTCAGCCGGTCGAGCAGACCGCCGCCGAGCAGCGGCTGGCGCCCGGAGGCGAACGACCGCTCGAAGCGAGCGATCGCCGGAGCAACGTCGGCGGACGTCAGGGACGCCGCAACCTTG
>JARKOU010000015.1 GCA_029975645.1 Actinomycetales bacterium
TCCCAGGTCCTCGACGTCGGACGCGCCGAACGCCTCTACACCGGGGCGCTGCGCCGCGCCGTCATCACCCGCGACCGGCACTGCGCCTACCCCACCTGCACCCGCCCCCCGAAGTTCGGCGAGATCCACCACATCCGCCACGGGGCCGCCCACGGCGGGCAAACGTCCGTGACCAACGGGGTCCTGCTGTGCTGGCACCACCACGACATCGTCCACACCCGCCACCTGCGCATCCGACGCAACCCCACCCGAGCCCGATGGGACTTCACCGAAGCCGACGGCACCCCCATCCCCCACCCCGACGACGCCCGGGATCATCGAACTGCCCCGCCCGACCCCGGGCCGGACGTCGGGCTGCGACCCGGACGCCCGCCAGAGAGCCGAGCCGATCACAGGGGTAGCCGACCTCCGGGGAGAGGTCTGCCTCCGGGAAGCAGCGCGCCCCTGATGAACCCGGCCGATCATGAGATCGGCCGGCCTTCAGGCAGGGGCGCACCCCAAGGCGGAGGCACGCACGACGTCCCCGACCGGGACACAGACCCACCACCCCCGAGCCTGTTCGATGACGTCGCCTAGCGGCCAGGCGCGCGCCGGGGCGCAAGACGCGTGCGCGTGTTCACACCTCGACCACTGCCGGGACGTGAACGCTCAGCGCTTCCACCAGTCCGCCTCGCCGGAAGATGGAGGCGCTGAGTTCGGCGCTCAACTCGCCGTGGTGCTCCGCCGTGGAGCCGTCGGCGAGGTGGGCGGTGACCGTCACCGCGTCGCCCCCACGGTGGTAGACCACCGGGACCTGGCAGAAGGTGAAGGCGAGCGAGTTCGCGGGCAGGTCGATCGACCGCTGCTGCCCGCTGACGTCGCGACACGCGAACGTGGCGGGCGCCGTCGTCCACTCCGTGGGGCGCAGCAGGATCGGCCGGATCGCGATGCGGCCGCCGGCCACGCGCAGGCCCAGTTCACCCAGGCGCGTGAGGACCTCCTCCTTGACCTGGCCCGTCATGCCCGGCTGGCGGGCGCCGTGGCCCTTGGGCGTGTGGGAGTACGGGTCGGTGGGGAACGCCCCGTAGACCGCGGGGCTCTTGCAGTACCCGAGGCCCTGGCGCACGTCCTCGTAGGCGTCGCGCAGGGCCGCGACGACGGCGTCGTCCGCCTCCTCCGCGACCGCCCGCTCCAGCGTCTCCTGCACCGCGAGCAGCAACTTGGAGACCATGTGCCAGTAGATGGA
>JARKOU010000016.1 GCA_029975645.1 Actinomycetales bacterium
GTGCTCGAGATGGCGGGGTACAGCCCCGAGGCCATGCGATCGCTGCAGTTGCGCGCCACACCCGAGGACGAGCCGACGGCCTCCGAACTCCTGGTGGCCGTGGACGGTGCGCTGGCCGGAGTCGACCTCGACTACCACGACCCCTTCTACGAAGACGTCGACGACGGCGCTCAAGGGGTCGAGGAGGTCGTCGACGAACTGGAGCGGCACCTCGACGGCGGTGCCCACCCCGTGGTGCGAAGAGTGCTCCAGCACCTACTCACCCGGCTCGGCGATCTGGCACGGGACGCCGACAACGCCGACGCCCTGCTCGAGGTGGCCGAACGGGCGTCGGCGCTATTCGGGCGCGCGGTCGCCGGGCATCTCGACCCGGTCAGCCTCGCCCGCTGGGTGGTCCGCTTCCGGGTCGAGTACGGCGGCTGGCCATCACTCACGTTGGACGCCGTGGCCCACGCGTTCGACGAACCCGCCTGGGACGCCTACCGCACGAGTGTCGCGACGCTGGGCGGCGGTGGACCGGCAGCAGACCCCTATCGCAGCGAGATCGATCGCATGCTGCTGGAACTGGCCGACCACGACGGCGACATCGAACGGGCCGTCGCCCTGCTGTCCGGAGGTGACCGCCCGTATTACCCGGAGATCCTCCGCCGGCTGCATGACGCCGGACGGCCGGTGGACGGCCTCGCGTGGCTGGACCGAGCCTTCACCCAGGGCTGCGTGGACGTCGCCTGGCGGGCGGGACCCACCATCGTGCCCGACGAGGACGCCGTCGACGTCTACCTGGACGGTGGGCGTCCGGACGCCGCCCTCGCGATCGCGCGGACCCTGTTCGAGCGCGACCTCAGCGTGGACGCGTTCCGGTTGCTGATCTCCGTGGCGGAACGGTGCGGATCTCAGGACGAACAACGCACGTGGGCGTTCGAGCAGGCCACCCAGCGGGCAGGCAGCACCGGCGGCGCCCACCTCGTCAGACTCCACCTCGCCGACGGGAACCTCACGCGCGCGTGGGAGGCGGCGGACGCCTTCGGCGCCGGCCACGCATGGAGCGAACTCGTGGACGCCTCCGAAGACGGCTTCCCGCTCCGGGCAGCCCGCCTGTGCCTGGCTCAGGTACTGGAGTCCCTCACCACACCCGACTCCAAGCGGTACCCGGCCATCGTCGATCTCCTCGTCAAGGCACGCGCCCTCTACGACACGGCAGGACACCGAGCCGAGGCGGACGCCGAGATCATCCGCTTGCGCGAGGCCTACCGCCGCCGCCCCGCCCTGATGTCGGCCATGACCCGGGCCGGGCTACCCCTCCTGGCCCCACC
>JARKOU010000030.1 GCA_029975645.1 Actinomycetales bacterium
CGCGGACGGCCAGGGCCTGCACCTGGCGCCGCGCCCGGGCACGGACCTGGTCCTGCTGCTGGGCATCACCCAGATCCTGTGGAGTGAGGGCCTGGTCGACCTCGACTACGTGGCCGAGCGGACCTCCGGCGTCGACGACCTCCGCGCCAGCCTGGCGGCCTGGTGGCCGGAGCGGGTCGAGCGGGTCACCGGCGTGCCGGTCACGCACCAGCGCCTCGCCGCCCGGCTGCTGGCCGACGCCAGCCCGGCGCGGGGCGGCCGGGGCGCGTACGTCCTCACGGGGCGGGGCGCCGAGCAGCACGCGCACGGCACCGACACCGTCACCGCCGCCATCAACCTGGCCCTCTGCCTCGGCCTCCTTGGACGCCCGGGCTCGGGCTACGGCTGCCTGACGGGCCAGGGCAACGGGCAGGGCGGGCGCGAGCACGGCCTCAAGGCCGACCAGCTCCCCGGCTACCGCTCCATCGCCGACCCGGACGCCCGCGCGCACGTCGCCGCCGTGTGGGGGGTCGACCCGGCCACGCTGCCGGGGCCCGGCATGCCGGCGATCGCGCTGCTGGAGTCCCTGGCCACCCCCGGCGGTCCCCGGGCGCTGCTCGTCCACGGCTCCAACCTCGTCGTCAGCGTCCCGGACGCCGTGCGCCTCACCGAGCGGCTGGCCGCCCTGGACCTCCTCGTGGTGGCCGACTTCGTGCTGTCCGAGACCGCGGCCATGGCCGACGTGGTGCTGCCCGTGACCCAGTGGGCCGAGGAGGCCGGAACGATGACGAACCTGGAGGGGCGCCTCCTGCACCGGCGCCGCGCGGTCGAGGCGCCCCCCGGCGTCCGGGACGAACTCGCGGTCTGGGCCGACCTTGCCCGGCGCCTCGGCAGCCCGGTGCCGTTCAGTTCGGACCCGGCCGAGGTCTTCGCCGAACTCGCGCGTGCGAGCGCCGGCGGGGTGGCCGACTACGCCGGCTTCTCCCACGAGCGGCTCGCCGCGGGCGAGGAGCTCTACTGGCCGTGCCCGTCGCCGGGCCACGACGGCACGCCGCGCGTCTTCGCCGAGGCGTTCGCCACGCCCGACGGGCGCGCCGTCCTGCACCCCGTGGACCACACGCCGCCGGCCGACGAGCTCACGCCCGAGCTCCCGATCCTGCTCGTCACCGGGCGCGTGCTGCAGCACTACCAGTCGGGTGCCCAGACGCGGCGGGTGCGCGCGCTCAACGACGTGGAGCCCGTCGCGTACGTCGAGATCCACCCCCTCACGGCCCAGCGCCTCGGGATCGCCGCCGGCGACCTGGTGGCCGTCACCTCCAGGCGCGGGTCGTGCGAGGCCCGGGCCCGCCTCGTCGAGGGCACCCGGCCCGACACGGTGTTCATGCCGTTCCACTATCCCGACCTGGGGGCCGTCAACCGCGTCACGAACCCCGCCGTCGACCCGATCTCCGGCATGCCCGAACTCAAGGTGGCGGCGGTCCGGGTGGAGCACGTCCCCGGGGCCCAGGAGCAGGAGGGGGCCGCATGAGCGCGCACCGCCTCGTGGTGGCCGGCCACGGCATGGTCGCCCACCGGCTCCTCGCGGAACTCGACGCGCACCGCGTGGACGGCCTGGAGACCACCGTGCTGGGCGCCGAGCCGCACCACGCCTACAACCGGATCCTCCTGCCCGAGGTCGTCGCCGGCCACGCGGACCTCCGGGGGCTGACGTTCCCGGAGGCGCGCGGCGTCCGGCTGCTGAGGTCGCGGGCGGCGTCCCACATCGACCGGCGGCGCCGCGTCGTCACCGACGCCACCGGCGACGAGCACCCCTACGACACGCTCGTCCTCGCCACGGGGGCCGACCCGCTGTTCCCGAAGATCGACGGGCTCGAGGGCCCCGAGGGCGTCCCGCTGCCCGGCGTCACCGCCCTCCGCACCTGGGACGACGCCTGCCGGGTGCGCGAGGCTGCCGCGTCCGGCGCCCAGGTCGTGGTGCTCGGCGGGGGGCTGCTCGGGGTCGAGGCGGCCGTTGCGGTGGCGCACGCCTCCCCGGACGCCCGTCCGACCGTGATCCATCGGGGGCCGACCCCCATCGACAGGCAGTTCGACCCCGACAGCGGTCGCGCCATCGCGGCCGGGCTGGCCGACCAGGGCATCGCGGTGCTGACCGACGTCCGGATCCGGCGGGTGGAGCGCCGCGCCGGCGGAGCGCTCGCCGCGGTGCGGCTCACCGACGACCGGCGCATCCCGGCCGACCTGCTCGTGGTGGCGATCGGCATCGCCCCGCGCACGCGGCTGGCGGCGTCCGCGGACCTGTGGGTGCGCCACGGCATCCTGGTCAACGCCGACTGCCGCACGGACGACCCCGCCATCCACGCGATCGGGGACTGCGCCCAGACCGGACACGGCGTGCAGGGGCTGCTGGGGCCCGGCTGGGAGCAGGCCCGCGTCGTCGCCCACCACCTGGCCGAGAAGGTCACCGGACGCCCCCGCCCCCGCCCCACCCTCGGTGGCGACGGCGGCGTGGTCCGCCTCAAGGCGGACGGGCTCGACGCGGTGACGATGGGGGAGTTCCCCGCCGACGAGTGGGCGCCCGGCGCCCCGCGCGTGCTCGGCCTCGTCGACCCTGTCGGACGCCGCCGCGTCCGCATCGCCGTCGCGGACGGCGTGCTCGTGGGGGCGACCTGCGTCGGCGACCCGCAGGTGGCCGCCGACCTCACCGTCGCGTTCGAGGCGCGCTCCGCCGTCCCGCTGGACCCGGCCGCGCTGCTCGCGCGCCCCCTGGCAGGGGCCGCCCCCGCGGCGTCCGTCGTCGACCTCCCCGACGACGCGGTGGTGTGCCGGTGCAACGCGGTGCCGAAGGGGCAGATCGCCGACGCGGTCGCGGCCGGGGCCGACTCCGCCGCTGCGGTGGCGGAGGCCACGCGCGCCACCACCGGGTGCGGCAGCTGCACCTCCGACGTGTGCGCGCTCGTGGACGCCCTGCGCGCAGCCCCGCGGAAGGAACCCTCACTCTCCGGCACGGCCGTGGCGTGAGTGGGCTGTGACACGACCGAAACCCAACCACAACAGGCTCGGAAAACGGTCCGCTTAGCGTGGGAACCGACACCGAAGCCCACAACCCACCCAGGAGGCCCCGATGAGCAAGCTGTGCGTAGTGGTAGGCGGCGGCATGGTCGCCCACCGCTTCGTGGAGGCGCTGCGGGCGCGCGACGAGGCGGGCGAGTGGCGGGTCACCGTTCTCGCCGAGGAGCCCCGCCCGCCGTACGACCGCGTCGCCCTCACGAGCTACTTCGAGAAGCGTGATCCCGAACTGCTGAACCTCGGCGAGGACCACCTGTGGGCGGACCCGCAGGTCCGGCTGCGCAAGGGCGTCACCGTCGAGTCCATCGACCCCGCGAACCACACGGTGACCACCGACGGCGGCCTGACTATGGCGTACGACGCGCTGGTGCTGGCCACCGGCTCGTACGCGTTCATGCCGCCGGTGCCGGGCCGCGAGCTGCCCGGGTGCTTCGTCTACCGCACCATCGACGACGTGGCGGCCCTGCGCGGCTACGTGGAGGGCCTGGCGGCGTCCCGTCCAGGGCGTCCGGTGCGCGGCGCCGTGATCGGCGGCGGCCTGCTCGGCCTGGAGGCCGCCGGTGCGCTGCAGAAGCTGGGTGCCCGGAGCACCGTCGTGGAGTTCGCCCCGCGCCTCATGCCCCTCCAGGTGGACGACGGCGGCGGGGAGGCGCTGCGCCAGCTGATCGAGGGCCTGGGCGTGGAGGTCCGCGTGGGGACGGCCACGTCGTCGATCGAGGGCCGTCACGAGGTGGAGCGGATGACCTTCTCCGACGGGTCGGCCATCGACGTCGACGTCGTCATCTTCGCCACCGGCGTCCGCCCACGCGACGAGCTGGCCCGCGCTGCCGGGCTGCCCGTGGGCGAGCGCGGCGGCATCCTGGTCGACGAGACGTGCCGCACCCCCGATCCCGACATCTTCGCGATCGGCGAGGTCGCGCACGTCGCCGGGCGGGTCTGGGGCCTGGTCGGCCCGGGCTACACCATGGCCGAGGTGGCCGTCGACCAGCTGCTCGGCGGGCAGGGCACGTTCGCGGGCGCCGACCTGTCGACCAAGCTCAAGCTGCTGGGGGTCGACGTGGCCAGCTTCGGCGACGCCTTCGGCTCGGCCGACGGGTCGCTCTCGGTCGTGTACGCCGACCCGGTGGCGGGCGTCTACAAGAAGCTCGTGCTGTCCGACGATGCGCAGACGCTGCTCGGCGGGATCCTGGTCGGCGACGCGTCTGCCTACACCGGCCTCCGCCCGCTGGTGGGTCGCCCGCTCGGTTGCGACCCTGCACTCCACCTCGTGCCGGCCGGGCTGGAGGGCGCGGCGCCCCAGGCGGACCTGCCGGACGAGGCGACCGTCTGCTCCTGCAACAACGTCACCGCCGGGTCGATCCGGTGCGCGGTCACCGACGGCGGCTGCACCGACGTCGCCGGCGTCAAGGCCTGCACGCGGGCAGGCACCAGCTGCGGCTCCTGCCTGCCGCTGGTCCGCAAGCTCGTCACCACCGAGCTCGAGCGGTCCGGCGTCACCGTCAGCAACGCCCTGTGCGAGCACTTCGAGCTGTCGAGGGCCCAGTTGTTCGACGTGGTCCGCGTCACGGGCCTCACGACGTTCTCCGAGATCATCGGACGCCACGGCCGCGGCCGCGGCTGCGACATCTGCAAGCCGGTGGTGGCCTCCATCCTGGCCAGCCTGGGCCACGGCCACATCCTGGCCGGCGAGCAGGCGTCCCTGCAGGACACCAACGACCACGTGCTGGCCAACATCCAGAAGGACGGCACCTACTCGGTGGTGCCCCGCGTGCCCGCCGGGGAGATCACGCCCGAGGGGCTGATCGTGATCGGCGAGATCGCCCGCGACTTCGGTCTCTACACCAAGATCACCGGGGGCCAGCGCATCGACCTGTTCGGCGCCCGCATCGACCAGCTGCCGCACATCTGGCGGCGCCTCGTGGACGCCGGCTTCGAGTCGGGCCACGCCTACGGCAAGGCGCTGCGCACGGTGAAGTCCTGCGTGGGCAGCACGTGGTGCCGCTACGGGGTCCAGGACTCGGTGGGGATGGCGGTCGAGCTGGAGCTGCGCTACCGCGGCCTGCGCTCACCCCACAAGCTCAAGCTGGGTGTCTCCGGGTGCGCCCGCGAGTGCGCGGAGGCGCGGGGCAAGGACGTCGGCGTCATCGCCACCGACAAGGGCTGGAACCTCTACGTCGGCGGCAACGGCGGCTTCACCCCCCGGCACGCGGTCCTGCTGGCCGAGGACCTCGACTCCGAGGACCTGGTGCGCACCATCGACCGGTTCCTCATGTACTACGTGCGCACCGCCGACCGGCTGCAGCGCACGGCGTCCTGGCTGGAGGACATCGAGGGCGGCCTCGACCACGTGCGCGCGGTCATCCTGGAGGACTCCCTGGGGATCGCCGCCGACCTCGACGCCGCCATGGCCGCCCACGTGGCCCAGTACAGCGACGAGTGGCGCGACGTGCTGGAGGACCCGGCGAAGCTCGCCCGGTTCGCGGGCTTCGTCAACGCCGCCGACGCGGTCGACGACAACCTGCTCTACGTCGCCGAGCGGGGGCAGCCGCGCCCTGCCAGCCACGAGGAGCGGGCGGCCGGCGTCGACCTCGTCGATTCGGAACGCCGTCCCGTCCTCATCAGCGGGCCGGCCCTCGGACGAGGAGGAGTGCGATGAACCACCCCCACGACGCCCTGGGCGAGCCGGTCTGCCACCTGGTGGAGCTGCTTCCCGAGCGCCCGGTCGCTGCGCTGGTCGGCGGCCGGCAGGTCGCGATCGTCCGCACCCACGACGACCGCGTGTACGCGGTCGGCATGTGGTGCCCGTTCGCGCACGCCAACGTGATGGCGCGGGGGCTCGTCGGCTCCCGTGAGCGCGACGGCGAGCAGGTGCCGGTCATCTTCTCGCCCATGTACAAGCAGGCTTACGACCTGGAGACGGGCGTGTGCACGACGGACGCCGGCGCGGCGCTCGGCGCGTGGCGGGTGACCGTCCGCGACGGCCACGTCCACGTCGGCGAGCAGGTGGTGGCGGAGGCGCCGCCGCGGCTCGTCCGGGCGGCCCTGGCGCGAGCGAGCTGAATGGCGACCCCACGGCCGGACGCGATGGCCGGCACCGACCGGGTGCTGGCCGGGTCGCGCGTGCTCATCACCGCCAAGCGGCGGGCGACCGAGTTCGGCGCGGCCCTGGCGCGGCGCGGGGCAGAGGTGATCCACGCGCCGGTGCTGTCGATCGTCCCGCACGTGGACGACGCGGAGCTCGTCGGCCGGACGCGGGCCCTGCTCGCCGACCCCCCGGACGTCGTCGTGGCCACGACCGGCGTCGGCTTCCGGGGGTGGATGGAGGCGGCGGATGCGGTCGGCATCGCCCCCGACCTGGTCGCGGTCCTCCGTGAGGCCCGGCTCATCGCGCGCGGCCCCAAGGCGCAGGGCGCCATCCACGGCGCCGGGCTCACGGCCGACTGGGTCGCGGAGTCGGAGACGGCGGCCGAGATCAAGGACCTGTTCGGCACCGAGGGCGTCCGCGGCCTGCACGTCGCGGTCCAGCACCACGGGTCGGGCAGCGACGGACTCGACGACCTCCTGCTGCTCCTCGGCGCGCGCGTGACGTCGCTCGTGGTCTACCGGTGGGGCCCGCCCCCCGACCCCTCGGCCGTGTCGCGCGCGGTCCGGCTGGTGGCGGACGCCCAGGTGGACGCCGTCGCGTTCACGTCGGCCCCCGGCGTTGTCGAGTTCCTGGCGGCGTCGCAGCGGGAGGGCCTGCGGGACGCCGTGGTCGCGGCCATGGCCGGTGCCGTGCTCCCGGCGACGGTGGGACCCGTCACCGCAGCGCCGCTGCAGGAGCTCGGGCTGTCCCCGCTCGTCCCGGACCGGTTCCGGATGGGGGCGCTGGTCCGCGAGCTGACGGCGGCCCTGTCGGGGCGCGGGGTGACCGAGCTGGCCACGGCCCGCGGCGTCCTGCGCCTCAAGCGCGAGTCGGCCACCCTCGGCGGCGTCACGCTCGCGCTCACCCCCGTCCAGCTGGGCGTCCTGCGCGCGCTGGTGGACGCCGGGGGCGGCGTCGTGACCCGGGAGGCGATCCTGGGCGTCCTGCCCGGGGCGTCCGCGGACCCGCACGCGGCCGAGGTCGCCGTGGCCCGGCTGCGGGACGGCCTGGGCGACCGGTCGCTGGTCCGCACGGTGCCGCGCCGCGGCTACCGGCTGGAGGTGGCCTCGTGAGGGCCCCCGTCCTGGTCCTGTGCGCGCACGGCACCGACGACCCCTACGGCAGGGGGACGACCCTCGCCATCGCCGACGCCGCCCGGTACCGGTTGCCCGGGGTCGTCGTCCGCGACGCGTACGTGGACGTGCAGCGGCCGACGCTGGACGAGGTGGTCGACGCGCTCGTCGCGGCGGGGGAGCGGGTCGTCATCGTCCCGCTGTTGCTCACCCTCGGGTACCACGTCGAGGTCGATGTGGCCGCCGCCGTGGCCCGACACCCCGGGGCGGTGGCGTCGTCCGGCCCTCTCGGCCCCCACGAGGCGCTCGTCGACGTGCTCATGGAGCGGCTCCACGCCACCGAGGTCCACTACCGGACCCCGGTGGTGCTCGGCGTCGCCGGGTCGTCCCGGGCGGAGGCCGCCGTCGTGGCGCACGCCGTGGGGGAGGCGCTCGCGGAACGCTGGCCGGGGCCGGTGACGGTGGGTTTCCTCGCCGCGTCGTCCCCCACGGTGGAGGACGCGGTGGCGGAGGCGCGGGCCTGCTCCTCGCGCGGACGCGTCGCCGTGGCGTCCTACCTGGTCGGCCGGGGGTACTTCCAGCGCAGGCTGGAGGCGTCCGGTGGGGACGTCACGACGGCGCCGCTCGGCGACCACCCGCGACTCGTCGACGTCGTCGTCGAGCGCTACCTGGCCGCCTGCCGGGAGCTGTGGCAGCAGGCGGTGCCGCTCTCCCCGGCCGTCCGCGCGACCTCGCCCCTCATATAAGGATTGACTTATAGACCGCCCCGCGTCATGCTGGAACCCGTGGAGGCCTTCGACGCGCTGGGCGACCCGGTCCGGCGGCGGGTCCTGGAGCACCTGGCACAGGTCGGCGAGCTGTCGGCCGGCGGCCTGGTGGCCCTCGTCCGCGAGGAGTTCGGGATCAGCCAGCCGGCCGTCTCGCAGCACCTGAGGGTGCTGAGGGAGGCGGGGGTGGTGACCGTCCGGGCCGAGGGGGCGCGGCGGTTCTACGCCCTGCACCCCGAGCGGCTGCTGGCCGCTGAGTCCTGGCTCGCCGGCCTGCGCGGGTTCTGGTCCCAGCGTCTCGACGCGCTGGAGACCGAGCTGGCGCGCGGCCGGCCGCCCCGGCGGGCCGGAGCCTCCACGAGCGAGGCGGCACATGCCGCACCCCGACGAAGGAGGCAGTCATGAGGGACCTGATGGACGAACTGGCCGCGGTGGAGCGCCGTGTCGCCGAGGGCGAGGTGCCGGCCGGCCCGGCCCACGTGGTCGCGCTGGCGCGCACCTACCGCGCGCCGCGCGCGGACGTCTGGGACGCGCTGACCGAACCCGACCGGCTCGCCCGGTGGTTCCTGCCCGTGTCCGGGGACCTGGTCCTGGGGGGCGCTACCAGTTCGAGGGCAACGCCGGCGGCGTCGTGCGGCAGTGCGAGAGGCCGGACCGGCTGGTGGTGACGTGGGAGATGGGGCCGGTCGGCGCGCTCGACGCGTCCCTGGTGGAGGTGACCCTCCGGGAGGTGCCCGGCGGCACCCGGCTGCACCTCGAGCACCGGGCCCAGGTGCCGCCCGAGTTCTGGGACCGGTTCGGCCCGGGGTCGGTCGGCGTGGGGTGGGACGGGGGCCTGCTCGGCCTCGCCCTCTACCTGGGCGGGGAGGAGCTCCCCTCGACGGAGGACCTGGGCAGTGATCCGGCGCTGCGGGCCTTCAACACGGCGTCCGCCCGCGCGTGGGGCGAGGCGCACCGGGCCGCGGGCGCCGATCCGGCGACCGTGGCGTCCGGCGTGGCGGCGACGACGCAGTTCTACGTGCCCGCCCTGGCGGGGTGAGGCAGGCGGTCCGGGGCTCGCGCGACCGCCGGGTGCCGAGCGCGGCGGCGCCGACCAGCCCGGCGACGATGCCGGGCGTGAACGTGGGGTCATCAGCTGCTGTCCGCACGCGCCCGGACGCGGGCAGCAGCAGTCGGCGTTGAACGCCCGACGCGGGATCGCCAGGGCGAGGGGCCGGCGTCCGCAGGACCCACTTGCCAAACCGCTATTCAGCGTTACTATGCACTAGTAGTCAGTAACGCAGAGTAGGAGGCGGCATGGGCAGGCAGATGACCGAGATGCTCAAGGGGACACTCGAGGGCATCGTCCTCGCGATCCTCGCCGGCCGCCCGGCGTACGGCTACGAGATCACGGCGTGGCTGCGGGAGCAGGGCTTCAGCGACATCGCCGAGGGGACCGTGTACGCGCTGCTCGTGCGCATCGAGCAGCGCGGCCTGGTGGACGTCGAGAGAGTGCCCTCCGAGAAGGGCCCGCCCCGCAAGGTGTACTCGCTGAACGCCACCGGCCGCGCGTACCTCGAGGAGTTCTTCCAGACGTGGGGCTTCCTCACCGATCGCATCGCCCACCTCAAGGACAAGGAGACATGACCATGGCGAACCTCATCGAGAGGGTCGTCGGAGACTTCGGTGACAAGCGGCGCTGGCGCGCCTGCAAGGCAAGGCTGGCGGCGACGTCCGTGCTGGACGAGATCACCGCCGCCCTGCGGGCGGCGCAGGCAGACACCCTGCGCCGACTGCCGTCGGGCCGGCTCGACCCTCCGGGCCCGGCGACCCTGCTCCTGGACGCCGACCTGAGGATCCAGGGCAGCACCTCCGGGATGGAGGACCGTCTGCGGCGGCTGTTGCCTGCTGCCCAGGGGCTGGCGCCGGTCCCAGCCGCGGCCTTGAACGTGGCGGCCCAGCTCCTAGCGGTCGAGGCGGGCGTCGATGGGCACGACCCGCAGGCTCGAACCCACCTGGGGGACGGGCGCTGGGTCGCGGTGCGTGCCGCGCGGTTGTGGCCCTCGGGCACGATCATCGTGTCGGTGGAACCGACCACCCCCGCAGAGCGGCTCGACCTGTTCGTGCGAGCGTTCGGACTCACCGCTCGCGAGGCCGATGTCGTCGGCAGGGTGGCACGGGGACTGGACACCGCGTCGATTGCACATGATCTCCACCTGGCGCCGTACACGATCCAGGATCACCTGAAGTCCGTCTTCACCAAGACCGGCGTCGACAGCCGTCGTGATCTCGTGCCCCTGCTGTCAGGGTGACCCTTAGTAGGGCCGCCCAACTCGCAGCAGTCACCGTGTCTCGGGAAGGAGCTGATCCTCCGTGGGCCCGTGAGCTGGCGACTCGGCCGACTTGATCAAAGGTTGGACTCCGGCCGTCAACTGTGGCTTGCGACTCGGCAGCTGGTTAGACGGGGGCTCGGCAGATCCTTGGGTAGACCGGTAACCCCGACTCTAGACGCGCGCTGGATGGCGAACTCGCCGACTCCTGGTAGTAGGCGCAGTGGCCGGTAGGCTTTGTGCATGGGTGTGGCGACGGTGGAGAGCGTTTCGCTGCGGGCAGCGGTTGCTCGGCATCGGCGTGCCCTGGATGGCATCCTGGCTCGTTACGGGGCGGTGAACCCTCGCTTGTTCGGGTCGGTGGCTCGTGGGGATGCGACGTCGGGTAGTGATGTGGACCTGCTGGTGGATCTGCTGCCTGATGCGGGAAACGAACTCTTGCGGGTTGCTGGCATTGCGGAGGAGTTCGGCCTGCTGCTGGGAACTCGTGTGGACGTGGTTGCCGGCTCGTTGTTGCGTGAGGGTGTTTCACAGGCGGCGATGGCTGAGGCGGTTCGGGTGTGAGCAGGTCCGAACTCGAGCGTGTTGCGGACATTCTGGCGGCGATCGAGCGGTGTCAGGCCTACGAGCCGCATCTGCGTTCGGGTGAGTTCGCTTCGATGGCTTATGACGCTGTGCTGCGGAATCTGGCGGTCATTGGCGAGGCTGTCCGGGCGCTCCCCGACGCGACGCGTGATCAGTTCCCTGACGTGCCGTGGGCTGCGATCGCTGGGCTTCGCAATGTCGTGGTGCATGAGTACTTCCGGGTCAATCCGGACCTGATCATTGACATCGTCGAGAACCAACTCGGCCCGTTGGCTACCCAACTACGCAAGCTGTGAGTGAGGCTCGTCGTAGCTCCTGGAACGTGGGTGAGGGTTAGCCCAAGAGGGCTTTGAGTTCTTCGGCGGGGGTGACGCGTCGTTTGTAGAGCGGGCCGCAGGGTGTGTGAGCCAACCGGGCGGACAAGGCGATGAGGTGGGCGTTGGTGCCGAGTTCGTGACGGTGGTGGCTGGCGAGGTGGGTGAACTCGTTCATCGAGCCGATCACGCTGCGACTGCTGGTGGGCGCGGTCCGGTAGGTGGCGCAAGCGTCCACGATTCGTGTCAGGTCGTCTGGATGTGTCCTCAACGCGGTGAGGACTTCTGCGAGCTGGTGGGGGAACCGGTCGAGCATCGTCTTGGCGGGGGCGAGGGGGAGCAGGACCGGGAGCAGTGTCTGGTCGTTGACGATCAGGGCGAGTTGTTGTGGACGCCAGGGCAGGGCGGTGGCGTGCCAGTCCCCTAGGGGACTGCTGGGCTGGTCGTGTTCGGTCTTGGTGCAGGGGCCGATGCGGTCGGCGAGCTTGCGGGTCATCCGGACGATGATCATGAAAGGAATCATGCCGGTGAAGCTCTCTACCTGCCGGATGGTGACCGCCACGTTCCCGGCAGATGGTCGCCAAGGGCGTCACTGGGAGAGCGCGGCCCCATGTGGGCCCTCAGGTGTGACGGACGACGTCTGGTGGTGCCGGGGATGACGTCACGTGAAGGCCTGCGGCGCTGTACCGAGTTTGGTACCGACCAACACCTCTCGCACCCCCATTTCAGGGGCCACTAGGGGGTATGGATCCTACGGGTCATTTTGAGCGTCACGACTAGGGGTTTCAGTGTCCAGGCCAGGGGCCTCGGGAGGCGTGTTTCTCTAGTCAGAGGGTTACTCCCGGGTTCCGCGTAATTGGGTCGGGCTAGGTACGTGGATGTGTGCTGTGGCTTGGGTGGATACGTCGAAGGGCTGGTGACCGTCGTGTTACTAGGCGGTCCTGTCTTGCGTCAGGGATCGTGTCGCATTTTGGGGGTGTGATCAGACCACACTGTGGGGGTCTGGCTGACCCGAGAGAGAGTGTCGATGTCCGTGTCGAACAACGCTGCCGGGGCGGTCCCGGCGAGTCCCCAGCGGCGCGCGAAGAAGCTGTTGGCGCCGTCGGTGAAGTACGAGATCTTCCTCCAGCTCGTGCGCGGTGAGACCACGATCAACCAGGCTGCCGAGGCGGCCGGGGTGGACCGCTCCACGATCATGAAGCTCCGCCAGGTCGCCAAGGAAGGCGCCCTGAGCGCCCTGTCGGCGTCGAAAACCGGGGGTGGGAAAGACCCCGCGGGATGTCGAGTTGGAGGCAGCGAACGCCGAGGTCGCCCGGTTGTCGGAGGCGGTGAAGGAGCTGGCGGTCAAGCTCACGTTGCTGGAGGGAAAAGGGGGCTCCGGATGGCGGTGA
>JARKOU010000038.1 GCA_029975645.1 Actinomycetales bacterium
GGCGAATGGGCGTCCTTTCGCCGAACAACCCCGCGTTCGGCGGGGGGAATGGCGGGGGGGAAGGCGGGGAATGGGCGGGGGCGTCAGGACTGGAGGCAGCCGCTGCCCAGGAGCGCCTTGAGGTCGCCGAACAGCGCGGGCGAGGGGCTCACCCGGAACGCGTCCTCGAGCCGGAGCACCGTCACGCGGTCGGGGCTGGTCAGGCGCAGGCGCACCTCGGTCATCCCGGGGTGGTTGGTGAGGATCGACTTGAGACCCTCGACCACGGGCGGGGTGCACCGGTTGGTCGCCAGCGTGAGCGTGACCGGCGCGTCCTGGGCGGCGCTCACGTCGGGGACCGACATCTCGTTCGCCTGGAGCTGCACGCCGTCGTCCCGGCGTCGAATCCGGCCCCTGACCACGACGACGACGTCCTGCGCCAGCAGCGTGGAGTACGCGAGGTAGGTCTCGCCGAAGAAGAGGACGTCGATCGCGCCGTCCATGTCCTCGACCGTGGCGACGGCCCAGGCGTTGCCCTGCTTCGACATCTTCCGCTGCAAGCTCGTGATGAGGCCCGCGATCGCCACGGTGGATCCGTCCGGGCGCGCCTCGTCGGCGAGGAGCGTCGCGATCGAGCAGTCCGACTTCTGGCTCAGCACCTGCTCCAGGCCCTGCAGCGGATGGTCGGAGACGTACAGACCCAGCATGTCCCGCTCGAAGGCGAGCAGCTCGCCCTTGTCCCACTCCGGGAGGTCGGGAACCTCGAGCGCGAAGGAGGGTCCGGCGTCGGCCAGGAGATCGGCACCGAGGTCGGCGAAGAGGTCGAACTGCCCGACCGCCTCGTTCCGCTTGACGTCCACCACGAGGTCGACCGCCTGCTCGTGGACCAGGACCAGGGATCGCCGGCTGCGCCCGAGGGAGTCGAACGCCCCCGCCTTGATCAGCGACTCGATGGTCCGCTTGTTGCAGACCACCGCCGGGACCTTGTCGAGGAAGTCGGTGAAGGAGGTGAACGCCCCCTTCTCGGCGCGCGCCGCGATGATCGCGTCCACCACGTTGGCCCCGACGTTCCTGATGGCCGTCAAGCCGAAGCGGATGTCGGCGCCGACGGCCGTGAACGTCGCCGATGACGCGTTGACGTCCGGCGGCAGGACCGTGATGCCCATCCGGCGGCACTCGGCGAGGTAGAGGGCCGACTTGTCCTTGTCGTCCCGCACCGATGTAAGAAGGGCGGCCATGTACTCGGTGGGGTAGTTCGCCTTGAGGAACGCAGTCCAGTAGGAGACGACGCCGTACGCGGCCGAGTGCGCCTTGTTGAAGGCGTATCCCGCGAACGGGACGAGGGTGTCCCACACCGCCTTGATGGCGGCGTCCGAGTACCCACGCTCGCGCATCCCGGCCTCGAACGGGACGAACTCCTTGTCGAGGATCTCCTTCTTCTTCTTGCCCATGGCCCGCCGCAGCAGGTCGGCCTGGCCGAGCGTGTAGCCGGCCAGCTTCTGCGCCGCGCGCTGCACCTGCTCCTGGTAGACGATGAGGCCGTGGGTGAGACCCACGATCTCCTCGAGCGGTTCGGCGAGCTCGGGGTGGATGGGTTCGACCTTCTGCAGGCCGTTCTTGCGCAGCGCGTAGTTCGTGTGGGAGTTCATCCCCATCGGACCCGGCCGGTACAGGGCGATGACGGCGGAGATGTCCTCGAAGGAGTCGGGGCGCATCTGGCGCAGCAGCGCGCGCATCGGGCCGCCGTCGAGCTGGAACACGCCGAGCGTGTCGCCGCGGGAGAGCAACTCGTACGTAGGCCGGTCGTCGAGCAGGAGGTCCTCGACCCGGATCGCCGGCTTGCCGTTCGCCACGATGTTCGCCAGCGCGTCGTCGAGGATCGTGAGGTTGCGCAGGCCGAGGAAGTCCATCTTGATCAGCCCGAGGGACTCGCAGGTGGGCTGGTCGAACTGCGTGATGATCGCGCCGTCCTGCGGGCGCTTCATGATCGGGATGATGTCCAGCAGCGGTTCGCTCGACATGATGACGCCGGCCGCGTGGACACCCCACTGCCGCTTGAGGTTCTCCAGGCCACGAGCCGTCTCGAGGACCCGCTGCGCGTCCGGGTCGTCGGCAACCACCTGCCGGAACTCCTCGGCCTCGGCGTAGCGTTCGTGCGAGGAGTCGAGCATCCCCGAGAGCGAGACGTCCTTGCCCATCACGGCCGGGGGCATCGCCTTGGTGAGCTTCTCCCCCATCGCGAAAGGGAAGCCCAGCACGCGCGAGGCGTCCTTGAGCGCCTGCTTCGCCTTGATCGTGCCGTAGGTGACGATCTGCGCCACCCGGTCGTCGCCGTACTTCTCCGTGACGTACCGGATGACCTCGCCGCGCCGGCGCTCGTCGGAGTCGACGTCGACGTCGGGCCACGAGACGCGCTCGGGGTTGAGGAAGCGCTCGAAGATCAGGCCGTGCTCGAGCGGGTCGAGTTCGGTGATCCCCATCGCGTAGGCGGCCATCGAGCCGGCGGCGGAGCCGCGCCCCGGGCCCACGCGGATGCCCTGGGACTTCGCCCAGTTGATGAAGTCGGCGACCACGAGGAAGTAGCCCGCGAATCCGAGCGACGTGATGACGCCGCTCTCGTAGTCCGCCTGGGTCCGCACGGCGTCCGGGATGCCGGCCGGGTAGCGCCGCCCCAGACCCCGCTCCACCTCCTTGACGAAGTGCGAGTCCTCGCTCTCGCCCTCCGGCACCGGGAACCGCGGCATGTAGTTGGCGCCGGTGTTGAACGCCACCTCGCACTGCTCGGCGATCACGAGCGTGTTGTCGCAGGCCCCGGGGAACTCCGCGAAGGTGCGCCGCATGTCGTCCGTGGAGCGCAGGTAGTACGACGAGCCCTCGAACTTGAAGCGGCCCGGATCCGCGAGCGTCGAGCCCGACTGGACGCAGAGGAGGACCTCGTGCGCGTGGGCGTCCTCCGCCTTGGTGTAGTGCGAGTCGTTCGTCGCGACGAAGGGCGCGCCGATCGCCTTCGCGACCCGGATGAGGTCCGCCGTCACGCGGCTCTCGATCTCGATCCCGTGGTCCATGACCTCGACGTAGAGCGAGTCCTTGCCGAACAGGTCCTGCATCTCCCCGGCCGCCCGGACCGCCTCGTCGAACTGCCCCAGCCGCAGGCGCGTCTGCACCTCCCCGGACGGGCAACCCGTGGTGGCGATGAGGCCCTCGGCGTAGGTCGAGAGCAGCTCGCGGTCCATGCGGGGCCACTTGCCCCACTGCCCGTCGAGCGAGGCGAGGGACCCGAGCCGGAAGAGGTTGTGCATCCCGGCCGTGGTCCGCGCCCACATCGTCAGGTGTGTGTAGGCGCCGCCCGCGGAGACGTCGTCGGAGCGCTGGCTCGCCTCGCCCCACTGGACGCGCGTGCGGTCGAACCGGCTCGTTCCCGGCGTGACGTAGGCCTCGATGCCGATGATCGGCTTGATGCCGTGGTTGCGTGCCTGGTTCCAGAAGTCGAAGGCGCCGAAGAGGTAGCCATGGTCGGTGATCGCGAGCGCGGACTGACCGAGCCGAGCGGCCTCCGCGCACATCTCCCCGACCCGGGCCGCGCCGTCGAGCATCGAGTACTCGGAGTGCACGTGGAGGTGAGCGAAACCCTCCGACGCAGCCATGCGGGAGAGTGTAGGTCGGCGCCGGACCTCCCTCCCGCCGCGCCGTCCGGAACCGCGGGTCACGCGGCGCGTCGCTCGTCCCCGCTCAGCGCTCGGCGACCACCTTGACGGCGTCGCGGTGCCAGATCCCGGCGTCGAGGTAACGCCGCGCCTCGTCGACGGCGTAGCCGACCCGCCGGTAGAAGCCCAGGGCTTGCTCCTGGGCGCTCAGTTCCACCCGCACCCGCCGCACGCCGTCGGCCCCGGCGACGGCATGCTCGGCCAGGGCGATCTCCTCGAGGGCGGCCATCACCGCTTCCCCGACCCCGGTACCGCGGGCGCGGCGCGCCACCGCCACCCTCCCGATGTGGACCTCGCCCGGGTGGGCGGGGTCCGTCAGCAGGCGGCCCGTGCCGACGACGGCGCCGTCCAGCTCCGCGACCACGTGCGTGGTGGTGGGGCTGGTGTCCGCGGCGTCGAGTTCCTCCTCCGGCGGGACGTGCTGCTCCACCACGAACACCTCCGTCCGCAGCGCGAAGGCCGCGGCGAGGTCGTCCTCGTCCGTCACCCGCCGGACCTCCACGGCGCTCATGCCGCCCTCAGGACGTCGAGGGCACGCTGGAGGTCCTCCGGGTAATCGGACGAGAACTCCACCCACTCCCCCGTCGCGGGGTGGGGGAAGCCGAGCCGGACCGCGTGGAGCCACTGCCGAGTAAGTCCGAGCCGGGCCGCGAGCGTGGGGTCCGCGCCGTACGTCAGGTCCCCGACGCACGGGTGCCGCAACGCCGCCATGTGCACACGGATCTGGTGCGTCCGCCCCGTCTCGAGGTGGATCTCCAGGAGCGACGCCCCGCGCATCGCCTCGATGGTCGCGTAGTGGGTCACGGAATCCCGGCCGCCGGCCACGACTGCCCACTTGTAGTCAGCGGTGGGGTGCCGGCCGATCGGTGCGTCGACGGTCCCGGCCGAGGGATCCAGGTGCCCTTGGACGAGCGCGTGGTAGATCTTCTCCGGCGTGCGATCGCGGAACGCCTGCTTGAGCCGCGAATACGCGCTCTCGCTCTTGGCCACCACCATCAGGCCCGAGGTCCCGACGTCCAACCGGTGCACCACGCCCTGGCGCTCGGCCGCGCCCGAAGTCGCGATCCGGTATCCGGCCGCCGCGAGCCCTCCGATCACGGTGGGGCCGGTCCACCCCGGGCTCGGGTGCGCGGCTACCCCCACGGGCTTGTCCACCACCACGAGCTCGGCGTCGTCGTACACGACGACCAGACCGGGGACGGCCGACGGCGTAGGCGCGGCAGATGCGGCGACGTCGGGAAGGGTGACCTCCAGCCAGGCGTCCGCGACCAAGCGATCCGACTTCGCGACCGGTCGGCCGTCGAGCAGGACCGCGCCGTCCTCCGCCAGGTCCGCAGCGCGGCTCCGGGACAGGCCGAGGAGGCGCGCCAGGGCGGCGTCCACCCGCTCGCCGGCCAGCCCGGCGGGAACCGGCAGCGCGCGGACCTCAGGCACGTCCGGGCTCCCCGGCGTCAGCGGAACCGCTGCCCGCACCGTCGTCCTCCTCGGGAGTGGATCGCTCGTCGCGACCGCTCCCCTCGCGCGTCCCGTCCACGCCGATGCCCCGGAAGGCGAGCCAGCCCATGAGGACGGCCGCGACCACGATCGCGATGTCGGCGACGTTCCCGACGAAGATCCCGCCGTAGTCGATGAAGTCCACCACGTGCCCGCGGGCGAAGCCGGGGGGACGGAACAGGCGGTCGAGAAGGTTGCCGACGGCGCCGCCGAGCAGGAGGCCCAGCGCCACCGCCCACGCCCGCGAGTCCAGGCGCCGCGCCACGCGGACCACCACCACCACCACCGCGGTCGCGATGAGGGTGAAGACCCACGTCATGCCTGTGGCGAACGAGAACGCCGCCCCGGGGTTGAGCACGAGCCGGAGCGAGAAGAACCCACCCGGGAGGGCGATGACGTCGCCCGACGCCAGGCCGGCCAGCGCCGCCTGCTTGCTCAGGAGGTCGGCGAGCAGGACGCCTGCCGCGATCACGAACAGGGTGACCACATGCGTCCGACGGCCGGATCGCCTGCTCGCCGACGTCGCGCCACCGTGGCCGGCACCAGCGATCCGGGCCTCTTCCCCGTCAGGATCGGGGTGCGGGTCTGTCATGGCGGCCGTCTCCTCCGGCTGGTCACACCGCGACGGCGGACCCGCTACGGGGTCCGCCGTCGGTGAGGTGCGACGCGGTTCGCTCAGCGAACCGGCGGGAGGGAGGCGTTGCTTCCGCGACCCTCGACGTCGTTCAGCAGGCCCTCGAGGTAGCTCTTGAGGCGGGTGCGGTAGTCGCGCTCGAAGACGCGCAGCTCGTCGATCTTGCGCTCGAGGAGGGCGCGCTCCTGCTCGAGCTGGCCGAGCGTGCGGTTCTTCTGGTCCTCGGCCTCACGCACGGTCTGCTCGGCGCTGGTCCGGGCCTCGCCGACGATCCGCTCGGCCTCGGCCTTGCCGTTGTTCACGTACTCGTCGTGGACCTTCTGGGCCAGGGCGAGCATGCTCGCGGCCGACTGGGGCTCGCTCACCGGCTCGGCCGCAGCCACCGGCTCCGGCTCCGGGGCGGGCGCACGGGCCGGCTCGGGAGCGGGTGCGGGGGCAGGGGCCTCGCCCCCGCCGAGCTGCGCGACCCGTGCCTCGGCCGCGGCGAGCTTCGCCTTGAGCTCCTCGTTCTCCGCCGCGACCACCCGCAGCGTGTTCACGACCTCGTCCAGGAAGTCGTCGACCTCGTCCTGGTCGTAACCCTCGCGGAACTTCGTCGGCTGGAACTTCTTGTTGAGGACGTCGTCTGCCGTGAGCAGCGCCATTGTCGTCACCTCGGTGTGTGTACGGGCCGATCGTGGACGGGGGTGCCACCGATCATGGTGTCACCGTAGCGGACTGGGCGCCCGCTTGACCTGCGCCACCCCGCGCTGACCGCGGCGTGGAACGGATTTCTACAGAGCGGCGAAGGCACCGACGATCCTCATCGCAAAGGTGCACAGCAGCATCAGCACCAGGTAGCCGAGGTCCAGCTGGACGCCTCCGAACCGGAGCGGTGGGATGACGCGCCGCAGCAACCGGAGCGGCGGATCCGTCACCGTATACACCGCCTCGGCGACCACGAGCACCACCCCACGCGGTCTCCAGTCGCGGGAGAACACCTGGATCCAGTCGAACACCAGCCGGAGCAGCAAGATGATGACGTAGACCAGGAGTGCCAGGTAGGCGATCCCGAAGACCCACTGCACGCGGTCTCAGCTCTGGTTGAAGAAGGCTGACGACGCCGGAGGTGTGGCGCGTTCGGGGGTCGCGATCTCGACAGTGGCCGGCGAGAGCAGGAAGACCTTGCTCGTCACCCGCTCGATCGCGCCGCGCAGGCCGAACACGATGCCCGCGGAGAAGTCCACGAGCCGCTTGGCGTCGGCCTCGTTCATGTCGCTGAGGTTCATGATGACCGGCGTGCCTGAGCGGAAGGCCTCACCGATGACCTTCGCGTCGTTGTAGCTGCGCGGGTGCACCGTGGTGATCCGGCGCAGGTCTCCGGCGACGCCGCGCGAGATCGGGGTCACCTGGGCTTGGCGTTCCGGCACGGCCACGGCGGCCTCCTCCTCGTACTCGACCTCGTCGCTGATGTCCTCGATGTACTCCGCGCGCTCGTCCTGCTGCTCGCCTTCGGCGAGCCCCAGGTACAGCATCGTCTTGCGCAACGCTCCGGCCATGTGTGCTCCTGTTGCGTGGGTGGGCCTTCGCCAGGGACGCTAGACCAGCGACGACGTCCGATCAGTCAGGCAGCCGCGGCGTGTCGCGAGGCTCGAGGAGCACGACCCCCGCGAAGCGGCCTGTCACGCCGTCCCGCCGGTAGGAGTAGAAGCGGGCATCCTCCACCGTGCACAAGCCGGCGACCTCCACCGACGTCACACCCGAGGCGGCGAGCTGGGCCACGGCTCCCGCGGCGAGGTCGAGACCCGCGGTCCCGCGCGCCGTCGGGCAGACGGCCTCCGGGACGACGGCGCCGACCTCGCTCTGCACCTGGTGACCCACCTCGTAGCATCTCCCGCAGATGGCGGGCCCGACGTACGCCCGGATCGAACCGGGCCGGGCTCCGAGCGTGCGCATCGCAGCGACGGTGGCCGGGAGGACCCCCGCCGTGAGGCCCCGCCGTCCGGCGTGAGCCGCGCCGACCACGCGAGCTCCGGCGTCGGCCAGGAGGACCGGCAGGCAGTCGGCGACCATGACGGCGAGCCCCACGCCCGACCGGTCGGTGACGATCGCGTCGGCGTCCTGGCCGTCCAGCGCAGGTACCTCTCCGGTCTCGTCAGGGACCACCGCCACCCGGGCCCCGTGTACCTGGTTCACGTACACGACGGGAGCGCCCACGCGCCCCTGGAGGATCGTGCGGTTGGTCGCGACGTAGGCCGCCTGGTCGCCCACGTGCCGCGCGAGGTCGAGCGTGGCGTAGGGCCCGGTACTCACACCACCGGCCCGGGTGGTGACCAGAGCGGTCACCCCCGGGCCGAGGTCAGCGTGCAGGTTCGGCATGCGTACGAGGGACCTACTTCAGGAAGTCCGGGATGTCGAGGTCGTCCTCGATGCGCCGCGGCCGCGGCGGGACGTCGTCGAAGATCCGCGGCACCTGGAGACCGGCCGGCTGCGCCGCCGGGACGGCCTGCTCGGGGACGTGGTTCACGTAGGCGGGGACCGGCTCGCGGGCCGGCACGGACGGCGCGACCTGCGGTTGCGGCGCCCGCTCACCCCGGTGGCTCCCCGCAGGCTCGGCCTTCGCGGCTACCGGGGCCGCTGCCGCCGAGCGTGCCGGCGCCACCTGGCCCACCCCACGACCGGCGGGGCGAGAGGCGGCCGGCTGGTTGTCGAAGCCGGCCGCGATGACCGTGACGCGCACCTCGTCGCCGAGGGCATCGTCGATGACGGCGCCGAAGATGATGTTCGCCTCGGGGTGCGCGGCCTCCTGGACCAGTCGGGCCGCCTCGTGGATCTCGAACAGACCCAGGTCGCTACCACCCTGGATGGACAACAGCACGCCGTACGCGCCGTCGATGCTCGCCTCGAGCAGCGGCGAGGAGATCGCGAGTTCGGCGGCCTGGACGGCGCGGTCCTCGCCCCGGGACGAGCCGATCCCCATGAGGGCGCTTCCCGCGCCCTGCATCACGGACTTCACGTCCGCGAAGTCGAGGTTGATCAGGCCCGGCGTCGTGATGAGGTCGGTGATGCCCTGAACACCGGACAGGAGCACCTGGTCGGCCGACCGGAAGGCGTCGAGCACCGAGACGTTCCGGTCGCTGATCGAGAGCAGACGGTCATTCGGGATGACGATGAGCGTGTCGACCTCGGCGCGCAGGGAGTCGATGCCGCTGTCCGCCTGGTTCGCCCGACGCCGTCCCTCGAACGTGAACGGACGGGTCACCACGCCGATGGTCAGGGCGCCCATCGACTTGGCGATCCGGGCCACCACCGGCGCGCCGCCGGGGCCGGTGCCGCCGCCCTCACCGGCGGTGACGACGTCCATGTCCGCCCCGCGGAGCACCTCTTCGATCTCTTCCGCGTGGTCCTCGGCTGCCTTGCGCCCCACCTCGGGGTCGGCGCCGGCGCCCAGTCCACGGGTCAGTTCGCGGCCGACGTCCAGCTTGACGTCGGCGTCGCTCATGAGCAGGGCCTGCGCGTCGGTGTTCACCGCGATGAACTCCACGCCCTTGAGCCCGACCTCGATCATCCGGTTCACGGCGTTGACACCGCCGCCGCCGATGCCGACAACCTTGATGACCGCCAGGTAGTTCTGCGGTGCCGCCACGTCGGTCCCTCTCGTCCGGTGGTCAACTCTCAACCTCTACCTGAGGGTGAGACTTATGTCATCTTCTTGCGGGGAGGACCGTAAATGGGCGCACCGGTGAGGGCAACGACATCCGGGGCGTGTCGGCGAAGTCGTGTCCCGTCGCGTCTCGCACCGCACCTGGCCTGCGACGTCACACGGCGACGGCGCCACGGGCGCGCCGCACCGGCGTGTCGCGGTGCAGGCCGGCGGTTAGGGACCTCAGCGCGGTGCGGGCGTCAGCGCGGTGCGGGTCTGCTGGCGTCAGCGCGTAACCGGCATGGTCGGCGCCGACACGTCGTAGACCGACGCCGGGCGCTGACGCAGCACCTCGAGCACGCGCAACTTCAGCGCCGTCGAGTCGGCGCTCCCCCACTGCACCCGGGCGCCGTCGGACAGCGCGAAGCGCACCGTGTCCGCCGAGGTCGCCCCGGCGTCGGAGACCTGCGCCAGCAGCTCCGGCGGCAGCGACCCGAGGACGGAGAGCACCGCGGTGAGCGCCGCCGCACCCGGCTCCCCGACCGGGACGTCCACCACGGGCAGCCCGTCGGGCGCACGGTCCGCGACGCCCACCTGGACGCCCTCCGGATCGAGCAGCGCGAAGCCGCCCTCATCCCGCGGCACGACGGCCACGGGCTCGCGCGATGTGATCGCGACGTCGAGACCGTGCGGCCAGGACCGGCTCACCGCCACGGCCTTGACGCCGTTGAGCGCGCCGATCCGGTCCTCGAGCACCGAGACGTCCACCCGCGCGAGCGGCGTCCCCTCGCGCGCCGCCACCAGCGCCGCGACCGCTTCCGGGTCCACCACGGTGCCGGTCCCCTCGATCCGCGAGGCGCCCGGCTCCAGCGCGAGGACCGGCGAGAAGAGCACGAGGTAGGCCAGGACCCCGACCACCGCGACGACCGCCGCCAGCGCCGCGAGCCGCATCCGGGTCAGGTGCCGACGTGCGGCGGTCCGCTCCGCCAGGCGCGCGGAGAACGCGGTGCTCACCGAGCCGTCCGGCCTCACCGGCCCGAGGGCCCCTGCCTCACGCGGACCGGGAGGTTCGGCGACGGCGACGGCGCCCGGCTGCACGACGGCGCCGTCCGGTGCGGGCCGCGCCCCCTCCGACTCGGATGGGATCAGGCGCGGCGGGAGCGGTGGCCTCATGCGCGCGCCCGCAACGCCTCGAGGATGGGGTCCGCGAGTTCCGTGACGTCGCCGGCTCCCACGGTCAGGAGCAGGTCTCCGGGGCGCGCGAGGTCGGCGATCGCCGCCGCGGCCGCCAACCGGTCCGGCACGTAGCGGGCCCGCGAGCCGGCGCCGAGATCGGCCATCGCGTCCGTGATGAGCGCGCTCGTGACGCCCGGTCGCGGGTCCTCCCGCGCGCCGTAGATCCCCGTCACCACCACCTGGTCAGCGGAGGTCAGCGCCTGCGCGAACTCCCGCGCGAAGGACAGCGTGCGCGAGTACAGGTGCGGCTGGAAGAGCGCGAGCACGCGCCCCTCTCCGGCGGCCAGCCGGGCGGCGGCCAGCAGGGCGGCGACCTCGGTGGGATGGTGGGCGTAGTCGTCCACCACCCGGATGCCTGCGGCGACCCCCCGCTCCTCGAAGCGGCGTCGGGTGCCGGTGAACCGGCCGAGGGCCTCGGCGAGAGCCTCCGGCGGTGCGCCGAGGTCCACGCCAGCCGCCCAGGCCGCTGCGGCGTTGAGCACGTTGTGCGCGCCCGGGACGGCCAGGTCGAGCGAGACCCGCACCGGTCCGACGTCGCGGCGGTGCCAGGTCAGGTGGGCTTCGGATCCCGAGGCGTGCAAGCGGTCGAGCACCACCTCGACGTGGTCGTCGCCCAGCGTGCCGACCGGAGCGCCGTCCGCCGGCGTGCCGCCGGCGACATCCGACGGCGCGCCGCGGCCATACGTGCGGACCCTCGTCCCGTTCCCGGCGGCCAGGCGCGCGAGGCGCTCCGCGCCCGGGTCGTCGACGCAGGCGACGAGCAGTCCGCCCGGCACGATGCGCGCGACGAACTCCTCGAAGGCCTCCTCCACGTCCGACGCCGAGGCGTACTGGTCCAGGTGGTCGGCCTCGACGTTCGTCACGATCGCCACCCGGGGCCGGTAGGCCAGGAAGGAGCGGTCGGACTCGTCCGCCTCGGCCACGAACGCCGTGCCGGCCCCGGCATGCGCTCCCGTCCCGAGCGCCACGACCTCGCCCCCGATGGCGTACGACGGGTCGGCGCCCACCTCCACCAGCGCCAGGGCCAGCATGGAACTCGTGGTGGTCTTCCCGTGCGCACCGGCGACGGCGACGAAGGCCTTGCCCTCCGCGACGAGGGCCAGCGCTTCCGAGCGGTGGATCACCGGGATGCCGGCCGAGCGGGCGGCCACGAGTTCGACGTTGTCCGGGCGCACCGCTGTCGAGATCACGACCGTCTGGGCCCCGGCCACGCGCTCCGCCGCGTGGCCCACGTGCACGTCGGCGCCGAGCGCCGCGAGCCGGTCGAGGGTGGCGCTCCCCCGCGCGTCCGATCCGCTCACGGCGCGGCCGTGGGCCAGGAACAGCTCGGCGATCACGGACATGCCGGCGCCGCCGATACCGATGAAGTGCAGCCGCCCCGCGGCCACCGCGTCGCTCGGGGTCATCACCGCTCCCCCGATCCGCCCGGCTCGCGACCCGCGGCCCGCAGCACCAGGTCGGCGAGGCGCGCGGCGCCGTCGCGCACCCCGTGCTCGGCGGCGGCGCGACCCATCGCGGCGAGGCGCGTCGGGTCCCCGACCAGGGGGACGAGGTGGGTGCGCACCCAGTCGGGCGTGAAGTCGTCGTCGGCCACGAGGACGCCGCCGCCACCCTCGACCACGTCCGCCGCGTTGAGGCGCTGCTCGCCGTTGCCGATGGGCAGCGGGACGTAGACGGCGGGGATGCCGAGGGCGGCCAGTTCGCTCACGGTGCCGGCGCCCGACCGGGCGACCACGAGGTCGCACGCGGCGTAGGCCCGGTCGATCCGGTCGAGATACTCGACCACGCGGTAGCGCTCCGCCACCTCCGCCGGCGCCCCGGCCAGGGACTCGCGCACGGCGTCGGCCTTCCCGGTGCCGGTGAGGTGGAGCACCTGCGCGCCGGCGCCCACCAACTCGGCCGCGCACCGGGACATGGTCGTGTTCAGCCGCAACGCTCCGAGCGAACCGCCCGTGACGAGGACGGTCGGACGATCGGGGTCCAGGCCCAGCTCCTGGGCCCCACGGCGCCGCGCGCCGTCGCGATCCTCGGCGCGCGCGCGCACCAGGTCGGCGATGGGGGGGCGCAACGGCAGGCCGGTGACCGAGGTGCCCCCGGGGCCGCGCAGGCGCGTCCCCGGGAACGTGACCGCGACCGCCGCGGCGCGCCGGGCCCCTACCCTGTTCGCCAGTCCTGGCCGGGCGTTCTGCTCGTGCACCACGGTCGGGACGTCGTGCCGCCGCGCCGCCAGGTAGGCGGGCGTCGAGACGTACCCCCCGAAGCCGACGACGACGTCCGCCCGGGACTCCTCGATCGCCCGTTCCGCCGCGTGCACCGCCTCGACGAGCTTGCCCGGCAGCCGGAGGGCCTCGGGCGTCGGCTTACGCGGAAGCGGCACGCGCGGGACGACGGCCAGGGGGTACCCGGCCTCGGGCACGAGGCGCGCCTCCAGCCCCGACTCGGTGCCCAGGACCGTGATCTCGGTGGCCGGGTCGCGCCGGCGCAGTTCCGCCGCCAGCGCGAGCAAGGGGTTCACGTGGCCGGCGGTGCCGCCTCCGGCCAGGAGCACGCGCAGGGGCTCCTGTGCGCCGTCGGACAGGTTCTCAGGCATGACGTCCTCTCCGGGCGACGACGGCGAGCGATCGGCGCAGGGCACGACGCCGGGCCAGGAGCGCCTCGGGTGCACCGGGCTCGCTCCTGGCGAACGCGAGGATCATCCCGAGCGCTACGAGCGTGGTGATGAGCGCGGAACCGCCCGCCGAGAGGAGCGGCAAGGGCAAGCCGATCACCGGCAGCAGTCCGATCACGACGCCGATGTTGACGATGGCCTGCGTGAGGATCCAGGCGGCGACCGCGCCGGTGGCGATGCCCACGAACGGGTCGGGGTGGCGCCGCGCGATCCTCATGAGGCCCACGGCGAGCGCACCGAACAGCGCAAGCACCAGCACGGTGCCGAGCAGCCCGAGTTCCTCGCCGATGATCGCGAAGATGAAGTCGTTGTGGGCCTCGGGCAGGTACAGCCACTTCTCCCGGGACGCCCCGATCCCGACGCCGCTGAGGCCTCCGGTGCCCAGTCCCCAGAGACCGTGCTTGGTCTGGAACCCGAGGCCCTGAGGGTCCACGGCACCCAGACCGAGGAAGGCCGCCACCCGGTCACGCCGGTTCTGGCTGCTCAGCGTCAGAAGCGCGACGGCGCCGACCGCCGCGATCCCGGCCACGCTGAACATCCGCAGGGGCACGCCCGCGGCGAAGAGAGCGCCTGCGACGAGCGCGAAGAGCACGAGCGCGGTGCCGAGGTCGTGCCCCTTGAGCACCAGCGCGATCGACACCGCCGCCACGAGCACGCCCGGCACGAGCACGTGGCGGACCTCGCCCAGCAGCGAGCGCTTGGCCGCAAGGACGGCGGCCAACCACACCGCGAGCGCGAACTTCACGAACTCCGAGGGCTGGAGCGCCTGGTTGATGCCGGGGATGAGGATCCAGTTCGTGTTGCCACCCTCGGACAGCGCGAGCGGCGTGAAGATCATCAGCTGGAGGCCCAGGGCCCCGACGAGGAGCGGCCAGGCGAGCCGCTTGTACAGGGCCACCGGGAGTCGTGACGCCGCGAACATGAGCGGCAGCCCGATCAGGGCGAACTTGGCCTGGTCGAGGAACACGGCGTACGGGGTGCCGTGCACGCGGATCGAGGAGATGGTCGACGACGAGAGCACCATCACCAGGCCGAGCAGCAGGAGCAGGAGCGTGACGCCCCCCACGAGGTAGTAGCTCGTGACCGGGGACTCCCACGTGGCCGTCCGTCCCGCGAGGGCCGCGCCGCTCGCTCGCGCCGGTCGCCGGAAGGCGCGGGCCCGCTCCCGGGGCGCGCGCGTCCCCGCACCCTGCCCTCGCGCCGTCGGCCCCTCCGGTGCGCCGACGCCTCGGCTCGGTGGGGCCTGGGTGGTCGCCACGCCTACTCCTCCAGGGCCCGCGCGGCCCGGGCGAAGGCGGCGCCCCGCTCGGCGTACGAGCGGAACTGGTCCATCGAGGCGCAGGCAGGGGCCAGCAGGACGGTGTCCCCGGGCTGGGCGAGGCGCGCGGCAGCGCGAACGGCGCTCGTCATCACGTCCTCAGTCTCGCCAGGAGCGACCTCGACCACCGGGACGTGGGCCGCGTGTCGTGCGAGCGCCTCGCGGAGCGGCGCGCGGTCCACCCCGATGAGGACGACGGCGCGGAGCCGGTCCGCGCGCGAACGCACGAGGTCCTCGAACCGTGCCCCCTTCGCGAGGCCGCCCGCGATCCAGACGGCGCGACCCTCGGGGACCGCGGCCAGCGAGGCCGCCGCGGCGTGGGCGTTGGTGGCCTTGGAGTCGTTGACGTAGGCGACGCCCTCGTGCCGGGTGACGAGCTGGATGCGGTGCGCACCGGCCTCGTAGGCCCGCAGACCTGCCGCGACGGCGGCCGGTTCGACGCCGTGCGCGCGCGCCAGGGCGGCCGCTGCCAGGGCGTCGGCCACCACGTGGCCCGGCAGGTCGGCGACTTCGCCCGAGCCGGTGAGGTGCACCAGGTCGCCCAGGGTGGCGAGCGGGACCGCGTGCGTCTGCCGCTGCGCCAGGAACGCCCGGTCCACCAGGACGTCCTCCACGACGCCGAGTTCGGCCACGCCGGGCGACCCGAGCGAGTAGCCGATGGCGCGTGCACCCTCGTGGACGTCCGCCTGCTCCACCATCTCCCGCGTGGCCGGATCGGCCACCGAGTAGACGCACGCCCGCTCGGTCCGGTCGAAGACCTTGGCCTTGGCCGCCCAGTACGCCTCGTACGACCCGTGCCAGTCGATGTGGTCCGGGGCGATGTTGAGGCAGGCGCTGGCGCGTGGGGCCACCGTGTGCGTGAGGTGGAGCTGGAAGCTCGAGAGCTCCACGGCCAGCACGTCGGCCGCTCCCTCGAGCGCGATCGTGCTGATCGCGGTGCCCACGTTCCCGACCGCCGGAGCTCGCAGCCCCGCGGCGGTGAGGATCGAGGCGAGCATGCCCACCGTGGTGGTCTTGCCGTTGGTACCGGTCAGGGTGAGCCACGGCAGGCGCGAGGGCGGAAGGCACTGCACCCGCCACGCGAGTTCCACCTCGCTCCAGCAGGGGATCCCGGCCTGCTGGGCGCGGAGCAGGAGCGGGAGATCGGGGCGCAGGCCCGGCGAGGCGACCACGATGTCCGGGCGACCGATCGGGCCTTCGAGCGCGGCGACGGCGAATGCCTCGCCGTCGGGCTCGGCGCGGCGCTGGACACCCGCCGGCAGGTCAGCGGCGTCGACGACGGCGGGATCGGCGTCGACCGCGAGCACCTGGGCTCCCACGGCGTGAAGCACGCGGGCGGCGGCGATGCCGGATGTGCCGAGGCCGGCCACCACCACGCGGGCGCCCTCGAGCGCCTCACGCTCCCGGGCGCTCATCCGACGACCCACTCGGCGTAGAAGACCCCGAGCCCGAGCGCGGCGCACAGGCCGGCGATGATCCAGAACCGGATCACGATGGTCACCTCTCCCCAGCCCATGAGCTCGAAGTGGTGGTGCAGGGGCGCCATCTTGAACACGCGCTTGCCGGTCATCTTGAAGTAGCCGATCTGGATCACGTCGGAGATCACGATGATCACGAAGAGCCCGCCGATGAGGACCGCGAGGATCTCGGTGCGGGTGAGGATCGACATCCCGGCCAGCGCGCCACCGAGGGCCAGAGCGCCGGTGTCACCCATGAAGATCTTGGCCGGAGAGGCGTTCCACCAGAGGAAGCCGAACGCGGCGCCGGCGATGGCGGCCGTCACGATGGCCAGGTCGCGCGGGTCCCGTACCTCGTAGCAGGACGGCCCCGCCGTCACGAGGTTCTGGCAGTTCTGATTGGACTGCCAGATCGCGACGAGCACGTAGGCACCGAAGACCGCGGTGCTCGCGCCGGTCGCCAGGCCGTCGAGGCCGTCGGTGAGGTTCACGGCGTTGGACCACGCCGTGATGAGGAAGTTCGCCCAGATGACGAAGAGGAACAGGCCGATCGTGGTTCCGGCGAAGGCGAGGTCGATGCCCGTGTCCCGGATCACCGAGATCTGGGTGGAGGCCGGGGTGCGCAGCTGTTCGTTGGGGAACTGCAGCACGAGCACGGAGAAGACGATGCCGACCACACCCTGGCCGACGATCTTCCAGCGCGCACTCAGCCCCAGGGAGCGCTGCTTGCTGATCTTGGTGAAGTCGTCGAGGAAACCGACCAGGCCCAGGCCGACCATGAGGAAGAGCAGCAAGAGGCCCGACGCGCGGGGCGGGCGGCCCGCCACGATCGTGGCGGCGGCGTAGCCCGCAAGCGTGGCGCCGATGATCACCACACCACCCATGGTGGGCGTGCCGCGCTTGGTGAAGTGCGCCGTCGGCCCGTCCTGGCGGATGAACTGCCCGTACTGGCGGCGGATCAGGAAGCGGATGAACAGCGGGGTGCCGAGGAGCGAGACCAGCATCGCGACCGACGCGGCGACGACCACCGCGGTCATGCGGTCGCCTCCTGCCCGGCGCCCGGCGCCCGGTCCGCCCCCGGGGCGGCCGGCGGCGATCCGTCCGCCGTGGCTGCCGCGCGCTCGCCCGTCAGCACATCACCGAGTCGCCACAGGCCCGACCCGTGCGAGGACTTGACCAGAACCACGTCCCCCGGCCTCAGATCCGACTCGAGCGCCTCCGCGGCGCGCTCGACCGTGTCCACCTGGAGCACGTCACCCTCGCGCAGGCCCTCGTCATGGGCGCCGTGGCGGATGGGGCTCGCCCCCTCGCCCACCACCACCAGCCGTTCGATGTCGAGGTGGACCGCGAGCCGGCCGATCGACTCGTGGGCCGCGGGGCTGTCCTCGCCGAGTTCGAGCATCTCGCCCAGCACCGCGATGCTCCGACGGTCTGCGCCGGCCATCGCGGCGAGCGCCTTGAGGGCCGCCCGGGTGGAATCCGGGTTGGCGTTGTACGCGTCGTCGATGATCGTGACGCCGTCTGCCCGTTCCACCACCTGCATCCGGTGCGGGCTGATCGCCCGTGCCGACCCCAGGGCGCGCGAGACCTCGGCGGCGGGGATCCCGAGCGCGATCGCGGCCGCGGCGACCGCCAGGGCGTTCGAGACGTGGTGCTCGCCCACCACGAGGAGGGCGACGGGGTGCCTCTCCCCCTCGTGGTGCAGTTCGAACCGGGCCCGGCCGCCGGGGTCGAGCGCGACGTCGACGGCGCGCACGTGGGCGCCGTCACCGGCGCCGAAGAAGACGACCTCCGCGGGTGCGACCTGGGCCATGGCGGCCACGCGGGCGTCGTCGACGTTGAGCACGGCCGTGCCGCTGGGCACGAGACCCGCGACGATCTCGGCCTTGGCCTGCGCCACCGCCTCGATGCCGCCGAACTCACCGAGGTGGGCGTGGCCGACCATGAGGACCACCGCGACGTCCAGCGGCGCGATCCTCGTGAGGTAGTCGATGTGGCCGATCCCGCTGGCGCCCATCTCGAGGACCAGGTACCGGGTGCGCTCGTCCGCCCGCAGCACCGTCAGCGGCAGACCGATCTCGTTGTTGAACGACTCCACCGGGAACACCGTGGGTGCATGCGCGGACAGCACCTGGCCCAGCAGGTCCTTGGTGGAGGTCTTGCCCACGGACCCGGTGATGCCGATCACCTGGACCTCGCCCTGCTCCCGCAGCCGCGCCAGCAGGGCGCGGGCGAGTTCGCCCAGTGCGACCACCGTGTCCTCGACGAGCACGTGCGGACCCTCGACCGGGCGCGAGGCGAGCGCCAGGGACGCACCGGCTCCGAACGCCGCGCCGGCGTAGTCGTGCCCGTCGGAGTTCTCGCCCGCCACGGCCACGAAGAGCGAACCCGGCCGGGCGAGCCGGGAGTCCACGACGGCGTCCGCCGTCACGAGGGCGTCCGCCGGGGTCCCGGCGCCCAACGTGCCACCGGCCCACGCGGCGACGTCCGCCGCGGTCAGCGGGATCACGCCGTGCCCCAGCGCTCGGCGAGCGCCTCGCGCAGCGCCGGTCGGTCGTTGTATCGGTAGAACACCCCTGCGATCTCCTGCGTCGGTTCGTGCCCCTTGCCCGTCACGATGATCGTGTCGGCCTCTTCGGCGAGGGCGACGGCACGCCGCAAGGCGTCCACGCGGCTCTCGGCCTCCTGGACGTCCGCCAGACCGTCGCCTCGCACCTCGCGGAGGCCGTCGAGGATCGCCGCCCGGATCTCGGCGGGCTCCTCCGACCGGGGGTTCTCGTCCGTGACGATGACGACGTCGGCCAGCCGGCCCGCGATCGCGCCCATCATGGGCCGCTTGCCCTGGTCACGGTCACCGTCGGAGCCGAACACGAGGATGATCCGGCCGGGAGTGATCGGACGCACCGCCTCGAGCGCGAGTTCCAGGGCGTCGGGCGTGTGGGCGTAGTCGACGATCGCGAGCGGGCGTCCCCCACCACGCTCGCCGACGCGCTCCATCCGCCCGGGGACCCCGGACATCCCGGCGACCGCGGTGATCGCGGCGTCGAGCCCGATCCCCGCGCGGACGGCCATCACGATCGCCAGTGCCGCGTTGGAAACGTTCACGCGACCCGGGAGCGGGCACGACGCCTGGTGCGCCACGCCGTCGGGCCCGGTCAGCACGAAGGTGCTCGCCACGCCGTCGAGCCCCACGCGCACGTTCGAGACCACCCAGTCGGCGTCGGCGTCGCCGTCTCGCGTGCGGACCCGGTCCACCGGGATGCCCGCCTCCCGGGCGAGCCGCTGCGTCCACTCGTCGTCGACGCAGATGACGCCGTGACGCGCGTGCTCGGGCGTGAAGAGGACGGCCTTGTCGCGGTAGTAGCCCGCCATGTCGCCGTGGAAGTCGAGGTGGTCACGGGTCAGGTTGGTGAAGCCGGCGACGTCCACCACCAGGCCGTCCACGCGGTGCAGGGCCAGGGCGTGCGAGGAGACCTCGAGCGAGACGCCGCCCACACCCCGTTCGACGGCGAGGGCGAGGAGGCGGTGCAGCACCGGCGCCTCGACCGTGGTGCGCGGGCTCTCGACCGTCACGTCACCGATCCGCAACTCCACCGTGCCCAGCACCGCGGTGTCCGCGAACCGGCTCCGGAGCGCGGCGTCCACGAGGTAGCTCGTGGTGGTCTTCCCGTTCGTTCCGGTGACCCCGGCGACCACGAGGTGGCCCGCGGGGTACCCGTAGACACGCGCAGACAGCGGTCCGACGACGGCGCGCGGGTCGGCAGCGACCAGCACCGGAACCTCCGCCAGACCCGGCGTCAGGGCGTGCTCCTCGCGGAGCAGGGCGGCGCCGTCGGCGTCGGTGAGCACGGCCACCGCGCCCGCCTCGATCGCAGCGGGCGCGAACCGCGCTCCGTGGGCGCGGGCGCCCGGCACGGCGGCGAAGATCTCTCCGGGGGCGACGTCGTCGCTGGACATCGTCACGCCGGTGACCGTGACGGCAGCCGCGGCAGCCGGGTCGGCTCCGGCGGCGAGCGGGGCGAGCACCAAGTCGAAGTCCTCGGCCAGCGCGCCGACGCGCACCGCCTCGACGGTGGCGGGCCGCAGCATTGCGAGCGGAGTCGTCACGTCGTCAGAACCTACCCCGTCGCACCCGCGCGCGGTCCGTTCGGGCACAGGAGATCACGGGGCCTCCGGCGTCAGCGGGTACGGCTCCGCGGGGACGGTGCTCGGGGCGACCCCGAGGGTCTCCAGCGCGAACGACGCGACGTCGTGGAACACGGGCGCCGCGATCGTGCCGCCGAAGAAGCCGCTCGTCGGCTTGTAGATGACCACGCCGACGGCGATCCTCGGCGCCTCGGCCGGGACCACGCCCACGAACGATGCGGTGGTGGCCGAGATCCCGCCCCCGCCGTCGGCCGTCTGCGCGGTACCGGTCTTGCCGGCCACGCGGTAGCCGTTGATGGCGGCGCGCTTGCCCGTGCCGTCGTCGACCACGCTCTCCATCATGCGGATCATCTCGGCGGAGGTCTCCGCGCTGACCACCTGGGTGAGGTCCGGATCCGCGACGGCGTGGAACGTGCCGTCGGCGTCGGAGAAGCCGTCCACGAGGCGCGGCGTGACGTGGACGCCGGCATTGCCGAGCGTGGCCAGGACGCCGGTGTTCTGCACGAGGTTCACCGCGAGGCCCTGCCCGAACATCGTGGTGTACCGCATGCGCCCGTCCCAGGCCTCCGGCGGATGCACGATGCCCGCGGACTCGCCCGGCAGGCCAAGGTTCGTCTGGGCGCCCCACCCGAACCGTCGCAGGTACTCGTACCGCGCCTGGTCCGTCAGCAGCTGGCCGATCTGGATCGTCCCCGTGTTCGACGAGTCCGCCAGGATTCCGGTGGTCGTCAGGAGCTCGGTCTCGTGCGGCGTGTGGTCTTTGAAGACCTGCCCGTTCTCGGTCCTGTAGAGGTAGGGCACCTCGAAGGGCGTGGTCGGCGTGACCAGGCCCTCCTCGATCGCCGAGGCGATCGTCGCGACCTTGCCCGTGGAGCCCGGCTCGTAGACGTTCTGGACCGCGCGGCTGCCGCGGGCGTCGTCCGGGCTCGCCGTCGGATCGTTCGGGTCGACGGCGTCGGAGTCCGCCAGTGCCAGGATCCGCCCGGTGCCGACCTCCTCGACCATGACCGCGCCCCACGCCGCGCCGTAGCGGTCGACGGCGTCGTCGATCACCTTCTGCGCCGTCCACTGGAGGTCGCGATTGATCGTCAGGTGCACCGTCTGCCCGGGCACCGCGTCACGGGTGAACTGCTCGCCGGTGGGGATGACCTGCCCCGAACCGTTCCCGATCTCGACCGTCTGCTCTCCCGGCTCGCCCTGGAGGTGCGACTCGAGGGTGAGTTCGAGGCCGGCGATGCCGACGCCGTCGGTGTTGACGAAGCCGAGGATGTTCCCGGCCGTGTTGCCGTTGGGGTAGATGCGCTGGCTCTTGCGCTCGGCCGTCACGCCGTTGATCCGCAGTTCGCGCACCTGCTGCCAGATCTCGGGGGAGACCCCCCGTGCCAGCCGCACGTAGCCGTTCTCCCCCACGAGTCGCGCGCCGAGTTCGTTGACGTTCTCACCGAGGATCGGGGCCAGTCGGCGGGCGGCGGCTACCGCACCGAAGGAGGGCTCGCCCTCCTCGGGGGCATCGACGTAGTCGGGGATCTGACGCTGGTCCACGATGATGTCGAAGGACACCGCCGAGGTTGCGAGCACCACACCCGAGGAGTCCACGATCTCCCCACGCGTGGCATCGATCTCCGTGCTGTGGAGGCGCTGCGCGAGCGCCTCCCGGGCGAGGGCCGGGCCCTGGATGCCCTGTACGTAGGCCAGCCGGACGACGTAGACGGACAGGACGGCGAGCACCACCACGAGCACCACGCTGTAGCGGCGCTCGGGCCGTGCCGCACGAGCGCTCATCCGGCCGCTCCGGCCGGCTCCGATTCTCCGATGATGGCGCCGTCGGACAGCCGGAGGAAGGCCGGCGCCGGTGCCGGCACCATCCCCAGGGCCGTGGCGCGGTCGGCGAGGGTGCGCGGCGAGGCCGCCACCTCGAGGTGCTGCTCCAGGTTCTGCTGCCGTTCCTGGAGCCGGGCGAGTTCCACCTGGCGGTCGCGGATCGCGTAGGAGGTCTGCGCCATCGTGACGTTGAGCAACAGCGCGCCCAAGAGTGCGGAGGCGAGGATCGCCACGCAGAGGACGAGGAACGGCAACCGCGTGCGCGATTGTGCCGGTGCTCGCACGATCCGCAGGCGCGGCAGCGGGGCCGTGGTCGCGGGGCCGGGGTCGACCACGCGGACGCGACCCGGCGCCCTCAGGGGCATCGTGCTCATGCTGCTTCCCTCCGCCGGCTCACCGGGGTCTCCTTGATCCGTTCGGCGGCGCGGAGCCGCACCGAAGCCGAGCGCGGGTTCGCGGCCCGCTCGGCGTCGTCCGCCTCTTCCGCACCGCGCGTGAGGAGCCGCAGGTACGGCTCGTCCTCCTCCCGGACCACGGGGATCCCGGGGGGCGTGCTCGCCGTCGCGCCGGCCGCGAGCACCCTCTTGACCGCGCGGTCCTCGAGCGAGTGGTAGGACTCCACGACGATCCGGCCGCCGACGGCGAGCGCCGCGACCGCCCGGGGCAGCGCGCGCTCGAGGACGTCGATCTCGGAGTTGACGGCGATGCGTAGGGCCTGGAACGTGCGCTTGGCGGGGTTGCCCCCCGTTCGCCTCGCGGCGGCGGGGATGCTCTCCCGGACCACCTCGACGAGTTCTCCGCTGCGCCGCAGCGGGGACTCGCGCCGCCGCCGCACGATCGCCGCGGCGATGCGGCCGGCGAAGCGCTCCTCGCCGTACTCACGAAGGATGCGACGCAGCTCCGGCTCGTCGGCTTCCGCCAGGATCTCGGCGGCGGTGCGCCCGGTGGTGGGATCCATCCGCATGTCAAGCGGGGCGTCCTGCGCGTACGCGAAGCCACGCTCGGCGTCGTCCAGCTGGAGCGAGGAGACACCCAGGTCGAAGAGGATCGCCTGGACCCGGGCACCCGGCCCGAGGCGGTCCTCGACGACGGCGCCGATCTGGTCGTAGACGGCGTGCACGGCGTGGAACCGGGTGCCGAACGGCGCGAGGCGACGCGAGGCGAGATCGAGGGCCTGCGGGTCGCGGTCGATCCCGATCACCCGGGCGTGGGGACATGTCGTCAGGACGAGTTCGGAATGCCCGCCCATGCCGAGCGTGGCGTCGACCATGACGCACCCGGGCTCGGCGAGGGCCGGGGCGAGCAGGTCGAGGCAGCGCTCGGCAAGCACCGGCCGGTGCAGCTCTGCGGCGTCGCCAGCGCGCACGGGCGGTCTCCTCTCACGGTGCGGACGGGCTCTCACGGGCTGTCGAGGCCGCGAGCCCCGCCGGACCAGGACTCCCTCCGCCTGCTCTGGCGCCGGGGAAGTGCGTCAGAGTCGCGGTGAGAGACCTCGCCCCACGGGACGACGGATCGGGTGGACAGGTCGTCGGGTCGGAAGGTGGCCGGGTGACGGGGTCGCCGGTTCGGCCGGTGGCTCGGGATCAGAAGAGCCCGGGGATCACCTCCTCGGCCGTCTCGGCGAAGGCGGGCTCCGCGGCGGCGAGGTAGGCGTCCCAGGCGGCGGCGTCCCAGATCTCGACGCGCGCGCCCGAACCGGTGACGGTGAGATCGCGCTCGAGCCCGGCGTACGCGCGCAGCACCGGCGGGATGGTGATCCGCCCCTGCTTGTCCGGGATCTCGTCCACGGCGCCCGAGAGGAGCACGCGCTGGTAGTCACGCGCCTGCTTGCTGGTCACGGGCGCCTGACGCAGCGCCTCGTAGATGCGCTCGAACTCGCGCATCGGGAAGGCGTACAAGCAGCGCTCCTGACCCTTGGTGAGGACGAGACCGGCACTCAGCTCCTCGCGGAACTTCGCCGGGAGGATCAGGCGCCCCTTCTCGTCGAGGCGAGGCGCATACGTACCGAGGAACACGACCCACCTCCTCCCGCACGCGCCATGTGCCTCCACATTACTCCACTTCACTCCACGGTCAACGTCCGAGCACGGCGAGTCCACGCCCAATGAGAGCGTTGCCGCAGTTCAGGGCGCTGGGAGGGAAGTGGAGGGAGAGGCCGTCGACGACGCCCGGAGGCAGCGGAACCGCCCGGTCTGGAGGGCGCCAACCGGGCGTCTGCGCACGAAACACATGGTCAGGAACCGGACCCGGCCCTCACGGGCGGGGCCTGGTGGAGGGATGCGGGGCGGCCGGTGGGGGATGTGGTGCCGCCGGTGGAGGGATGCGGGGCGGCCGGGCGAGGCCACCACCAGACCGTCGAACGCGGGGTTGTTCGGGTCATCGGGCCTCATGAGCCGAACAACCCGCGTTCGGCGGACATGGGGAGGCCACGCTGCGGGCCTCGGAGGCGCGCAGGGACGCAGGAATTACCGGGCCCCAGGGTCTTCCGGTTTCGGGAAGAACCGATGCCCATGGCGATCAAGGCCTCAGGAGGAACCAGACCTCAGGGTCGCCGGGCTGGAGAGTCGGCCGACGTCAGGGTCACCACACGTCACGCGACGCCGGACATCGGAGAAGCGTGGGAGATCAGCGCGTGTCGCGCCGCTTGTCCCACCGCTCCTCGAGCCGCTGCATGAACGACGGCCGGGAGGGACCCGACGACGCCGAGGGCCTGCCCCGGCCGGCGGGCGCGCCGTCGACCCCGCGTTGACGCGGCTTCGCCAGAGCGATCCACACACCGCCGAACATCGCGAGGAAGCCCACGATCCCGAGCCAGTAGAACTGGAGGGCGACACCGCCGACCAGCATGCCCATCCCGGCGATGAGCACGACGACACCGAGCAGGACGCGCGAGCCGCTCGCGCGGCTCGACCCCAGCGCATCGGCGAGCTTGGGGTCGTCCGAGCGGAGCTGGCGCTCCATTTGTTCGAGCATGCGCTGCTCGTACTCGGAGAGAGGCATCCACGCCTCCTAGGTCAGACGGTTCACTCGCTCCGGACGGAACGTGATCCCAGGATAAGTCGCTCGCCGCCTACGTGGTAGCCGGGTGACGCAAGACAGACGGACGATCGTGACGGACGGTCATGACACGCGGTCATCGCTGTCGGTCATGACAGGCGGTCAGGACGCTCGCGCCAAGCTCGGGTCTTGAACGGCGCCGAGGAACATCCGCGCCATCGACAGCACGTGGTCCGCTCGTGCCTGCGAAACCTCCGACCGACGTCCGGACTCGAGCGCCGCGCGCAGGTCCGCGCCTGCGGCGAAGTAGGTGGCCCAGGCCCGGTACTCCGGAGCGACCCGCGACAGGATCTCCCACGCCGTGCGGGCTCGGGCACGCGCCGTCGGCCTGCCCCGCACGGCGATGACCGCCCCCGCCGTCCGGAGTGCGGCGAGGTGGGCGTGGAGGAAGCGATCGGCGGGGTCAGCCGCGCCCTCGGCCGCCCGAAGTTCCCGCGCGGCGCGCACGAGCAGGTCCTGAGCCGCGGGGGTGCACCACAGGGCCTCGAAATCGGGTTGGATGCCCGTCCGCGGCGGGGTGCCCGAACGCCCGTCCGCCATGGCGAGGGGCTCACCCGCTCGACCCACGGCGCCACCCTGCCGCTCCCGATCCGCTCGTCCGATAGCCATCTCCCGCCACCTCCCGAGAGCAGTATCGAACGGCCGTTCGATAGATGTCAAGGAAGCGCCTCGCTAGGGTGCCCCGCGTGAGCGCGCGGCAGCTCCCGATCGGCCCGGTGCCCATCGACACGGGAACCGTGGAACTTGTCCGCGTCCCCGGCGACCCCTCCGGCGTGACGGTCTACGTCAACGGGGCCGAGAGCTCGCACCTGGACCTTGCCGATCCGGGCCGGCTCGAGTTCGAGTACATGCAGCAGATGATGGCCGCCATCGACGCCACGATGCCCCCCGGCACCCCGGTGCGCGCCGTCCACCTCGGAGCGGCCGCGTGCTCACTCGCCCGGGCCGTCGATGCCCGCCGCCCCGGCTCCCGGCAGATCGCCGTCGAGATCGACGGCGCGCTCGCCGCCCACGTCAGGCAGTGGTTCGCCCTGCCGCGAGCGCCCCGGCTCCGGATCCGGGTGGGTGACGCCCGCGAGGTCCTGTCAGCGCTCCGGCCGGGCTCGCAGCACGTGGTGGTCCGCGACGTGTTCTCGGGCCGGTCGGTCCCGGCGCACCTGCGCACGCGCGAGATGGTCCGCGAGGTGGCCCGGGTTCTCGCCCCGGCCGGGATCTACGTTCTCAACTGCGCCGACGTCCCGCCGCTGCTGGACACCCGCCGAGAGGTGGCCACCCTGGCGACCACGTTCCCCCACGTCAGCGTCATCACCGATCCCGCCGTCCTCAAGGGCAGGCGCTACGGCAACCTCGTCCTTCTGGCCCGCGCCGACCCGCTGCCCGTGGACACCCTCGCGCGCAGCCTTCGCGCGCTCGCGTTCCCGGCGTCGATCCTGTCCGACGACGACGCCGCGCGCTTCGCCGGCTCGGCGCAACCCTTTGTCGATCCGCCACCACCCGCCTGACACCCCGCCGCAGCGTCGACCCCGGGCGGCTCGGAGTCGACGAAGGGCCCGCACCTCGGAGGTGCGGGCCCTTCGTGAGTATGGCGCGCCGTGCGCGTACCGGGTCAGGCCGGGCGGACGTTCTCCGCCTGCGGGCCCTTCGGACCCTGCGTGATCTCGAACTCGACCCGCTGGGCCTCCTCGAGCGTGCGGTAGCCGTCGGACTGGATGGCGGAGTAGTGAACGAAGACGTCAGCGCCGCCGCCGTCCTGCGCGATGAATCCGTAGCCCTTCTCGGCGTTGAACCACTTGACGGTTCCCTGAGCCATGTTCTGCGTGTCCTTCCGGGGACGTGTGTGGGACCGACCCTTCGCCGGTCCCGTCGTGCCGCAATGCCTCGTCCCACGTGGTGCTCGGTCGGACACGGAGCGGAGGTTCCGTCCGCCCGCCGTCGGGATCCTTGCGGAACCCGGGTCTTACGTAAGCGAATTGCCACTGCAACGGCGAACAGTGTGGCACGAACGCGGGGGGGTTGCCACCGTCGCTGCCGATCTCTCATGACCCGAGACCGTGACCGCGCGCTCAGGCGCCCGCACCACCGGAGGCCTCGCCGTCGGCGCTCCCGCCGTCCCGCGCCTGCTCGGCGAGGAACGCCTCGAACTCCGCCCCGATCTCCTCGGCCGTGGGTAGCGGCGTGGGCTCGGCGAGCAGGCTCGCCCGGTCCCCGCTCCTGGCGAAGGCATCGAACTGCTGCTCGAGGGCATGCACTACCGCGCCGATCTCGGGCGACTCGGCCACCTGGCGGTCGATCGCCTCGGCCACCTCGCGCCCGGCAGCCTCCAGGTCCCCGACGGGGAGGGTCAGCCCGGTCCGGCGGGCGATCTGACGCACCAGCTCCGCCGCCGCCGGCGGGTAGTCCATCTGTGCCAGGTAGTGGGGCACGTTGGCTGCAAAGCCGAGCGCGTCGTGACCGCGCTGGCCGAGCCTGAGCTCGAGGAGTGCCGCGGCGCTGCCCGGCACCTGGACCGTCCCGAAGAACGCCGGGTGTCCGGCCACGAGGTCCGGCCTGGTCGCGTGGGCGGTGACGGTGATGGGTCGCGTGTGCGGCACGCCCATCGGGATGCCGTGCACCCCGATCGTGGTCTCGACCCCGAACGCCTCGACGAGCCTGATCATGGCCTCCGTGAACCGCTCCCACTGGACGTCCGGCTCGGCTCCGTGGAGGAGGAAGAACGGGTTCCCGGTGGCGTCCCGGACGAGGTCGATCGCGATGACCGGCGCCTCGAACTCGGTCCAGCCTGTCGATTCGAACGTCATCGCGGGGCGGCGACCGCGGTAGTCCACCAACTGGTCGACGTCGAACGTCACCACGCGCCGGGCGCGCAGCGTCTCCCTGAGGTGGGATGAGACGAGCGCGCCGGCGCTGCCCGCATCCATCATTCCCTGGAGCGTGTGGACCAGCACGGGGACGCGCTCGCCAGGGCGGGCGTCTGCGTCGATCCGGTACAGGGCATCGGGGTCCAGCACCGTGGTCTCCTTCCTCGCGTCGTTCACACGACAACGAGGCTCACGCCCCGTCCATTCCGCGCCGAGCCCAGCGCGCCCGGGCTGAGGTCTCTCCCGCCACGCCACGGCCGGAGACACCTGGTAGCCCGGAAGCGCCTGGTAGCCGGATGCCTGCGGACACCGGAAGGCTTCGGGTGGCCCGCGGCGCGCCGTCGTCGGATAATGGACGGCCGCTCCCGCCGACGGGCAGGAGCCCGGAGGAGGCCAGGTGACAGACGATCGAGCCGCCCCGGCGACGGGCGACGTCGCCGCGGCACCTCGGCTCCACGAGGAGCAGGACCGGCTCGACGTCGTCTACGCCCGGCTGGACGAACTGCGCACCCAGACCGCGGCGCGCCTCGCGGAGGTCCGTCGGGCGGGACCGTCCGGGTCCCCCCAGAACCGGTCCGAGCGTGACGCATTCGCGACGCTGTACGAGGACCGGCTGGCGCAGCTGCGTGCGGTCGAGGAGCGCCTGGTGTTCGGGCGCCTGTACCTGCGGTCCGACCCGTCGCGCTTCATCGGCCGGATCGGGATCTCGGACGCCGAGCACGTCCCGCTGCTGACCGATTGGCGGGCGCCTGCCGCCCGCCCGTTCTACCAGGCCACAGCCGCCCGACCGGGGGACGTGGTCCGGCGTCGGCACCTCCAGACGCGCGCCCGCCGCGTCACGGGCGTGGAGGACGAGGTGCTCGACCTCGAGCACCTCGCGGAGGAGTCGCTCCCCGACCTGGCCGGCGAGGGCGCCCTGATGGCGGCCCTGAACGAGCACCGCACGGGCCGGATGAGCGACATCGTCGCCACGATCCAGGCCGAGCAGGACGCCATCATCCGAGACGACCTCACGGGCGTGCTCGTGGTGGAGGGCGGACCCGGGACGGGCAAGACCGCCGTCGCACTGCACCGCGCCGCCTTCCTCCTCTACGCCCACCGCGAGAAGCTCGAGCGCTCAGGCGTGCTCCTGGTGGGGCCCAGCCGCGTGTTCCTCCGCTACATCGAGCAGGTGCTGCCCTCCCTCGGTGAGACGGGCGTGGTGGCGACCACGATCGGGGACCTCGTGCCCGGTATCCGGGCCACGGCCACGGAACCGGACGCAGTGGCCCGGATCAAGGGCCGGCTCGTCATGGCACGCGTGATCGCCCGGGCTGTCCGCGCACGAGAGCGCGTCCCCGACGCGCCCCAGGTGATCCGGGTGGGCTCGCGCCGTCTGCTCGTCCTCCCCGAGGACGTCCGTGACGCGCAGGCGAAGGCGAGACGCGCGAGCGCCGCGCACAACCAGGCTCGTGTGACGTTCGTCCGATCGATGCTCGGCCGCCTGGCGAGGCAGTACGCGGACGCGATCGGCGGCTCGATCGCGCCGGAGGACCTGGCCGACCTGGCCGAGGAGATCCGCACCACCCGGGACGCGCGCATCGCCCTCAATCTCGCCTGGATGCCGCTCTCGCCGCAGGGGCTCCTCGAGGATCTCTACGCGAAGCCCGCCAAGTTGGCGGAGGCTGCCCCGGAGATGTCGGAGCGCGAGCGCGCGCTCCTGGCGCGCGAGCGCGGCGCGGGGTGGACCGAGGCCGACGTCCCCCTCCTCGACGAGGCCGCCGAGCTCGTGGGCGAGGACGACGCCGCCGCACGCGCCCAGACGCGAGCCGAGGCCGCCCGTCGCGAGCAGGAGGTCGCCTACGCCCGGGAGATGCTCGCGGCCGGCGGTGCCGGCGGTGGGCTGGTCTCCGCGGAGATGGTCGCCGAGCGTTTCGCCGAACATGCGCCGTCGCTCACCACCGCCGAGCGGGCCGCCTCCGACCGCACGTGGACGTACGGCCACGTGATCGTGGACGAAGCCCAGGAGCTCTCACCGATGGCCTGGCGCGCGCTGCTGCGCCGGATCCCGACGCGGTCGATGACGATCGTGGGCGACCTCGCGCAGGCGACCGGTCGCGGCGCCCCGTCCTGGGACGCCGTGCTGGACCGTCCGCTCCGCGGCGCCTGGCGCGCGTCCGTCCTGACCGTCAACTACCGCACACCGGCCTCGATCATGGACCTCGCCACCGCGGTCGCCGCCCGCGCGGGTCATCCCACGAGCCCCGTCCGTTCGGTGCGCGACCTCCCCGACGCCGTCCGCCTCACGCGGGCGGTGGACGACGGCGACGCCCCGTTCGAACGCCTCGCCGAGGCCGTGGTCGACGCCGTCCGCACCGAGCTGACGGCGCTCGACGGCGGCACGGTGGCCGTCGTCGCCCCGTCCACGCGGCGTCAGGCCCTCGAGGACGCGGTCGCTCGCGCGGCGCTCGGTTCGCCCGACCTGGCCGACGCCGTCACGCCGCGCCAGGGCGACCCGTTGTCCGCCCGGGTGGTGGTCCTCGACCCGGTCGGGAGCAAGGGGCTCGAGTTCGACGTCGTGATCCTCGTCGAACCGGTCGAGATCGCCGAAGCCGGCGAACCGGGCGGCGCCCCGCGCGCCGGCGGCCCGGCGCGACGGGGGAGGCAACCGGGCGCGGTCGAGTTGCCGCGCGCCAGCGACCTCTACGTCGCGATGACCCGCGCGACCCGGCGCCTCCACGTGGTCCATGCCCGTGACCTGCCGCCGGGGTTCGCCTCCCCCGGAGTGTGACCACCGGCACGCGGTCCCGGTTTGGCCGCCCGAGGCGGTTCGGGGGACCATGACCGGCGTGCTGCGTGCCCTGCTCCTCGAGAGCCTCCACCCGCTGGCCACCCGCATCCTGACCTCGGCGGGCATCGAGGTGTCCGCCCATCAGGGCGCGATGGACGAGGACGAGTTGATCGCCGCTCTCGACGGCGTGCAGGTGCTCGGTATCCGGTCCAAGACGCATGTGACGGAGCGGGTCCTGGAGCACGCGCCGGACCTCCTGGTGGTGGGCGCGTACTGCATCGGGACCAATCAGATCGACCTGGCGGGCGCCGCCCACCGGGGCGTCGCCGCATTCAACGCGCCGTTCTCCAACACCCGGTCGGTGGTGGAACTGGCGGTCGGGGAGATCATCGCCCTCACCCGCAGGCTCACCGAGCGCGACAAGGCGCTGCACGCCGGAGTCTGGGACAAGTCGGCGGAGGGCGCGCACGAAGTCCGCGGCCGCACCCTCGGGATCGTGGGCTACGGCAACATCGGCAGCCAGTTGTCCGTAGTGGCCGAGGCCCTGGGCATGTCCGTGGTCTTCTACGACACGGCCGAGAAGCTCGCGCTCGGCAACGCCCGCCGCATGGACACGATCGAGGACCTCCTCGCGGTCTCGGACGTCGTCTCCCTGCACGTGGACGGCCGCGCGGGGAACGCCGGGATGTTCGGCCGTGACCGCTTCGCGCAGATGAAGCGAGGGGCGATCTTCCTCAACCTCTCCCGCGGGTTCCTCGTGGACTACGCCGCCCTTCGCGACGCGCTCGTGGCAGGCCACGTCACGGGGGCCGCCGTGGACGTCTTCCCGCACGAGCCGAAGTCGCGAGGCGACGAGTTCGACAGCGACCTGCGTGGCCTGCCCAACGTCATCCTCACCCCGCACATCGGCGGATCCACGGAGGAGGCGCAGGAGAACATCGGGCTCTTCGTCTCGGGCAAGATCCGGGACTACCTGGTCCACGGCACCACGGGGCTGAGCGTCAACCTGCCGATGCTCGGACTCGAGCACAGCAACGAGCGGGCCCACCGCATCGCGCACCTGCACCGCAACACCCCGGGCGTGCTCGCGCTGGTGAACCAGACGTTCGCCGAGCACGGCGCCAACATCGAGGGGCAAATGCTCGCCACGCGTGGCGAGTTCGGCTACGTGGTCACCGACATCGGCTCCGCGTTGCCCGACGACGCCGTCGCAGCCCTCGAGCAGATGCCGGACACCATCCGCCTGCGCGTCCTGAGCTGACCGGCCCGCCTGTCCTGATCTGAGGGCGGGCCGGGCCGCACGGGCCGTGTGCTCCGCGTGATCGGCGCACACCCTCGCGCGCGGACCGGGCCTCGACCGGGCTCAGCCCGACTTGCGGCGGAACATCCGCGCGCCGCCGCCGCTGACCTCGGACCCGTGGACCGATCCCGTGTTCCGGGCCGCCGTGGCGCTGCGGTGTGCGGCCGCGTTCTTGCGCTCGAGCGCTTCGCGGAACCGCTCCTTCGCGGCCTCCTTGTCCCCTCCGCCGTCCTCGCGCGTGGTGGACTCCTTCGCGCTCTCGGGTTCGGTCCCCCCGGCCGAACCCCCAGCCTTCGCGGACGTCTTCGCGATCTCCGGTCCGGTCCCCCCGGCCGAACCCCCGGCCTTCGCGGAGGTCTTCGCGCTCTCCGGCGCACCGCTCGCGTCCGCGCGACTCGTTGGCGCCGACGACGTCGCCGGCGCGCCGGTGCGGCCGACGTCCGGTGTCTCCGCGAGCGCCTTCTTCTTCGCCTGTGCCTTCTCACCGCTCACGGCGGCCACCTCCCTTGGTCGGGCGCACGCACCGCGCGCCACCGCCGCGCGATCCCACGCGGCGTCCCGTCTCGTGCCTCAGCCTGCACCGATACCGTCCGCGCCGCCAGCGGATTCGTCGCTCCTCCCCTGGCGGGGGGCTTGATCGTCAGGAACCCGACGCACTCTTGCTGTGCTCGGCGCGGAGCGCGGTGATCGCTGCCTCGAAGTCCTCGAGAGAGGAGAAGGCGCGGTAGACGCTCGCGAAGCGCAGGTAGGCGACCTCGTCGAGCTCACGCAGCGGGCCGAGGATGCTCAGGCCCACCTCGTGCGCGTCGATCTCGGCGGCGCCAGTGCTCCGGATGGACTCCTCGACCTGCTGCGCAAGCAGCGCGAGGTCATCCTCGGACACGGGACGGCCCTGGCACGCCTTGCGCACGCCCGAGATCACTTTGGCGCGGCTGAACGGCTCGGTGGCTCCGGAACGTTTGACCACCGTGAGGCTCGACGTCTCGACGGTGGTGAACCTGCGCCCGCATTGCGGGCACTGGCGACGACGACGGATCGAGGCGCCGTCGTCGGCCGTGCGAGAGTCCACGACGCGCGAGTCGTCGTAGCGGCAGAACGGACAGCGCACGGCTCCACCTCCCGCCGATGCCGTTCCACGCGTGGTGCGTCGGTCCCCCGGGCCAATCCCGGCCGTCGGCACGATAGGCGGGAGATCACCGGCTTCGCAAGACGCCCGGCCGACGAGCCGGGCGTGGCCCGAGGCGGGGGCTCCATGGGCACGAAGGTGCTCCGTGACCTGCACGGCGCCGGGCATCCGGCTCACCGTTCCGGCAGGAGCAGCGCGTCACCGGACCGGAGGTCGACCGACTCCATCTGGTTCAGCCGCTGGATCTCGCGGACGACGTCCCTCAGGTCCTCCCCGGGCGCGGCGACCCGCTGCGCAATGGTCCACAAGGACTCCCCGGGCGCCACGATCACCTCGACGGTGCGCTGCGCCGGCTCCTCCGTCGCGGCGAACGCTCGGCCCCCCACCATGCCCAACGCACCCGCGCCCAGGATCGCGATCGCGACGATCAGGCGCCGTCCTCTGGGCGACAGCCGGACGTGCTCGGGCGCTGCGTTCCGGGGCGTGACCCGCACCCGAACGCCTCGCGCGCCGTCGCCGGTCTCCGGCCGGATCGCACTCGTGCTCATGGTCCTCTCCTTCACGCTCATCCCGACTCGAACTGCTGTGCGTCGAACATCTGTTGTGGACAGTAGCGCGTCGAGACGCGCCGTGTCGAGACACGCTCGAACAGATGTTTGGGATTCGGACGGGGATTCGACTAACCTCATGCCCAGCACCTCAGCACCGACCACTGACATCCACGCCGGGAGCCGGTGCGCAGGGGTGAAGGCCGCGACGGACACGGCGCACGGCAGGGGCGCGGACGTCGCAGAGGAGAGAAGGGAACGCCGTGAGCGCATCAGGGGACGAGGGCCGGACGGCCACCACATCCGCAACCGACGAAGGATCGACCGAGGGCGCATCCGTGCATGCGCTCCCGGACCGCACCGAAGGAGGGGATGGCCTGACACCGCGCCAACGCCTGGTGCTCGAGACCATTCGTTCCGCCGTCGAGAAGCGTGGCTACCCCCCGAGCATGCGGGAGATCGGCGAGGCCGTAGGGCTGACCAGCCCGTCGAGCGTCAAGCACCAGCTGATGGCGCTCGAGCGCAAGGGATACGTGCGCCGCGATCCGCACCGGCCACGGGCGATCGAGATCGTCATGCCGGATGACGCCCGCGGCGTCGTCTCGGCTTCGGGCCCCCTCCGCGAGGCAACCGAGCGGGTGCCGTCCCCGTCGTACGTGCCGGTGGTCGGCCGCATCGCGGCGGGCGGCCCCATCCTCGCGGAACAGGTGGTCGAGGACGTCTTCCCCTTGCCTCGACAACTCGTCGGCGAGGGAGAGCTCTTCCTCCTGCGCGTGGTGGGTGACTCGATGATCGATGCCGCGATCTGCGACGGCGACTGGGTGGTGGTACGCCGGCAGCCGCTCGCCGAGAACGGGGAGATCGTGGCCGCCATGATCGAGGGTGAGGCCACCGTGAAGAGCCTGCGCCAACGCGACGGGCACGTGTGGCTGATGCCGGCGAACGCCGCCTACGCGCCGATCCCGGCGGACGACGTCACCATCCTCGGTCGGGTGGTCGCCGTTCTGCGCAGTCTGTAGCGTCCGCAGCGCCTGCACGCCGAACGGGCGGCCGCCGGGAGTATCCGGCGGCCGCCCGTTCGAAGAGGTCGATCGAGGGCGTCGCTCAGAAGCCGAGGCCGGCGGCGACGCTGCGGATCTTCTCGGCGCTCGCCTGAAGGCGGGCGATCTCGAACTCGTCCATGGGCACCTTGAGGGTCTGCTTGACGCCGCTCCGTCCAACGATGGACGGAACGGACAGACAGACGTCGTTGACGCCGTTGTAGTCGTGGAGCAGCGAGCTCACCGGGAGGACCCGGTTCTCGTCGCGGATCACGGCCTCGATGATCCGGGTGCACGCGAGGCCGACGGCGTAGTTGGTCGCGCCCTTGCCCTCGATGATCTTGTACGCCGAGTTGACGACGTCCTTGGCGATCTCCTCGCGGTCCTCGATGGTCAGCGCGTTCGGGCCGGTCTGCGGCCACTCGTGCAGGGGGATCGACGCGATGTTGGCCGAGCTCCAGAGCGCGAACTCGGTGTCGCCGTGCTCGCCCACGATGTAGGCGTGGACGTTCTGCACCGCCGTCTTGGTCCTCAGCGAGACGAGGTAGCGCAGGCGGCCCGAGTCGAGCACCGTGCCGGAGCCGAACATCTGGTTCGCGGGCAGGCCCGAGATCTTCATCGACACGTAGGTGACGACGTCGACCGGGTTCGCCACCAGCATGTAGATGGCGTTCGGCGCGACCTCGAGGAGCGACGGGATCAGCTTCTTCATGATGTTGACCGTGGCGCCGGCGAGCTCGAGCCGGCTCTGACCCGGCTTCTGCTTGGCGCCGGACGTGATGACGATCATGTCCGAGTCGGCGCACACGGCGGGGTCGTCCGAGCCGACGATCGAGCCCATCGGCGTGAACTGGATCCCGTGGCCGATGTCGAGCGCCTCCGCCTCGACCTTGGCCTTGTTGATGTCGTAGAGGGCTACTTCGCGCGCGGCGCCGCGGATGAGAGCCGCGTACGCGAGCGTTGCGCCGACGGCGCCCGCGCCGACGACGGAGACCTTCGAGGTGCGCCGCGAGGCGGCGTCGGCTTCTGGCGTTGGAATGTCGAAATCGCTGGTGCTCATGGCGGCCAGCCTAGGGATTCGATGTCGGTACGGGACCGGAATAGGTCCCCTGATCAGCCGTCCGCGCTCGCGGATCCGCGTCCCGCCCCGGACGCCGCGAGCGCGTCGAGGCGCCGGAGCGCCCCTCGTGCGACGGCCGGGTCCGTGGTCCGCCAGAACGGCGGCAGGGAACGGAGCAGGTACTCGCCGTAGCGGGCGGTGACCACCCGCGGGTCGAGGATCGCCACCACCCCGCGGTCCTGTGTGCTCCGGATGAGCCGGCCGGCGCCCTGGGCGAGCAGGAGCGCGGCGTGGGTGGCGCTCACCGCCATGAATCCGCTCCCGCCGGCGGCGTCGACCGCCTCGGCCCGCGCCGAACGCACCGGGTCGTCCGGGCGCGGGAACGGGATCCGGTCGATCAGGACGAGGTGGCACGTGGCCCCGGGGACGTCGACGCCCTGCCAGAGCGAGAGCGTCCCGAAGAGGCAGGCCCGCGGGTCGGCGACGAAGTCCCGCACGAGGGTCGGGAGCTGGTCGTCGCCCTGGCAGAGCACCGGGACGTCCAGACGGTCACGGATCGCCTCGGTGGCCGCGACGGCTGCCCGTCGGGACGAGAAGAGTCCGAGCGTCCGCCCGCCCGCCGCCTCGATCAGGCCGGCGATCTCCTCGATCTGCTCCGGCGGCACGCCTTGCCGGGTGGGCGGTGGGAGCGACCGCGCGACGTAGACGATCCCCTGGCGCGCGTAGTCGAACGGGCTGCCCACGTCGATCCCGCGCCACGCGCCGTCGTCGTCCTCCGACTCTCCCGCCTGTAGCGGCGGCTCCGCCGGGCTCGCCGCGCGCGCCTCGGGGCCACGGAGGCCGACGGCGCGGGCCAACGGCTCGAACGAACCGCCGAGGGTGAGGGTCGCCGAGGTGAGCACGGCCCGCCGCTCGGCGAGGAGGCCCTCGCGGATCAACCCGCTGACGTGCAGGGGCGCGGCGTGCAGGCGAGACGCGGCCGCCCGGCGCTCGTCGCCGTCGCCCCGCGCGCACCACAGCACGTCGCGCGCGGGGTCCTCGTCCGCCACGCGCTCGGCGGTCTCGAAGAGGGCGAGCATCGCGGCCGAGGCCACCTTGAGGCCGGCCGCCGTCTCGTCCGCCGCGCCCGCTTCCGGCTTGAGCACGCTCAGCACGGCCCGCGCGGCGTCGCGGACGGACTCGACGGCGCCGCGGACGTCCTCGGGGAGCCCGCGAGAGAACCGTCCCTCCGGCAGGACGATGAGCGCGGCCCCGAGGGCGGCCCCCGCGGCGTCGAGGTCCGGCGTGGGGACGCCGGCGTTGCGGCGTGCAAGGCGCGCCGCGTGCTCCACCACGGGCGCCGAGAGCTCGGCCGTGGCCTGCGCGGTCACGCGGTCGGTGAGGTCGTGCGCCTCGTCCACCACGAGCACGCCGTGCTCCGGCAGCACGTTCGGCGAGCCCGCCGCCGCGATCCCGAGCATGGCATGGTTGGTCACCACCACGTCCGCCTCCCGCGCGGCCTCCCGGGCGAGGTGGGGAAAGCATTCGGCGCGCATCGGGCAGCGCGGGCCCAGGCACTCCAGGGCGCTGACGGAGACCTGCCGCCACGCGCGCTCCGACACGCCGGGGACGAGGTCGTCCCGGTCGCCCGTGGCTGTCTCCTCCGCCCAGGCGCGCAGCCGCAGGACCTGGGCGCCGAGCGCGCCGGGAGGGTCCCGGCGCGTGCCCGTTCCGCCCCGGACGTCCTCCCGCGAGGGCTCCGGCTCGTCGAGGGAGAACAGCGTCGCGCCGTCGTCGGCGGGGTATCCACCGGCCACCTTGTGCCGGCAGACGTAGTTGTTCCAGCCTTTGAGCACCGCCACCCGGGCCGGGCGCGGGAGGTGCTCGCGCAGGGCGTCGGCCACGAGGGGGAGGTCTCGAGTGATCACCTGGCGCTGGAGGGCGAGCGTGGCCGTCGAGACGACCACGCGCTGCCCGGTGCGCACGGCGTGGTCGACGGCGGGGACGAGGTACGCGAGCGACTTCCCCGTGCCCGTGCCCGCCTGGACCAGGAGGTGACCCTGGCCCGCCATCGTCTCCGCGACAGCCCGGGCCATGGCGTGCTGCCCCTCCCGGCGCGCCCCGCCCATGCGGGCGACGACGGCGTCGAGCAGGGTGTCGACGCCTCCGACGGCGTCCGGGCGGCTATCGGGCTCCGAGGCCTCCGGCGCCCCACCGGCCCCGCCCGCGTCCGCCTGCACCCCGACAGGGTAGTTGCCCCGTGCGCCACGCCGCCCCGCGGGATGCGCGCGAGCCGGTGCCGGTCCGGCCCGCCGGGCGGTCAGGACGCGCGTGGCACGGCGGCGGCCCGCAGTTCCGCGGCCAGGGCCTCGCTCACCCGCGCGCGCAGGGCCGTGCCCTCCGGCACGTGCTCGGCGCTCGTGATCTCCCCGTCGTGGTGCACCCGGCTCACGAGGTCACCGCGTTCATAGGGGATGACGACGTCGACGGCGACGCCCGGGCGCGGGAGCCGGTCCTCGATCGCCAGTCGCAGGGTCTCGAGACCCTCCCCCGTGCGGGCCGAGACGACGACGGCGTCCGGGTGACGGCTTCGCAGGCGCGCGAGAGTCTCCGGCTCGGCCAGGTCAGCCTTGTTGAGCACCACCAGTTCGGGGACCTCCCGCGCGCCGGGGATGTCCGCGAGGACCGCGTGCACGGCGGCGATCTGCCCTTCCGGGTCCGGGTGGGCGGCGTCGACCACGTGGAGGAGCAGGTCGGACTCCGCCACCTCCTCCAGCGTGGAGCGGAACGCCTCCACGAGCTGGTGCGGGAGCGATCGCACGAAGCCGACCGTGTCGGTGAGCGTGTAGACGCGCCCGTCGGCCGTCTCGGCGCGGCGGACAGTGGGGTCCAGGGTGGCGAAGAGCGCGTTCTCCACGAGCACGCCCGCGCCCGTCAGGCGGTTGAGCAGGGAGGACTTCCCGGCGTTCGTGTAGCCGGCGATCGCCACGGACGGGATCGCCTTGCGGCGACGCGAGGAGCGCTTCGTGGCCCGGGCTGGGGCCATCGCGGCGATCTCCCGGCGGAGCTTGGCCATGCGGGTGCGGATCCGCCGCCGGTCGAGTTCGATCTTGGTCTCGCCCGGCCCGCGCGAGCCGATGCCCGCACCCGCGGCCACACGGCCACCCGCCTGGCGGGACATGGACTCGCCCCAGCCGCGCAGGCGGGGCAGCAGGTACTCGAGTTGCGCGAGTTCCACCTGCGCCTTGCCCTCGCGCGACTTCGCGTGCTGGGCGAAGATGTCGAGGATCAGGGCCGTGCGGTCCACCACCTTGACCTTCACCACGTCCTCGAGAGCCCGGCGCTGTGAGGGCGAGAGCTCGCCGTCGACCACCACGGTGTCCGCACCGCAGGCGGCCACCAGGTCGGCCAGTTCCGCCGCCTTCCCCGAACCGAGGTAGGTCCCGGGGTCGGGGTGCGCGCGCCTTTGTAGCAGGCCGTCCAGCACCTGCGACCCGGCCGTCTCGGCGAGGGCGGCGAGTTCGCGGAGCGAGACCTCCGCATCGTGCACGCTGCCCGACGTCCACAAGCCCACGAGGACCACGCGCTCGAGCCGCAGCTGCCGGTACTCGACCTCGGTGACGTCCTCGAGCTCCGTGGACAGGCCGGCGATGCGCCGCAGGGCGCTGCGTTCCTCGGCGTCGAGCTGGTCGCCGTCGTGCCGGCTCGGGCCGGCGTCCTCGGTGTGCAGTGCCGTGCCGGCCCGCGCCAGGATTCGCTCGATGACCGCCTCGACGGCGGCGTCCTCACTGCGCGGGGGGTCCTCGGTACGCACGGCGGAGGGGCTGGGATCGCGATTCATCGTCGTCACCTTCGCACGCGGCCGACGGCGCGGGCCAGTCATTTCGCGCAGGGCGTGGTGTGCACGCACCGCTCGCTAGGCTCGCCGCGTGCGCGTCGACGCCGAGTCTCCCACCGCTGAGCCTCCGAGCAGCGAGCCGCCGACCAGCGAACCGCCGACGACGGGGACGCAGCTACCGCACGGCGGGCGCTCCACGGGGCGCGCGGCGCCGTCGTCGTCGTCGCGACCGCCCGGGGAGCACTACTTCTCGGCCAGGCCCGCCTCGGCCGGGGAACGACGTCGGCTCACGGTCCACCTGGCCGGCCGCGAGGTCGAGGTGGAGACCGCGGGCGGCGTCTTCTCCGGCGAGCGGCTGGACCTCGGTACGCAGGTGCTTCTGCGGTCCGTACCGCCTCCCCCGCCCGCCGGTGACCTCCTCGACCTCGGCTGCGGCTGGGGACCGATCGCCCTGACGCTGGGTCTGTTGGCGCCGAAGGCGCGCGTCTGGGCCGTGGACGTGAACGAACGGGCCCTCGACCTCGTGCGCGCCAACGCGGCGCGCCTCGGGCTGAGCGGGGTCACCGCCACCCCGCCCGACGGCGTCCCGGCGGGCGTGCGTTTCGCCGCGATCTGGTCCAATCCCCCGATCCGGATCGGCAAGCCCGCCCTGCACGCTCTGCTCGAGGCGTGGCTACCGCGCCTGGCCCCGGGTGCGTCCGCG
>JARKOU010000047.1 GCA_029975645.1 Actinomycetales bacterium
GTTCCGAGCGCCTCAGCCCTCCTCGGCGGCGCGCGCGCGCGCCTCGATGTCGGCCTCGATCTCGGCCTCCGCCGCGCGCTCGGCCGCGAGGAGAAGGAGCTGCGCGCAGATCTGGTTGGCGTTCTCGTCCCGGACCTCGGAACCGAGCCAGATGATCCGCTCGCGCAGGAGGCGGCTGTAGATGTGGTCACCGAGGGCGAAGGACGACTTGTCGCCCTGGGCGAGGACGGGATCGGGAAGCTGACTCAAGGGTGCGCTCCTGGTCTGGCTGGGCCTCGGGACGGTCCGAGCCGCCGCCGCGGCGGCGGTCTCGCTGTCACGCGACCCTAACGCCGTGGGCCCCGTGCCACCGACCTCGTCGGGCGCGTTTCGCTGATGGCGCAGCCGTTCCGAGCGCCTCAGCCCTCCTCGGCGGCGCGCTCGCGCGCCTCGATCTCGGCCTCGATCTCGGCCTCCGCCGCGAGCTCGTCCTCGACCTCGAGCATCACCTCGATCAGGCCGGCATCGTCCGGCGGCGCCGCGTGGCGCCCGTGCCCGCGTGCGTCGCGGGTGGCCCGCTCGGCCACGATTCGCTCGCCGGCCGTCCCCTCGTTCCCGCGCCCCGCCCCGCCCTGTGCTCCGGCCATGGCCCCGCTCCCTCCGGGCGCCTCGCGCCCGTCCCGATGCTAGGCCGTCACGGCCCGGGCGCCAGGGCCCTCGCGCGCGGATGCAGGGGCCGCACACGCGCAGACGCGGGGCCGCGCGCTCCGGACGTGCCGGGAGGCGCGGCCCCGCGTCGCGGGGGAGGATCGGGTCAGTCGCGAGGAGCGGTGGCCTCGGTCTCCGTGGCCTCGTCCCCTGCCGCCTCCGCGGCCTCGGCGTCGACCACGTCGGCCTCCGCCTCGTCCTCGTCCGTGCCGACGACGGCGCTCAGATCCACGGGCGCGCCGGAGTCGTCCACCACCGTCACCCGGCGCAGGGCGAGGGCGATCGCCTTGGACCGCGCGACCTCGGCCACGTACATCGGGATCTGGCCGGCCTGGTCGGCCTGGCTGATGAAGGTGCTGGGGTCCATGCCGTAGCGCTGCGCGGTCTGGAGCAGGAACTGCACCAGGTCGCCCTGCTCCACGGTCACGCCGAGCGAGTCGGCGAGGGCGTCGATCAGGAGCTGGTTGCGCAGGGCCTCGGTCGCCTCCGCCCGGACCTCCTCGCGGTGCACGTCGTCCTCCTGGCGGCCCTCGCCCTCGAGGTGGGCCTCGACCTCGGCCTCGACCACGCCGGAGGGCACCGGGAAGTCCACCACCTCGAGCAGCGCCGAGATGAGCCCGGCCCGAGCGGAGGCGGCCTGCTGCAGGCGCTTGGCCTCGACCACCTGGCTGCGGAGGTCCTCACGCAGTTCCTCGATCGTGTCGAACTCGCTGGCCAGCTCCGCGAAGTCGTCGTCGGGTTCGGGCAGGTCGCGCTGCTTGACCGCGGTCGGGGTCACGGTGACCAGGGCGTCCTCGCCCTCGTGCTCGCCACCGCGCAGCCCGGCGGTGAACGTGGTGGTCTCGCCGGCGGAGAGCCCGATCAGGGCCTCGTCCAGGCCCTCGAGCATGGTGCCCGAGCCCACCTGGTAGCTCACTCCCGTGACGGAGTCGACCTCTTCGCCGTCGATCGTGGCCGCAAGGTCGAGGACCACGAAGTCACCCTCGGCCGCGGGGCGGTCCACGCCCACGAGTGTCCCGAACCGCTCGCGCAGGGTCTCGAGCCGTGCGGCGACGTCGTCGTCCGTGGCCTCCGCGCGCTCGACCGTGACCGTCACCCCGCTCAGCTCGGGCAGCACGATCTCGGGCCGCACGTCCACCTCGGCGGTGAAGGTCAGCGAGCCGGACGCAGCGGCCGGGTCCGGGATGCCTGTCACCTCGACGTCGGGCTGGCCGAGCGGGCGGACGTCGGCCTCGGTGACCGCCTGGCGGTACAGGTTCGGGAGCGCGTCGTTGACGGCCTGCTCGATGACGGCCGCGCGGCCGACGCGCTGGTCGATGATGCGGGGCGGGACCTTGCCCTTGCGGAAGCCGGGGATGGCCACCTGCTCGGCGATCTGCTTGTAGGCGGCGTCGAGGCTCGGCTTGAGCTCCTCGTACGGCACCTCCACGGACAACTTGACCCGGGTGGGCTCGAGGGTCTCGACGGCGCTCTTCACGGCATGCTCTCCACTGGATTTGACGGGTTGCGGGGCGAGGGCGTCCGGCCGGCCTCCCCGCAGGCGCGCGGCTACGCCGAGGTCGGCACCCGCACGACGCAAACGCGCGTCATGCTACGCCCACCGCGGCCCCGCGCCACGATCGGCAGGGCGTCGTCGGGATGGCGGGATTCGAACCCACGACCTTCCGCTCCCAAAGCGGACGCGCTACCAACCTGCGCCACATCCCGTGAGGTCCACCCACCCCGAGGACCGGGAGCGCCGACCCGGTGCGCACAGCGCCCCGGAGAGACCCGGTACCCTGGGCGCGCGCTCGAAGCGCGCACGTGCGGGTGTAGCTCAATGGTAGAGCCTCTGCCTTCCAAGCAGATGGTGCGGGTTCGATTCCCGTCACCCGCTCCCTGGACCGTTCGGAGTCCGCTCGACCGTCCCGGTCGCTGATCGGGGCACGACGAAAGGGGCCGGTCGACCGACCGGCCCCTTCTTTCGTCTGTGCGGAGCGGCGCCACCCGCGCGGGCAAGGCCCGAACGCGGGCGGAGCGCCAGAGGTCAGTCGACCTCGATCAGGCCACGCTCGACGGCGCGCGCCAGCCTGCGCGGCACCTCCACGGTGCGACCGCGCGTGCGCACCGGGACGAGGTCGACCGCCTCCGTCTTCCACTGCGAACGGCGCGCGCGGGTGTTGCTGCGCGACATCTTGCGCTTGGGAACTGCCATGGGACTGCGCCCTTCCGAGGGTGATCAGCGGGGAGACCTGCGCTATCCACCGAACGGCGGGCGCGAGGACGACTGCCAAGGATGCCACGGCTGGGGCCCACAGGTCGAACCGGTGCGCTGCACGAGGCGCCGGGCGGCCTGCGGTGGACGCTTCGTCTCACTCATCGGGACGCTCCGTTGTCAGGGCTGAGACAGTCCCTTAGCCTGGCAGCGGTCGCCGGGGTGTTCCCCCGAGCGAAATCCCTGGTTGGTCGGCTCGCACGATGTCGGCCCGAGATACGGATACCGGAACGAAGGAGGACGTGCGATGAGCCGGCGGCCCGCACCGATGCTCCTTCGCGCTGCGCGCGCGCCGATGTGGGCGCCGCTCGCCTGCCTGTGTCGATAGAGCGCTGGAACCCCCTGCGAGAAGTCCGCGCAGCCCAGCGCTCGTCTCCCCCACAGACCTCCCACTCGTCCCCACCCCGGGGCGCAGACGGACGCTGACCTCGAGCCACGGCGTCCGGCCGGCCCGCACCGCTTCGCCTCCTTCACGCCCGCCCGGCGCGCCGCGCCCACTCACCCGAACGAGGAACCATGTCCCGCATCTATGACGACGTCACCACCCTGATCGGCAACACCCCGCTCGTGCGGATCAACCGCCTCAACGAGGGCGGCGCGGCCACCGTGCTGGCCAAGCTCGAGTTCCACAACCCGGCCAACTCGGTCAAGGACCGCATCGGCGTCTCGATCGTCGACGCCGCCGAGGCTTCCGGAGCCCTGCCCGAGGGCGGCACCATCGTCGAGGCCACCTCCGGCAACACCGGCATCGCCCTGGCCATGGTGGGCGCCGCCCGCGGCTACAACGTGGTCCTGACGATGCCGGAGACCATGTCCAAGGAGCGCCGCGCCCTGCTGCGGGCCTACGGCGCCGAACTGGTCCTCACCCCGGGCTCGGAGGGCATGAAGGGCGCCGTGAACCGCGCCGAGCAGATCGCCGCCGAGCGTCCGGGCGCGGTCCTGGCCCGCCAGTTCGCCAACGAGGCCAATCCCGCGATCCACCGCAAGACCACCGCCGAGGAGATCTGGGCGGACACCGACGGCGCCGTCGACATCGTCGTGGCCGGCATCGGCACCGGCGGCACCATCACGGGCGTGGGCCAGGTGCTCAAGGAGCGCAAGCCCGGCGTGCAGGTCATCGGCGTCGAGCCGGCCGAGTCCCCGATCCTGCACGGCGGCGCGCCCGGCCCGCACAAGATCCAGGGCATCGGCGCGAACTTCGTCCCCGAGATCCTCGACACCACGATCTACGACGAGATCATCGACATCAACGCGGAGACCGCCGTCGAGTTCGCCCGCCGCGCCGCCCGCGAGGAGGGCCTGCTGGTGGGCATCTCCTCCGGCGCCGCCCTCGCCGCGGCCCTGCAGGTCGCGGCCCGCCCGGAGAACGCCGGCAAGACGATCGTCGTCATCATCCCGTCCTTCGGGGAGCGGTACCTTTCGACGATCCTGTACGCCGACCTCCTCGACTGAGAGCAGCTGATCCGGCGCGTGAGTGACCACGTCCCCCTCCTCCTCCACATCCGCGAGGACCTCCAGGCTGCGCGCCGCCGTGACCCGGGGGCGCGCAGCCTGATCGAGGTCGCCCTGGCCTACCCCGGCGTGCACGCCCTGTGGGTGCACCGGTTGACGCACCGGATGTGGAAACACCCGGCCCTACGGCTGCCCGCGCGCCTGATCTCTCAGATCACCCGGTCGGTGACCGGCGTCGAGATCCACCCCGGGGCCACGATCGGTCGCCGGCTGTTCATCGACCACGGCATGGGCGTGGTGATCGGCGAGACCGCCGAGGTGGGCGAGGACGTGGTCATGTTCCACTCGGTCACCCTCGGCGGGCGCTCGATGAACCGGGGCAAGCGGCATCCGACCATCGGTGACCGGGTGGTCATCGGCGCCGGCGCCAAGGTCCTCGGGCCCATCACGGTGGGCCACGACGCCCAGGTGGGCGCCAACGCCGTCGTGGTCAAGGACGTGCCACCGGGCGCCGTCGTCGTCGGCGTCCCCGGCATCATCCGCTCGGCGCCCGCGGGCCTCCGAGACGCCTTCGACACGGTCGACCCCGCCATCTTCATCTGATCACGACCTCCAGCCGAGCCCGCCCGCCCATGGCCACCTGCGCGCACTGCGACAGCACGCTCCCGCACGAACACCTCGACGTCGCGGCCGCGGTCGCGACCCGGCGGCGCGCCCTCGCGTGGGGCATCGGCGGGCGCGTGGCGCTGGTCGCCGCCCTCGCCGGAGCGCTCGCCGCGCTCACTGCCGCCCCGACGACGCCGCCCGCCGTCGTCGTCGCCCTCGCCGGCGCCGCGGCTTGGGCGGTGGCAACCGCTGCGGGTGTGCTCGCGGCGGGGTTCGCCCACCGGACGGGCGAGGGACGCCTCCGGCGCGGCGCGCACGCGAGCCTGGTGATCGGCGCCCTGGTCACCGGAGCCGTGACGCCGCTCGCGGCGCTCGCCGTCGCCCTGCTCCTGTCTCCCTCCGACGCTCCCGACCCGCTCGCGGTTGCGGCGTGGGCAGGGCTCGGGTGGCTCGGAGCGGCGGCCGCGGCGGAGATCGCCGGCTCGGTGCGCCTGCGCGGCCTCCTGCTCCGGCCGGGACCCGCCGGAGAACGGGTTCGCGCGGACGCCGTCCGGGACGCGCGCCCCGGGACGTCGTGGTTCGACGGCGTGGCCCGGCGGGAGGCGCGGGCGATCGGCGGCGCGCTCCTGGCCGCTGTCGTCTTCACCGCGTGGACGGCCGTGCTCGCCCTCGTGCCGGCTGCCGTGGTGGTCCTCGTCCCGCTGCACGTGGCGGGCGTCGCGCTGGTGGCGCGGGCGAGAATCCCCTCGCGAGCGGGCGCGTCGACGGCAAGACTGCAGGGATGACCACGGCGCCTGTCCCCGATCCCCCGCTGCCCGACGTCGACCTGCCGCCCGGCTACCGGATGACGACGCTGGGCGAGGACCACCGCGACGCGATCATCGACGTCACGACGTGGGCGTTCGCCTCCGACATCCCGCCCGAGGTGGCGGCGGCGATGCCGTTCCCGCTGGAGCCCGGCCGCGGCGTCGGCATCTGGGCCCCGGAGCCGGGGCCTGACGGCACCCCGCGGCTCGCGGCGTCGCACAGCAGCTACGCGTTCGAGGCCTTCGGCGTGCCCGGCGGGACTCTGCCCACCGCGGGCCTTACCTGGGTGGCCGTCCACCCGCAGAACCGACGGCGCGGCCTGGCCCGCGCGATGGTGCTCACTCATCTGCACCGCACCAAGGCGCGCGGCGAGCCGATCTCCGCCCTCTTCGCCGCCGAGCCGGAGATCTACGGGCGGTTCGGCTACGGCTGCGCGGCCACGAGCACCCGGCTCACCCTCCCGCGCGGCACGCGGCTGCGGGACGTACCGGGGACCAAGGGCCTGCGGGTCGTGCTCGAGCGCGTCGATCCCGAGCGACACGGCGCGCTCGTGGCGGACGTGCACGGCGCCGTCGTCCGCCCCGGCTGGGCGCCGCGCACCAACCCTGCGAACGCCGCGCGGGTGGTCGCGGACATCCCGGCCTGGCGCCATGGCGCCGAGGCCCTGCGGATCGCGACGGTGGTGGACGACGCCGGTGCGGTGCGCGCCTACGCCCTGTTCGCGCGAACCGAGCACTGGAACGCCCGCAACATGCCCGAGGGCACGGTGCGCGTGCGCGAGTCCGTGACGCTCGACGCCGCGGCGGCGCGGGTCCTGTGGGGCGCGCTCACCGACTTGGACCTCATGGTGTCGGTGGAGACCGGCATCCTCGCCGTCGACGACCCCTTGCTGCACCTCCTCGTCAACGTGCGCACGGCGGCGCCCACGCCCACGGACAACGTGTGGGTGCGCGTGGTTGACCTCCCAGCCGCTCTGGCTTGGCGCCGGTACGCGATCGACGTGGACGTGGTGCTCGAGGTGAGCGACGCGTTGCTGCCCGAGAACGCCGGGCGCTGGCGCCTGCGCGGCGGGCTCGGCGGCGCCGAGGTGGTCCGGGTCGACGACGAGCCGGACGTCGCGCTCGACGTGCGGGAACTCGGTGCGGCGTACCTCGGTGGGGTCACGCTCGGCGCCCTGGCGGGAGCCGGGCTGGTGCGCGAGCACACGACGGGTGCGCTGGCGCGGGCGTCGACGGCGTTCGGCTGGCCGGTGGCGCCGGTGTGCGGCTGGGTCTTCTGACCGACCCCTTCAGACCGAACCCTTCTGACCCTCCCCGCCGAACGCGGGGTGGTTCGGCCAAAGAGGGGACTTTGGCCGAAGAACCCCGCGTTCGGCGGGACAGACCAGGTGGGCCTAGCGCACCTCGTAGGCGGCCAGCTGGTCGATGCGGCGCTGGTGGCGCTCATCGTTGCTGAAGGGCTCGCCGATGAACGCCTCGGCGATCTCGATGGCTTCGTCCACGGAGTGCTGGCGCGCGCCGATCGCGACCACGTTCGCGTTGTTGTGCTGGCGCGCGAGCGTCGCGATCTCAGGGTTCCAGGCGAGGGCGGCGCGCACGCCCACCACCTTGTTCGCCGCGATCTGCTCGCCATTCCCGGACCCGCCGATGACGATGCCGAGGCTGCCCGGCTCGGCGACCACCGCCTCGCCCGCGGAGAAGCAGACCGCCGGGTAGTCGTCCAGGGGGTCGTACGTGAGCGACCCGTGGTCCACCAGGTGGTGCCCCTCAGCCGTCAGCTGCTCGATGAGGATGGACTTCAGCTCGAACCCCGCGTGGTCCGCCGCGATGTGGATGCGCATGGGGCCATCCTGGCGCACGGACGCCCGGCGGCGGGGCGGCGCGGGCCGGGACTCCGCCGTCGTCGGCCCGGAGCGAGCGTGCCGGACGTTCGGAGCGTGCCCGAGGTTCGGACCGTGCCGTAGGTTCGGATCATGACGACGCCCAGCCTGATCCCCGGTTCGGACCCCGCCGTTCGGCCCCAGGACGACCTCTTCCGCCACGTCAACGGGGCATGGCTCGCCACCCATGAGATCCCCGCCGACCGCGCGCGGGACGGCTCCTTCCGCGCGCTGCACGACGAGGCCGAGGAGCACGTCCGGGACATCATCCAGGACTGCGCCGCGGGCGACGTCGCCACGGACGCGAGCGACGCCCACGAGGCCGAGCTCATCGGGGCGCTCTACACCTCGTTCATGGCCACCGAGGCGATCGACGCCCTCGGCGCGACGCCCCTGGCGCCGGACCTCGCCGTCGTCGCCGGCGCGGTGGACATCGCGAACCGCACCCGGGCGATGGGCACGCTCCAGCGCAGCGGCGTGGGCGGCGGCGTCTCGTTCTGGGTTGACAACGACTCCGACGCCCCCGACCGGTACGCGGTCTACCTGCACCAGTCCGGCCTGGGCCTGCCGGACGAGTCCTACTACCGCGAGGAGGCGTACGCCCCGATCAGGGAGGCGTACGTGGCGCACGTCGCCGCGATGCTCGCCCTCGCCGGCACGCACGACGACGACGCCGCCCGGGCGGCCGCGGCGCGCGTCATGGCCCTGGAGACCACGCTGGCCGCCGGTCACTGGGACCGCGTGAGCGACCGCGACGCCACCAGGACGCACAACCCGATGACCCTGGAGGCGCTCGCGGAATCGGCGCCGGGGTTCGACTGGACCGCCTGGGTGGCCGCGCTCGGAGCGCCGGCCGGGGCGTTCGACCGGCTCATCGTCCGCGAGCCCTCCTACGCGCAGGCCTTCGCTCGCGCGTGGGCGGAGGAGGACGAGCAGGCCTGGCGCGACTGGCTGACGTGGCGCGTGGTCCACTCGCGCGCGCCGTACCTGTCCACGCCGATCGTCGAGCAGAACTTCGCGTTCTACGGCCGCACGCTCACCGGGGCCCAGGAACTGCGCGACCGCTGGAAGCGCGGCGTCTCGCTCGTGGAGGGCGTGCTGGGCGAGGCGATCGGCAAGGTCTACGTCGCGCGGCACTTCCCGCCCGAGCACAAGGCCTCGATGGAGCGCCTGGTGGCCAACCTGGTGGAGGCCTACCGCGAGTCCATCGCCTCGCTCGACTGGATGGGCGAGGCCACGCGCGAGCGGGCGCTGGCGAAGCTCGCGGCCTTCACGCCCAAGATCGGGTACCCCTCGAAGTGGCGCGACTACTCCGGCCTGTCGCTCACCGCGGACGACCTGCTCGGCAACATCCGGGCCGCCTCGGCGTTCGAACTCGACTACGAACTCGGCAAGCTCGGCCGCCCGGTGGACCGCGAGGAGTGGTTCATGGCGCCGCAGACCGTGAACGCGTACTACAACCCGGGCCTGAACGAGATCGTCTTCCCGGCCGCCATCCTCCAGCCGCCGTTCTTCGACGCCGACGCCGACGACGCGTGGAACTACGGCGGGATCGGCGCGGTCATCGGCCACGAGATCGGGCACGGCTTCGACGACCAGGGCAGCAAGTACGACGGCGACGGACGGCTCGCGGACTGGTGGGCGCCGGAGGACCGGGCCGAGTTCGAGCGGCGCACGGCGGCGCTCATCGCGCAGTACGAGGCGTTCTCGCCCGCGCAACTGGGCGAGGAGCACCACGTCAACGGGGCGCTGACGGTCGGGGAGAACATCGGCGACCTCGGCGGCCTGGCCATCGCGCTCAAGGCGTACCGCATCGCGCTGGGGCAGGCGGGACTGGCGGAGGCCGCGGTGATCGACGGGCTCACCGGGCTGCAGCGGGTGTTCATCTCCTGGGCGCGGGTGTGGCGCGTCAAGGCGCGGGACGAGGAGATGATCCGGCTCCTCGCGATCGACCCCCACTCCCCCGAGGAGTTCCGCTGCAACGGCGTGGTGCGCAACCTCGACGACTTCGTCGAGGCCTTCGGCGTCACACCCGACGACGCCCTCTACCTCGAACCGGGCCAGCGGGTCCGCATCTGGTGACTCCCGCCGTACACGTGATTGGTCGTCGAAAGCGGCTCTTTGACACGACCAACCACGTGTTCGGCGAGGTGGTGGTGGCCGGCGAAGTGGGGGTGACCGGCGCGAGAGTGAGGCAGTCCCCGGGGAGTCCCGGGGTTCCGAGCGTCAGTCCAGCGTGGCGCCGCCACGGGCGAGGCTGAAGGACTGGCCGGAGGCGTCGTGCCGGCAGGTGACGCCCGATTCGGAACTCGTGCACGTGAAGCCGTTCGCGGCGATCGACTGCCCGTACGCGAGGACGTCGACGTCGGAGCCCGCCCGCGCGGGCGCCGCGCCCTGGGTGCACAGCCAGGCCGCGCCGTCGGCCGTCACCTGGACCTCGTGCCCGGTGGTCCCCGTGCAGCCGGGTACGGCCGGCGGGGAGTAGGTGAACTCGGCGATCGCGCAGGTGGCGGCGGCGCCGTCGATGGTGCAGGAGATGTTGCGGCTCGGCGAGGCGAACGTCACCACCGTCTCAGCCTCGCCCACGCCCTGCTCGCCGGCGGCCACCGGTGCGGCCTGCTGCGCGCCCTCGTCCACGGCCCCGGAACCGCTGAGGAGGCCGAAGCCCGCGAGCAGCACGGCGAACACGACCACCAGCAGGGCGTCCACCACGACGAGCGTGACGATCCCGGCCCCCAAGGGCCGGCGCGCGGCGGCCATCCGCCCCTCCTCATCGCCCGGCGGACCCGGGCGCTCGACGACAGGTCCCCACGGTACGTGATCGCGTCAGCCGGTTGCCCGGGTGGCCCGGTCGCCGGGACGCTCCTCCGCTGGATCCGCGGGATAGACGACGGCGGGCCCGCTCACCTCCAGGCGCACCAGCGCCCCGCGTTCGGGCAGGTCACGGGCGGCGGTGCGGGCCCGCACCCGCACGCGGTCACCGTCATCGGCCGGCATCTGGTGCGGTCCGGTCCCACCGGGGAGGCCGACGGCGCCCGCCAGCCGCGCGAGGCCCCCCGCCAGGTCCAGCTCCACCTCCGCGTCGTGCCCGTAGAAGTCGATGGCCCGCACCACGGCCACGGGGGCCGGCCGGCCCTCGAGGCTCCCGGCCGCCTCGCCGGCGCTCACCGGACGCATGAGCACCTGCTCGGGCCGCAGCAGCACCCGCACCCAGTCCCCGTCCGCGCCGGCCGCGCCGTCGATCGCCTCGACCTCCCCCAGCGCGCACCGGACGCGGCCGCCCACGCGCCGCCCGCCGAGCAGCACGGCGTCGCCCACGAAGGCGGCGACCGCCGGGCTGACCGGGCGCCGGTACAGGTCCTCCGGGTGCCCGACCTGCTCGATGCAACCGGCCGTCATCACGGCCACCTGGTCGGCCATGGAGAGGGCCTCGGTCTGATCGTGCGTCACGAGCAGGGCGGTGGTGCCAGAGGCGCGCAGCACGTCCCGCACCTGCGCGCGCAGCTCCCCGCGCAGGCTCGCGTCGAGGGCGGCGAAGGGCTCGTCCAGGAGGAGCACGGTGGGCCGCGGGGCGAGCGCCCGCGCCAGGGCCACGCGGTGCCGCTGCCCGCCGGACAACTCGAACGGCATGCGGTGCTCGAGCCCGGACAGGCCCACCATCGCGATCAACTCGGCCACGCGCTCGCGCCGGTTCGGGTCCCGCCGCAGGCCGAAGGCCACGTTCGCGGCCACGTCCCGGTGGGGGAACAGCGCCGCCTCCTGCGGGACCAGGCCGACGCCGCGCCGTTCCGGGCGCACGTGCAGCCCGGGTCCCGCGACGCACCGGCCGCCGATCTCGACGGTCCCCGCCCAGATCGGCAGGAGCCCGGCGATCGCCCGCAGGATGGTCGACTTCCCGCAGCCGCTCGCCCCCAGCACCGCGGTGAGCGAGCCCGGCTCGAGCGTCAGGTCGACGCCGTCGAGCACCTGCGCGCGGTCGTAGCCGGCGACCACCTGCCGCATCCGGACGGCGCTCACGCGGTCTCACCTCCGGCGCGCTGCGCCGTCGTCCCCTTGCCGGTGCGGATCGCACCCGAGAGCAGGAAGGCGGGCACGGCCGCGACCAGCACGAGGGCGACGGCGTAGGGCGCGGCCTCGCCGTAGGCCGCCACGGCGGTGCGGCTCCACAACGCCGTCGCGAGCGTCTCGACACCGGTGGGGCGCAGCATGAGCGTCGCGGGGAGCTCCTTCATCGCGGTCAGGGCCACGAGCAGCGTACCTGCGGCGACGCCCGGCCAGGCGAGCGGGATGGTCACCCGGCGCCACACCCCGGCGGCGGTGGTGCCGAGGGTGCGCGCCACGTCCTCCAGGCCCGTGGGGACCGCGCCGGTGGCCGTGCGGATCGCGCCGACGGCCTTGGGCAGGAACAGCACGCCGTAGGCGAAGGCGACGACGACGGCGCTCTGGTAGAGCGCGGGGACCACGGCGCGCGTGAAGAAGACGAGAGAGAGCCCGACCACGATGCCGGGCAGCGCGTGGCCGAGGTAGCTCGCGGACTCCAACGCAGCCGACGCGCGGGTGCGGTAGCGCGCGGCGAGCACTCCGATGGGGAGGGCGAGGAGCATGGCGACGACGGCGCCCGCCACCGCCAGGAGCACGGTCCCGGCGAGAGCGGCCAGGAGATCGGGCCACGCCGTCCCGGCCGCGGTGCTCTCGGTGAGCCTGCGCAGCATGGCGACCACGGGGACGCCCACCGAGACGCCGGCCACCGCCACGAGCGCGAGGACCGCGAACGGCGTCCCCCGGCCGAGCGACACGGACAGCGCCTCCCCTGGGGCGGTGGCGCCGCCCGCCAGCCTGCGGACCGCCCGGCGGCGCGCCGCACGCTCGCCGAGCACCACCGAGCCGGCGAGCACCACCAGCACCAGGGCGTAGGTCGCGGCGCGGGTGCGGTCGAAGCTCGCGCTGTAGGAGGCGTGGATCGCCCAGGTGAGCGCCTCGTAGCGCATCATCGCCACGGCACCGAAGTCGGAGAGCACGTAGAGGGCCACGAGCAGGCTGCCCGCCGCCGCGGCGGGCGCCACCTGCGGCCACGTGACGGCCCAGAAGGCGCCCACGGGGCCGCGGCCCAGCGTGCGCGCCGTGCTCTCGAGGTCCTCCGCGGTCCGCATCGCGGCGGCGACCGGCAGTGTGACGTACGGCGTGCACACGGTGGCCAGGACCAGGAAGGAACCGGCGAAGCCGGACAGGGTCGGCACGGTGGAGAGCCACCCGAACGCGGCGACGTAGGAGGGAATCGCCAGCGGCAGGGCGGCGAGCACCAGCCACAGTCCCCGCAGCGGCAGGCGGGCCCGGGTGAGGAGCCAGGCGGTCGGGACGCCGATCGCGAAGCACGCCGCCGTGACCGCCCCGGCCAGCACGACGGAGTTGAGGGTCAGCTCGAGCACCCGGGCGCGCCACAGGGCGTCGATCGCGGCGTCGACGCCCCCCTCGCGGACCCGGACCACCAGGTAGACCAGCGGGATGGCGGCGACGGCGCAGCTCGCGACCCCGGCGAGCAGGAGGGCGAGCGGGGCTCGGGCGGCACGACGCCGGGGCGGCGCGGACCGTTCGGCCCCGACCGCCCCGGCGTCGCGGAGCGCAGTGGTCATGCGGATCAGGTGAGCCCCGCGGCGGAGATGATCTCCACCGTCTCCTGCAGGCCGTCGAGGTCGGAGAGGTCGATCTCCTCGTTGCGCAGGTCCTCGATCGGCGGGAGGGCGTCCGCCGCGGCCACCCCGGCCGCCAGCGGGTACTCGAAGGTCTGCTCGGCGAAGTAGGTCTGCGCCTGCTCGGAGAGGAGGAACTCCACGAGGGCGAGCGCCTCGGCGTCGTCTGCGGCGGGAGCGAGGATCCCGGCGCCGGTCACGTTGACGAGGGCCCCGGGGTCGCCCGGCGGCAGGAAGGCGATCTGGGCCCGCATCGCGTCCTCCCCGACCTCGGCGGCCTTCTCGAACCAGTAGTAGTGGTTGATGAGACCCAGGTCGAGCGTTCCGGCGTCGACCGCCTCGAGGATCGCGCCGTTGGACTCGAAGACCTGGACGTCGTTGGCCACCATGCCCTCGAGCCACGCGGTGGCGGCAGCGTCGCCCTCGATCAGCCGGAACGCGGTGACGAAGGCCTGGAAGGAGGCGTTCGTCGGGGCGATGCCCACGCGCCCGGTCCACTCCGGCGACGTGAGGTCGAGCACGGAGTCGGGGACCTGCGCGGCGGTGAGGTCGGCGCCGTCGTAGGCGATCACGCGCGAGCGCCCGGTGAGGCCCACCCAGGACCCATCGGTCGAGGTGAAGCCGGCAGGGACCGCCGCGGTCACCTCCTCCGGGAGGACGGTGAACAGGCCTTCCTTCGCGACGGCGCCGAGCGCGCCGGCGTCCTGGGAGAGGAAGACGTCGGCCGGGGTCCGCTCGCCCTCCTCGAGGAGCAGGGCGGCGAGCGCCGTCGTGCCGTCGTAGCGGACCTCGACGTCGACGCCGGTGGCGGCCTCGAACTCGTCGATGAGGGGCTGGACCAGGGCCTCGTTGCGGCCGGAGTAGAGGACCACTGCGCCGTCGCTCGCGAGCGCGGTGGTGGGCGTCGGGGTGTCCTCGGCGGCCCGGTCGGAGGGGGAGGAGCAGGCGGCGAGGCCCGCGAGGGCGGCAACGGTGGCGGCGGCCAGGGCGGCACGGCGTCCGGGTCGGGGGCGCACGGGGTATCCTCTCGAAGGGGGGCAGGTGTCATCCGCGGCGAACTCAGGTAAGGCTAACCTCACTACCGCGGGGGGCCAAACCGCGGTCGCGGCGCGTCCACCTCTCGGACGCACCCGCCCGAGAGCGCCCGCCTCCCCCGCAGAACGCGGGGTTGTTCGGGTCATCGGGCCGCATAAGCCGAACAACCCCGCGTTCGGCGGTCAGGGAGCAGCGTGTCGGAGCCTCGTGCGAGGATCGGTTCAGCGCTCCGACCAGGAGCGACGAGGACGACGACGCCGCTCCCCACCCGGCAGCGGCACCAGCGAGGAGCCACCATGCCCGGAGAGAACCTCACCCGAATCGAGGCGCGCGAACGCGCGGCCACGGTCTCGACCGAGCGCTACGACGTGGTCCTCGACCTCACCCGCGGGCCGGAGGTCTTCGGGTCCACCAGCACCATCACCTTCAGCGCCACCCCCGGCGCCGGCACGTTCGTGGACCTCATCGCGGCGCAGGTGCACGAGGTGGTCCTCAACGGCCGCGCCCTGGACGTGGCCGCCGCCGTCGCCGATTCCCGGATCGCCCTGGACGGCCTCGCCGAGCGCAACGTCCTGCGGGTGGTCGCCGACTGCCGCTACATGAACACCGGCGAGGGCCTGCACCGGTTCGTCGACCCGGTCGACGGCGAGGTCTACCTCTACTCCCAGTTCGAGGTCGCGGACTCGCGCCGGGTGTTCGCCGTCTTCGAGCAGCCGGACTTGAAGGCCACGTTCACCTTCACGGTCACCGCCCCCGCGCACTGGACGGTTGTCTCCAACTCCCCCACCCCCGATCCGGCGCCGGTCCCCGCTCCGGAGGGGGCGCCGCCGTCGGCCACCTGGTCCTTCGCGCCCACCCCGCGTCTGTCCTCCTACGTGACGGCGATCGTCGCCGGGCCCTACCACCGCGAGACCGGGGAACTGACCAGCAGCGACGGGCGCACCATCCCGCTCGGTGTGTTCTGCCGGCAGTCCCTCGCTCAGTACCTAGACGCCGAGGAGATCCTCGACGTCACGCGGCGCGGGTTCGCCTTCTACGAGGAGGCGTTCGACCTCCCGTACCCGTTCACCAAGTACGACCAGCTCTTCGTGCCCGAGTTCAACGCCGGCGCCATGGAGAACGCGGGCGCCGTGACGTTCCTGGAGAACTACGTCTTCCGGTCGCGCCCCACCGAGGCCACGGTGGAGCGCCGAGCCGTGACGATCCTCCACGAACTCGCCCACATGTGGTTCGGCGACCTCGTGACGATGCGCTGGTGGGACGACTTGTGGCTGAACGAGTCGTTCGCGGAGTATGCCTCCACCCTCGCGACCGCCGAGGCCACGCGCTGGACCAACGCCTGGACCACGTTCTCCTCGCTCGAGAAGTCGTGGGCCTACCGCCAGGACCAGCTCCCCTCCACCCACCCCATCGTCGCCGAGATCAACGACCTCGAGGACGTCGAGGTGAACTTCGACGGCATTACCTACGCCAAGGGCGCCTCGGTCCTCAAGCAACTCGTCGCGTGGGTAGGGCAGGACGCCTTTCTCGAGGGCGTGCGCCGCTACTTCCGTGCCCACGCGTGGGGCAACACGGAACTGCGCGACCTGCTGGTCGAGCTTGAGGCCGCGAGCGGGCGTGACCTCACCTCGTGGTCCGGGCTCTGGCTCGAGCGAGCCGGCGTCACCCTCCTGCGCCCGGCGATCGAGACGACGACGGCGCCCGGCGGACGGCCGCAGATCGCCTCCTTCGCCGTGGTCCAGGAGGTCCCGGCGACACACCCCGTGCAGCGCCCGCACCGGCTGGCGATCGGCGGGTACGACGTCGGCCCGGACGGCGGGTTGCGCCGGACGTGGCGCGAGGAACTCGACGTCGACGGCGCGCGGACGGACGTTCCTGGGCTCGCCGGGCGACCGCTGCCCGACCTCGTGCTCCTCAACGACGACGACCTCGCGTACGCGAAGATCCGCCTCGACGAGCGCTCGCTCGCGACCGCGGTGAGCCATCTGCGTGGGTTCACCGACTCCCTCCCACGATCGCTCGTCTGGGCCGCGGCGTGGGACATGACCCGGGACGCGGAGTGGGCCGCCTCGGGCTTCGCGGACCTGGTGCTCGGCAACGTCGACGCCGAGACGGACTCGACCGTGGTGCTGGTGCTGCTGCGTCAACTAGCCACCACCGTGGACCTCTACGTGGCGCCCGAACGGCGACCCGCCGTCGCGGCGTCCGTGGCTGATCGGCTGCTCCGGCTCGCGGCGACCGCAGAGCCGGGCTCCGACGCACAGCTCCAGCTCGCCAGGGCGGCCGCCGCCCGAGCGGTGGCGCCCGAGCACCTGGAGGTGGTGCGGGGGTGGCTGGACGGCGCGGACGGAGGATCGGAGGGGGACCGGGCGCCGGGGGCGGAGGGAGCGCTGCCCGGCCTCGTGGTCGACACGGACCTGCGCTGGGACCTCCTGACCTCCCTCGTGGTGGGCGGGGCCGCGGGCGAGGCCGAGATCGCCGCGGAACTCGACCGCGACGCCACGGCTGCCGGTCAGCGCGCCGCCGCGGGCGCCCGTGCCGCGATCCCGACGCCGGAGGCCAAGGCGCGCGCGTGGGCCGCCGTCGTCGACTCCGATTCACTGCCCAACGCGGTCCAAGGGGCCGTGATCGGCGGCTTCATGCGCGTGAAGGATCCGGCGCTGCTGGTCCCCTTCGTCGAGCCGTACTTCGCCGCCCTCGAGACTGTCTGGGCCGAGCGCACCAACGAGATGGCGCAGAACGTGGTGGTCGGGCTCTACCCCACGCTCCTGGCCGGACTCGACGCCACGACCGGCGTCGACGTCCTCGCCCGCACGGACGCCTGGCTCCAGGACCTCGGCGACCGGACGCCGGCGCTGCGGCGCCTGGTGGTCGAGGCGCGCGACGGCGTCCGCCGAGCCCTCGAAGCCCAGGCGCGCGACCGCCGGGGGTAGGCCGCGGACCCGCCCTCCCTCGCCCGGCGGAGGCGAGGGAGGGCGTGCGCTACTGCGCGCGGACCGCCGGAGTCGGGCGCGTCCAGATGTAGAGCGGCGTGCCCTCCTGGACGTCGGCGCCGGGCTCCGTGAGGAACTCGAGTTCCTCGGGCTCGGCCTGGAGCGCGACGACGGCGGTCACCACGCTGCGACCGGTGTTCTCGACGTCGCGGGGCGACCAGGAGATGAGGGGCTGACCCGCCTCCACCACCTCGCCCTTCGCGACGTAGAGGATGAACCCGGTGCCCTGCATCTCCACCGTGTTGAGGCCGAGGTGCACGAGCACGCCGTGCCCCGAGTCGGCCTGGATCGCCACCGCGTGCGGCAGCACGGTCCGCACGGTGCCGGTGATCGGGGCGAAGACGTCCAGGCGCTCCGCGCGCGGCGGGTCGATCGCCAGACCCGGCCCGAGCATCTGCTCGGAGAACACCGGGTCGGGAACCTCCGTCATGGCGAGCACGCGCCCCGCGAGCGGGGCGCCGACCGTGAGCGCACTCACGCCAGATCCGCCGTGATCGCCTTGACCAACGACGTGAGCCGCGGGTTCTGCGCGAGGTCCTCTACGAGCACCACCTGCTCCGCGCCATCCGCCAGGGGCACCTTCCAGTTCGGGTACTCCTGGTCCGTGCCTGGCTGGTTCTGGGTGCGCCGCTCGCCGACGGCGTCCGCGAGGGACACCCCGAGCAGCACCGACGGCGTGCGCACGATGTAGCGGTGCAGCGCCTCGACCACCTGCCGCTCCGAGGGGTCCTCCGGCAGCAGGCCGTGCTGGTCGAGCACCTCGAGCATGCGCTCGCGCTCGATGCGCGCGTCCAGGCGCACCTTCTCCACGGGCTCGGCGAGCAGGCCCAGGCGATCGCGCAGGTCGACGTGCTCCTCGGCGAGGTAACCGGCCGTCGGCGGCAGGTCGTGCGTGGTGACGGTGGACAGGGCGAGCCACCGGTAGTCGTACGGCTGGAGCGGCCAGCCGTCGTGGGTCTTCTCGAACCACAGGATGGACGTGCCGAGGATGCCGCGCTCCTTCATGTAGTCGCGCGCCCACGGCTCGACCGTGCCGAGGTCCTCGCCGATGACGACGGCGCCCGCCCGGTACGCCTCGAGCACGAGCACGCCCAGCATCGCCTCGTGGTCGTAGCGCACGTAGGTGCCCTGGTCGGGCGACATCCCCTGCGGCACCCACCACAGCCGGAAGAGCCCGACGATGTGGTCGATGCGCACCGCACCCGCGTGGCGCAGGATCGTGCGCACCAAGTCGCGCAAGGGGGCGTAGCCCAGGCGCGCGAGGGCGTCGGGGCGCCACGGCGGCTGCGACCAGTCCTGGCCCTGCTGGTTGAACCAGTCCGGCGGCGCCCCGACCGTCACGCCCTTGGCGAGCACGTCCGGCATGGCCCAGACGTCGGCGCCGTTCGGGTGCACCCCCACGGCGAGGTCGTGCATGATGCCGATTCCCATGCCCGACGCCCGTGCGGTGCCCTGGGCGCTCTCGAGCTGCTCGTCCATGACCCACTGCAGCCAGCAGTAGAAGTCCACCCGCTCCGCGAGTTCGGTGCGCAGCCTGGCGACGAGCGGCGAGGTGCTGTCCTTGGCCTCCTCGGGCCATTCCTGACCCGCGTAGTACTCGGTGAGGGCGCTCCAGAGCGCGAAGTCCTCGAGCCCCTGGCCCTCGTAGGCGCGGAACCGATCGAACGCGCGTCGGCGGGCCCGGCTGCGCGGCGCGGCGAAGATCACCTCGAGGGCGGACTTCTTGGCCTTCCAGACGGCGTCGCGGTCGATCGGGCCGGGGTCACCGTTGGCGGCACGGACTTCTTCCGCGGCCCACTCGACCAGGGTGCGCTGCTGGGTGGGCAGGTAGGCGACCTCGCGGATGTCCTCGGGCCGGATGTAGATGGGGTTGAAGAACCGCCGAGTGGTGGGCAGATAGGGCGACGGCGTCAGCGGCGAGACGATCTCCGCGGCGTGCAGCGGGTTGATGAGCAGGAAGTCGGCGCCCAGGTCGCCGGACAGCGAGGCGAGTTCGCGCAGGTCGGACAGGTCGCCGAAGCCCCAGGAGCCGCGCGAGCGCACCGAGTAGAGCTGGGCCATGAAGCCCCAGCCGCGACCGGTCGCCAGGTTCTCGTCGGGTCGCGCCAGCGACTGCGGGGTGACCGCGAGCGGCGCGTGCACGGGTCCGGACTCGAGTTTCGCGACGATCTCGTGCCAGCCGATCGGCAGGTCCGCGGGGAGGAGGAAGGTCGCCCGGCCCACGAGGGCGCCGTCGACCCAGCGCGGCGGGATCCAGATGTCGAGCTGAGAGAGGTCCCAGCGCCCGCCGCCCTCGAGCGCCACCCACGCGCTGACCGCGGTGCCGTCCGGCACGTGGACGGGGAGGTGGGACTCGCTGCCGGCGCGGGTCACCGTGCTCGGCGGGAGGACGTTGCGCCAGGGCGCGTCCTCGAGGTCGGCGAGCGCGGCACGCACCGCCTCCGGGGTGGAGGCGTCGACGCCGAGGGCGGCCAGGACCGCGACCACGGCTTCCCTGGACACGATCCGGTGGTGCCCCTGGAAGTCCCAGAAGTCCAGAGCCACCCCGTGGGCAGCGGCCAGGCGGCTCAGTTCCTCGCTCGGCTCGTGCGTGCCACCGTACTCATCGCTCATGAACGTCGTCCCCGCTGGCTCGTCAGCCGCGTGGTCTGCGCGACCCTGCGCGGCCGGCGGCCACCCGGCCGCCGGTAGCGATCCTGCCAGAGGTCACGCGGTTGCGTCAGACACACTCGCTAGCCTCGTCCGGTGCATCTCGCCCTCATGCTCCTGAACGCCGCGACCACCACCTCGGACTCCTCCAGCCTCGAGCCGATTGTCGAGGAGACGGCCGCGGCAGTAACCCTGTTCACCGCGACCACCGTCCGGATCGTGGTCACCATCGTCATCGGGATCGTCGTCGCCCTCGTGCTGCGGCATCTCCTCCACCGGCTCACCCTGCGCGTCATGAAGGCGTCCGAGCCGCTCGTGCGGTTCGGCCAGGTCGCGGCCCGCACGGCGAACGTCTCGCTCGGCGCCGGCCTGGTCGAGCGGCGCGAGCAGCGCGCCGAGACGCTGAACTCGGTGCTCGGATCGGCCATCAACGTGATCGTCGGTTCGATCGTGGCCCTGCTGGTCATGAAGGAGCTCGGCTGGGACATCGGGCCGCTGCTCACCTCGGTGGGCGTGGTGGGCATCGCGCTGGCGTTCGGTGCCCAGTCCCTGGTCAAGGACGTGCTCTCCGGCATCTTCATGCTCTTCGAGGACCAGTACGGGATCGGCGACCTCGTGGACTTCGGGACCGTCTCCGGCACGGTCGAGGCCGTCGGCCTGCGCGTCACGCGGGTCCGCGACACGGGCGGGACGCTCTGGTACCTGCGGAACGGGGAGATCCTGCGGGTGGGAAACCAGTCGCAGGGCTGGACCCGCGCCGTCGTCGATGTCCGGGTGGGTCCGGAGGCGGACATCGACGCGACGCGCGGGATCCTTCTCGCCACCGCGACCGCGCTGGCCACCGATCCCGACTTCGCCGAGACCAAGACCTTCGGCGACCCCGGCGTCACGTTCGCGGAGGACTTCGCGGCCGGAACCACTCAGCTCCGCGTGGTGGTCAAGACCCAGCCGGGAGAGCAGGCGGGGGTGGCGAGCGAGTTGCGCCGCCGGATCCGGCTCGCGCTCGCTGAGGCAGGGATCCCGCTGGCGACGACGTAGCCCGTGGCGGCACGTAAGGACGCCGCAGCGGCGGCGTCGTCAGCGCAGGGCGTCGACCTCGACGGCGAGGTCGTCGGCCTCGGGGCCGACCACGACCTGGACCACGCGACCCGAGCGGACGACGCCGAACGCGCCCGCCTTCTTCAGGCCGGCGTCGTCGACCAGGCGGGGGTCGGTCACCTCGACACGCAAGCGGGTGATGCACGGCTCGACGTCCATCACGTTGGCGGCGCCACCGAGGGCCGCGAGGATCTCCTCCGCCTTGCTCATGCTGTCTCCTCCTCGAGGCTCCTGGCGTCGGGCTCGGTTCGCTCCGCGACCGGGTGAGCCTACAACGCGCGCGCGGGCTTGGTGTGAGCGCTTTCACACCGGCCTCGCGGCCCGGGCCAGCGCGGTCGTCGCGCCCTGAGAGGATGGCCGGGTGAGGCCCGACTCGTTCTATGCGGCGGTCGGCGGACGGGAGACGTTCGCGCGACTGGTCGAGGTGTTCTACGCCGGGGTGGCCGATGACCCCGTGCTGCGACCGATGTACCCGGAGGAGGACCTGGGCCCGGCCCGCGAGCGCCTGACGCTCTTCCTCGAGCAGTACTGGGGCGGGCCCACCACCTACTCCGACACCCGCGGGCATCCCCGCCTGCGGATGCGGCACGCGCCCTTCCCCGTGACGCCGGACGCCCGCGACCGCTGGCTGGCCCACATGCGGACCGCAGTCCGCTCGCTCGACCTCGCGCCCGTGCACGAGGCGGCGCTGTGGGACTACCTCGAGCGGGCGGCGTACTCGATGGTCAACGCCTGGGAGGGGCCGTGACCGCCGACGGCGGCACGAACCCGACCACCGACGCAACCGCCCCGGACCGCGCTGCCCTCGACGCCGTGCTCCGCACGCTGCAGATCGACCGGACCGACGCCGACGTGTTCGTCGGGGCGTCGGTGCCGTGGCCGCGGGGCCGGGTGTACGGGGGGCAGGTGCTGGCGCAGGCCTTGCTCGCCGCGGGGGTCACGGTGCCGACCACCCGCTCGCCGCACTCCGTCCACGCCTACTTCCTGCGACCCGGCGACCCGGACCGGCCGATCACCTTCGCCGTGGAGCGGTTGCGGGACGGGCGCTCGTTCAGCGCGCGGCGCACGCACGCGATCCAGGAGGCCGGCCCGATCCTCTCGATGATCTCCTCGTTCCAGGAGGAGCAGGAGGGCGTGGAGCACGCCGAACCGATGCCGGACGTCCCGCCGCCCGCGGAGGTACCGAGCGTGCTCGATGCGCTGGCCGGGGTGGACCACCCGCGCGCCCGCGACTTCGTCACGCACGCGGCCTTCGACCTGCGGCACGTGCCGGACTCGCTCTTCTCCCTCGGCCCGCGGGAGGCCACGGACCGCCAGGCCGTGTGGATGCGGTCGCGGGGCGCCGTCGACGACGCGGACTTCGCCGCGGGCGCTCCCGGCAGCGCTCCCGGCAGCGACCTCTCCCGCGACCTCTCCCGCGACCCGGGGCGCGACCGCCGCGGCGGCCTGCCGGCCACGCCCGCCGTGCTGCACGCGGCCCTGCTCGCCTACGCCTGCGACCAGGTGATGCTGGAGCCGGTCCTGCGCCGGCACGGCCTCGGCTGGATCGACCCCGGAGTCAAGGTGGCGAGCCTGGACCACGCGATGTGGTGGCACCGGCCCGCCCGTGCCGACCAGTGGCTTCTCTACGTGCAGCGCTCCCCGAGCGCGCGGGGCGGGCGCGGGCTCGGGACGGCGTCGGTGTATGCCGAGGACGGCACGCTCGTGGCGACGATCGCCCAGGAGGGCATGGTCCGGTACGCCCCCTGATCAGCGCTCGGCGTGTGCACAATCACGCATGACCGCTGCGCTGCCCGTGGACCGCGCTCACCGCCCTGCCGATCCGACTCCGCTCGCCGCCGTCACCGGCGTCACCGGGTACGTGGGCGGGCGTCTGGTGCCCGAGTTGCTGCGCGCGGGGTTCCGGGTGCGCGCGCTCGCCCGCAAACCCGAGCGCCTCCGCGACCAGCCATGGCGCGCCGACGTCGAGGTCGCGCAGGCGGACGTGCTCGACCTCGAGGCCACGCGCGCGGCCCTGAGCGGCGCCGACGTCGCCTACTACCTGGTCCACTCCCTGGGCACCGGCCCGGAGTTCGAGTCGCAGGACCGCCGAGCCGCCCTGACGTTCGGCCGCGCGGCGCGCGAGGCGGGCGTGGGCCGGATCGTCTACCTCGGCGGGATGTACCCCGAGGGCGAGCGGCTCTCGCCGCACCTGGGCTCGCGCAAGGAGGTCGGCGAGATCCTGCTGGCCTCGGGGGTGCCGACCACCGTGCTCCAGGCCGCGGTGATCCTCGGCTCGGGCTCGGCGTCGTTCGAGATGATGCGCTACCTCACCGAGCGCCTGCCGGCCATGGTGGCGCCGAAGTGGATCATGAACCGCATCCAGCCCATCGCGATCCGCGACGTGCTCCGCTACCTCGTGGGCTCGGCGTCCATGCCGCCCGAGGTGAGCCGCGCGTTCGACATCGGCGGGCCGGACGTGCTCACCTACCGCGACATGATGCAGCGGTACGCGAACGTGGCCGGGCTGCCTCGGCGCGTGATCGTCTCGGTCCCCGTGCTCACCCCATGGCTGTCCAGCCACTGGGTGTCCGTGGTCACCCCGGTGCCGGCCGGGATCGCGAAGCCGCTGGTGGGGAGCCTGATCCACGAGGTCGTGTGCCGGGAGCACGACATCGCGGCGTACGTGCCGGACCCGCCCGGAGGGCTTCTGCCGTTCGAGACAGCGGTGGAGTACGCGCTGCGCAAGGTCCACGAGGCGGACGTGGCGACGCGGTGGACGTCCGCCTCGGTGCCGGGAGCGCCGTCGGACCCGTTGCCCTCGGACCCGGACTGGGCCGGCGGTTCGCTGTACGTCGACGACCGCGAGCGGGAGGTGGCGGCCACCCCGGAGCAGGTGTGGTCCGCGGTCGTGCGCATCGGCGGGGAGAACGGCTGGTACTCCTGGCCCCTGGCGTGGCAGGTGCGTGGGCTGCTCGACCGGCTGGTCGGCGGGCCGGGGCTGCGGCGGGGACGGCGCGACGCGAACCGGCTGGTGCTCGACGACGCGGTCGACTTCTGGCGGGTCGAGGAAGTGATCCCCAACCGGTTGCTGCGCCTGAGGGCCGAGATGCGCCTGCCCGGGCTCGCCTGGCTCGAGCTGAGCATCCGGACCGACGACGGCGGCATCCCGCCCGGCGGCCGGGCGCCGCGCACGATCCTGCGCCAGCGGGCGATCTTCCACCCCCACGGGCTTGCCGGCCAGGCCTACTGGTGGGCGGTCGCGCCGGTCCACGGGGCGGTGTTCGGACCCATGCTCAACGGCATGGCCAGGGAAGCGGAGCGCCTGGTCGGGACCGGTCCGGCGTCGACCGCCTGACCGAGACCGAGCCCTCCCCGCCCTTCCCTCCTCTCGCCGAACGC
>JARKOU010000056.1 GCA_029975645.1 Actinomycetales bacterium
ACCATCCGCCGCTCGTTCCTCGCGGCTCCCGCCAGGCCCGTCCACGCCCGCGTGCGCCGTTCCCGGCACCCTCCTTCGCCTCGCCTTCCCGGCCCGTTCGCACGGCACCCTCCTTCGCCTCGCGTTCCCGGCCCGTTCCGATCGACCCTCCCGTCCGTTGCCCTTCCCGCCGGGCCCGTCCTCCCGGCGCCGGCCCGTCTTTCCCGCCGGCCCGCCTACTCCGCCGCGCCCGTCCTTCCCGAGGGCTCCGCCGGCGAGAGTCACGTTCTGGGGGTCCGGCGTCGGCCAGTGCCACGAAACCGGGGTCAACCGGCGCCCGGAGGCCCCACTTCGTGGCACTCGACACGCGGGGCGTCAGCCCGACCCCCACGTCGTAGCACTCGGCCACGGGCGACCGACCAGAGCCACGTTCTGGGGCTCCGGCGTCGGCCAGTGCCACGAAACCGGGGTCAACCGGCGCCCGGAGGCCCCACTTCGTGGCACTCGACACGCGGGGCGCAGCGCCGGCCCCCACGTCGTAGCACTCGGCCACGGGCGACCGACCAGAGCCATGTTCTGGGGCTCTGGCGGAGCGCGGACGGGCGGCCGTCAGGGGCGCACGCGCAGGAGGGCCAGGAACATCGCGTCGGTGCTGTGGAGGTGGGGCCACAACTGGACGAACGGCCCGTCACCGAGGTCGGGGACCGACTGCGCGGCGGCAGCCTGAACGGCGACGACGGCGTCGAGCACCTCCACCCCGCCGGGTCTGCGGATCGCGTCCTGGACCACGGCGTGGGTCTCGGCGAGGTGCGGGCTGCACGTCACGTACGCGACCACGCCACCCGGGGCGCACGCCCGGATCGCCGAGGTGAGGAGGTCCCGCTGGAGCGGGGCCAGCCGCGCGAGGTCCTCCGGCCTGCGACGCCATCGAGATTCCGGCCGACGGCGCAGCGCGCCGAGTCCGGTGCAGGGGGCGTCCACGAGCACCAGGCCGTAGCGCCCGGGCTCGGCCGTCCCGATCTCACGCCCGTCTGCCGTGCGCACCTCGACCGCGCTGCCGAGAGCGCGCACCGACCGGCGCACGAGGTCCGCCCGATGGGGTGCCACCTCGTTGGCCACGAGCAGTGCCCCCGAACCGGTCGGCGCATCCGATCCGAGCGACGTCGTCAGCAAGGCCCCGAGCAGGGCGGACTTCCCCCCGGGGCCGGCGCACATGTCGAGCCAGGGGCGGACGACGGCGCCCGCGCTCGTCCCCATACCCGCCGCACCGGCAGCAGCGAGCGTCACGAGTTGGCTGCCTTCGTCCTGCACCCCGGCCCGTCCGGAACGCACGGAGGGCAGGGCGGCCGGGTCTCCGCCGGCCAGTCGCAGCGCCGTCGGAGTCCAGGGCCCCTCCCCCGCGACGGTCAGGCCCGCGGCGTCGGCCTGCGACCGCAGCGTCGCGCGGTCGATCAGGCCCGGCCGGGCCACAAGGGTGACCTCGGGTGCCTCGTTGTCGGCCGCGAGCAGGGCCGGCAGTTCCTCGACGGACCTGCCGTTGCCGGCCAGGGCCTCGCGCAGCGCCCGGACCACCCACGCCGGGTGGCTGAACTCCGCGGCGAGCGGGTCCGGGCCGGTGCGCAGGTCAGCGAGCCAGGCGTCCAGATCGCGTGCCGCTACCGCACGGAGCACCGCGTTCGCGAACTGCGCCGGCCCCGCGCCCACCGCCTGCCGGGCGAGCGCCACCGTTTGCGAGACCGCGGCGTGCGCCGGCACGCGCATCCCGAGGAGTTGATGGGCACCCAGGCGGAGGACGTCCAGGAGCACGGCGTCGATCTCGGCCGGCGGTCGATGGCTGGTGCGAGCCAGGACGGCGTCGTAGCGTCCGCGCAGCCGCAGCGTGCCGTAGGTGAGTTCCGTCGCGAAGGCGGCGTCGCGGCCGCGGATCCCGCGCTCGGCCAGCATCGGCGGGAGCACGAGGTTGGCGTAGGAGTCGGAGTCGGCGACGGCGCGCAGGACGTCGAGCGCCACCGTCCGGGCGGGGTCGGTGCGGGCGGGGCGAGACCGCGACGGGTGGCTAGGCATCCTCGAACCGCTCTCCCGCGCCCGGGCGCGCGCCTCGCGCCCACGCCGCCGCGGGCATCCACGCCTTGCCCGCGGGCGCGACATCGCCCAGGACGACGGCGTGCGACCCCGTCCCGACCAGCACCTGGTCGCGCTCGGCCACGATGTCGCCGGGCGCCAGGTCGGTGCGGTCCGGGCGCGGCTCGACCGGCCCCACCTTGACCCGGGCGCCCCGGAACGACGCCCAGGCCCCGGGCGCCGGGGTGCATGCGCGGATCCGGCGATCGACCGCGAGGGCGGGGTGCGCCCACCGGACCCGGGCGTCCGCCGTCGTGAGCCGGGGAGCCAGGCTCACGCCGTCGGCCTCCTGCGGGTGCGGCCGCGCCGCCCCGGACTCGATCGCGTCGAGCGTCGCGAGCATGAGGTGAGCACCCGACGCCGCGAGGCGCGCGAGGAGGTCCCCCGAGGTGTCGCGGGGCCGGATGTGCTCGGTCTGCACCCCGTACACCGGGCCGGTGTCCAGGCCGGCCTCCAGCCGGAAGGTGGTCGCGCCGGTCACCTGATCGCCGTGGAGGATCGCGTGCTGGACGGGGGCGGCGCCGCGCCACGCCGGCAGAAGCGAGAAGTGGAGGTTGACCCAGCCGTGGGTGGGGAGGTCGAGCAGCGCGGCCGGGACCAGGGCCCCGTAGGCCACCACGGGGGCGCAGTCCACGTCGAGGCCGCGCAGCCGCTCGGCGAACGCGGGCTCGCGCGGGCTCGCGGGGGTGAGCACCTCGAGGCCGTGCTCCTCGGCCAGGCGCGCGACCGGACTCGGCGTCAGGACGCGTCCCCGGCCCGCCGGCGCCGCCGGCCGGGTGAGCACCGCGGCGACCTCGTGATGGCTCCCGAGCAGCGCGGTCAGGGTGGGCAGCGCCACCTCGGGCGTACCGGCGAACAACAGGCGCATGGACCGGCAGTCTAGGCGCGGGCGCGGCCGCCGCCCTGGTCGGGGACCGAGGTCAGGCTCCCGGCGCTCCGCGCCGACTCGGCGACGGCGATCCCGAAACCTCGTAGGTCGCGCGCCAGGGTGGGGGCGTCCGTGAACAGCAGCGCGTGGAGTCCACAGCCGCGTGCCGCCGCGACGTTGAGGGCGCCGTCGTCCACGAAGAGGGTGCGCCCCGGTTCGAGCCCGTATCGCTCGAGGAGCAGGGCGAAGATGGCCGGGTCCGGCTTGGCCAGACCGACCGCTCCGGAGACGACGACGTCCTCGAGCAGGCCGATCGCCGGTGCGACGGGCAGCGCCCGGGGATAGGTCTCCGCGGAGAAGTTCGTCAGGCCGAACAGGCGGAATCCCTCGGCCCGCAGCGCCTCGAGGATTGCCTCGGTGCCGGGGACCGGACCTGGGATGGCCTGCTCGAAATGGGACAGGTAGCGGTCCAGGACCCACTCCCGGCCCGGGAATCGGGCAGCGACCTCGGCACGGCCCTCGGCCCAGGAGCGTCCCGCGTCCTGCGCGTGGTTCACGCCGAAGAAGTCGATCTCCGCGAACACGGCCTCGATCTCCGCACGGCTCGCGAGCCCCTCGAAGGGACCGTACGGATCCCACCGGATGATGACGTTGCCGAGGTCGAAGACGACGGCGTCCACCAGCCGCTCGGGCTGCTCGGGGGCAAGGACGGGACGGGCCGGGACTCTCATGGGCCTCATCCTTCCGCGCCGGTCGCGGGCGGTGCGCCTCGACCCTGCTCACCGGATGCCTCCTGCCAGTCCGTTCTCCAGAGATCGATTCACCAGAGACCGGTTCACCAGAGACCGGTTCACCACAAGCCCGTTCACCACAGACCCGGTCACCACAGATCCGTGGGATCCATCCGGACCCGAACCGCACCCGGCTCCTTGCGAGCGCTGCGCGCCGCGGCCGCACCCGCGAGTGAGCGCGCCAAGGAGTCGCGGCCCGTGCGCTCCGTCCGGAGGAGGGCCCGCACCACGGCGTCGTCGACGCCGCCCCCGCGCGGACCGCTCTGAGCGACCTCCACCGGAACCGGACCGAGCACGTCCACCCCGGCGGGCGCGCCCAGGTGCGCGAGGAACGACGCGACCGCCCCGGCAGGCCCCTCGATCGACGCCATCGCCGCGGCCGGGGGTAGGGCGAGGTCGGCGCGCTCGGCGAGTTCGCGCGCCGCGAAACCCTGCGGGTCCCACCGGACGAGGGCCTGGGAGGGGATCGGGGCGCCGTCGCCGAGGAGGAGAACCCGCCCGCCGTCCGGCGCTGGGCGGACCAGTGCCGCGGCGTTGAGCCAGCGCCGCAGGGACTCCTCCGCGGCCCAGAGCTCCGGGCGTCCGCTCGTCACATGCGCATCGAGCAGGAGCGCCGCGACGTACCCCCCGGCCGCCACCGGCTCGGCGCCCGGCGTGGCGACCACGACGCGCGGAGCGCCGTCGAGGCGGTCCGTCACCCCGTGCGCCGCCCCCGCGCCCGAAACGACCACAGGGGTGCCGGGAAAGGCGCGGCCGAGTTCCTCCGCGGTCCGCTCGCTGCCGACGCGCACGGCGCGCAGCGCCCGCGAGGTGCAGGACGGGCAGGCCCAGTCGACCGCCGGGCGAGCACACCACGCACAGGTGGGCACCCCGCCCGCCCGCGCCAGGCGCAGGGGTCCGGTGCACTGGGTACACCGAGCGGGCGTCCGACACGTCGCGCAGGCCGTCACCGGGACGTAGCCGGCGCGGGGCACCTGCACCAGGACGGGCCCGTCCGCCAGCGACCGGCGGGCCAGTTCCCACGCCGGGTGGGGGATGCGGGCGACGGCGGCCGGGCCCTCCCGTGCAAGGTCGACCGCGCGCAGCGCGCCGACGCGTGGCGTGGCGGCCCGGACGGTGGACCGCGGCGCCTCGACCGGCCGCGCCCAGCCGTCCTCGAGGAGGAGCTGGGCGGCGGCGCTGCGAGCGAACCCGCCGATGAGGGCTCCAGCGCCGGCCTGCCCGGCCCGCAGGACGAGGACGTCGAGAGCGTGCGGGTAGGGAGCCCGGGGCTCGACGAGGAGGTCGTCGCCGTCGTCCCAGCAGACAACGAGGCCGAGGTTCGCCACGGGGGCGAACGCCGCCGACCGCGTGCCGATCACCACGCGCACGCGGCCGAGAAGCACGCGGAGGAACGCCCGGTACCGCGCCGCGGAGCCGTCCTCGGCGAGCAGGCGGACGTGGGGGACCCCCGCCGCGTCGAACGCCTCCCCGACCCGCGCCACGTCACGAGCATCGGGGACGACGACGAGCACCCCTCGCCCGCCGGCGAGGGTCGCGGCGGTGGCGGTCGCCACGGCATCGGCCCAGGAGCCGGCACCCGGCAGAGCGGCCCAGACCGCTCGGGGCGCCTCGCCCGCCGCGAGGCGCCTGATCAGCGCCGGCCCGCCGCGATACGACGCCCACGGGGCGACCCATCGGTCGGTCGGGGCGCCCTCCCCTGACTCCCCCGGCTCCGCTGCCGCGTCCTCCTCGGATGTCTGGACCGACTTCTCCGCTCGTGCGTGGCGAGGCGGGACCGCCAGGCGCAGCACGTCGCTGAGCGTCCCGGCGTACCTGGCCGCCACCGCCCTCGCGAGGGCGATCACCTCGGGTGCGAGGACCGGCAGGGGCGAGACCACGCGCCGCAGCGGGCTGAGCGGTCCGGGATGCTCGCTGCGTTCGCGTCGATCCACCACGAAGCCCTGGACCTCGCGCCCGGCGAAGCGCACCGCCACTCGCACGCCCGGCACGGCCGCCTCCGCCATCCCTGCGGGCACCGCGTAGTCGAACGGTCGGTCCAGGTGGGCGAGCGGGACGTCCAGCACGACGGACACCACGCCGGCGCCCGGGTCCGGGTCCGGGGACGGCTGAAGGGTACCGGCAACCGGCCCGGTCGGGGTCGCCCCGCCCGCGCCCCGCCCGCCGGATGCCGGCGCGCCCGACGCTCGCTCCAACCGGGACCCGCCCGACGACGGCACGCCCGTGACCAGGGCGTCCATGCCGGGCAGAGTCGCTCGGTCCGGGTCCTGGTCCATGGAACTCATCCCACCACGCACCACCGACACGCGCGCCGGGCGTTCGCCGGTGGCGACGCTAGGGCGACCCCGCGACCGGCGTCCGTGCCCGGCTACGCGATCGCGGCGCGCAGCTCGCGCACGCGGTCCGTGCGTTCCCAGGTGAACTCGGGGAGCTCGCGGCCGAAGTGGCCGTAGTTCACCGTCTTGGCATAGACGGGCCTCAGGAGGTCGAGGTCACGGATCAGCGCTGCCGGCCGAAGGTCGAAGACGCGGCGGATCGCACGCGTGATGTCCTCGACGGAGACCGCCTCGGTCCCGAAGGTCTCCACGTACAGGCCCACCGGGTGCGCGCGTCCGATGGCGTACGCCACCTGCACCTCGCACCGCCGCGCGAGGCCCGCGGCGACCACGTTCTTCGCGACCCACCGCATGGCGTAGGACCCGGAGCGGTCCACCTTGGAGGGGTCCTTGCCCGAGAACGCGCCGCCACCATGGCGTGCCATGCCGCCGTAGGTGTCCACGATGATCTTGCGACCGGTCAGTCCGGCGTCGCCCATCGGCCCGCCGACCACGAACGTCCCGGTCGGGTTCACGAGGAGGTCGAATCCGGCGACGTCGAATCCCTCGGGGCCGAGATCCAGCCCCGCGAGCACCGGCGCCACGACGTGCGTGTCCACCGCGGCCCGCAGCGTCGCCTCCTCGAGGTCCGGCTCGTGCTGCGAGGACACGACCACCGTGTCGAGCCGCACCGGCCGATCGGCGTCGTACTCGATGGTCACCTGCGTCTTGCCGTCCGGGCGCAGCCCCGGGACCACGCCCTCGTGGCGCACCCGCGCCAGTCGCTCGGCGAGCCGATGCGCGAGCCAGATGGGCAGCGGCATGAGGCTGGGCGTCTCGTCGCTCGCGTAGCCGAACATGAGGCCCTGATCCCCCGCGCCCTGGGCGTCGAGGGGATCGACGTCGTCGGCGTGGGTGCGCGCCTCCAGCGAGGTGTTGACACCGACGGCGATGTCGGGCGACTGCTGCCCGATCGAGAGGGAGACCCCGCAGGACTCGCCGTCGAATCCGATGTGCGAGGAGGTGTACCCGATGCCCGTGACCACGTCCCGGACGATCTGCGGGATCTCGACGTACCCGGACGTTGTCACCTCGCCGGCCACGTGGACGAGCCCGGTGGTCACCATGGTCTCCACTGCGACCCGGGCGCGCGGGTCCTCCGAGAGGATCGCGTCCAGGATGGAGTCGCTGATGAGGTCGCAGATCTTGTCCGGATGCCCCTCCGTCACGGACTCGGACGTGAAGAGACGGCGGTCGTTTCGGGTCACCGCAGAATCGTAGTGCGAGGCTCCGACACCGGGTCCGAGGCGTCCGCGCTGCGGGCGGTCAGGCGCGCGGCCACCACGTCCAGGAGCCCGTGCGCCACCTGGTCCTTGGTCCCACGGATGGAGGTGACGACGCACCCCGCCGCATCGAGCACCGTCACCTCGTTCGCCACGTCACCGAAGCCGCGCCCCTCCCCCACCGCGTTGACGGCGAGGAGGTTGGCGCCCTTGCGCCGCGCCTTCGCGCGCCCGTGGTCGAGCACCGTCCCCTCCGAGTCTCCGGTCTCCGCCGCGAAGCCGACCACGAGGGTCTGCGGGTCAGGCGGGTCCGCGACGAGTTCCGCGAGGATGTCCGGGTTCTCGACGAGCACGATCGGTTCGGGCGGTTGCCCGGGCGCCTTCTTGATCTTCGCCTCGGGAGCATGGACCGGGCGGAAGTCGGCGACGGCGGCCGCCATGACGACGACCTCGGCCCCCAGCGCGGCACGGCGGACGGCGTCGCGCATCTCGAGGGCGGTCCCGACGCGCTCCACCACGACGCCGTCCGGGGTCGCCACGGAGATCTCGCCGACGATGAGCCGGACGTGTGCGCCGCGCGCGGCCGCGGCCCGGGCGATCGCGATGCCCTGACGCCCCGAGGAGCGGTTCCCGAGGAAGCGGACGGGGTCGACGGGTTCGCGCGTCCCGCCGGCCGTCACCACGACGGTCCGTCCCGCGAGGTCGAGCACGGTGCGCGGGTCCGCCACCGGGCCGGCGAGAAGTGCGAGGGCGGCCGCGGCCAGCGTGTCCGGCTCGGGCAGGCGGCCCGGCCCGGAGTCGGCGCCGGTGAGGCGCCCGGACTCGGGGTCCAGCACGTGCACCCCGCGGGACCGCAGCAGGGCCACATTCGCAACGGTGGCCGGGTGCAGCCACATCTCCGTGTGCATCGCCGGTGCCATGAGCACCGGACACGTGGCGGTGAGCAGCGTGGCCGTCAGCAGGTCGTCGGCACGGCCGCCGGCGGCGCGGGCCAGGAGGTCGGCGGTTGCCGGCGCCACCACCACGAGGTCTGCCGAACGGCCGAGGCTGACGTGCTCGACGTCGAGGGTCCCCTCGAAGACGCTCGTGTGGACGGGTTCACCGGACAGCGCCTCCCACGTCGCCCGGCCGACGAACTCGAGGGCGCTGACCGTCGGCACCACGCGGACCGCATGACCCGCCTCGCGGAGGAGGCGCAGGAGCAGGACGGCCTTGTAGGCGGCAATGCCGCCACTGACGCCCAGGACGATCCGCGCGCCGGCCATCGCTGACGCGTCAGGCTTCGGTGGGCTCGTAGGTGAGGAGGCCGCGGTTGATCTCGCGCATCGCGATCGACAGCGGCTTCTCCTGCGGCCGGGTCTCGACGAGCGGGCCCACGTACTGCAGGAGGCCCTCGTTGAGCTGGGCGTAGTAGGCGTTGATCTGGCGCGCCCGCTTGGCGGCGTAGATGACGAGGGCGTACTTGGAGTCAGCGGCCGCGAGGAGCTCGTCGATCGGCGGGTCAGTGATGCCCTCGGGGGCGGCGACGGTTCCGGACATGACTGGCTCCCGGTGGACTGGGTGAGATCGGATTCGGTGCGGCACGCAGCACACACGCGACCGCCAAGTCTACCGGTTGCGTACCCCGATCAGCGTGACCAGTTCGTCCGCGGCCCGCTGGACGTCGTCGTTCACGATCACGTGGTCGAACTCCTGCTCGGCGGCGAGCTCCACCCGGGCGGTGGAGAGCCGCCGCTCGCGCTCCTCCGGGCCCTCGGTCCCCCGCCCGACCAGGCGACTGACCAGTTCGTCCCAGCTCGGCGGCGCGAGGAACACGAATCTCGCGTCCGGCCAGGTGGTTCGCACCTGCCGAGCCCCCTGGAGGTCGATCTCGAGGAGGACGGGCACCCCCGCCCACAGGTGCGTCTCGACCGGGCCGCGTGGCGTGCCGTACCGGTGCCGTCCGTGCACGACGGCCCACTCGAGCAAGTCGTCGCGGGCGATCATCTCGTCGAATTCCGCGTCCGAGACGAAGAGGTAGTGAACGCCGTCGATCTCACCCGGGCGAGGGCTGCGGGTGGTCGCCGAGACGGAAAGCCATATCTGCGGGTAGCGGGTGCGGATGTCGGCGGAGACGGTTCCCTTGCCCACGGCCGTGGGGCCGGCGAGCACGGTCAAGGTGGCGGGGGCTCGGATCGGAACGGCCTTTCGACGAGGTCGTGCGAGGCGGGCGCGACGCGGTGTTGTTCGGGGGGCTCTCAGCCGAAGCGCTCGACGAGCGCCTCGACCTGGTGGGGGCCCAGACCCCGGACGCGCCGCGACTCGGAGATCCCCACTTGGGCCATGATCGCGGCCGCCTTCACCTTGCCGACGCCGGGAAGGGCCTCTAGCAGGGCCGAGACCTTCAGCTTGCCGATCGCCTCATCGGTCTTGGCTTCCTCGATGACGGCCGAGAGCGTGGTCTGGCCGTACTTGAGCCGGTTCTTGACCTCCGCTCGGGTCGCTCGTGCGGCTGCGGCCTTCTCGAGCGCCGCGGACCTCTGCTCGGGGGTCAGGGGGGGCAGGGCCACGTTGTCACCTCGGCAAGATCATGGACAGGGTCAGCGTTCGCAACGTACCCACGTTGTGGCCGGTCCGGCAACGATTCCGGCACCGAACTCTTCCGGACCGCTCCCCACGTGGCCGAGGCATGCGACCTGGGCCTACGCGAGCGCGGCCCCGACGTCCGCCGTGGCGCGGTCGGTGGCCGCGCGCAGGGCGCCGGTGTCGGGACCGGCCGCGAGCACCGCGCGCGACGTCGACGCCAGAACCGCCGATCGCGCGGCGCCGAAGACCGCCGCGACGTCTGCCGCCCCCGCGCCCTGCGCCCCGAATCCCGGCGCCAGGAGCGGGCCACCGACGCCGGCGAGGTCGAGCCCGAGGTCACGGACGGCGTCCCCGACCGTGGCCCCGACCACCAGGCCGACCGACCCGAGGGTCTCGCCCGCCGCTCGCTCGGCCGCGTTCGCCCGCTCGGCCCCCTGCGCGATCCGGGCAGCGACGGCCACGCCGTCGGCGTCACGCGCGTGCTGCACCGACGCGCCCTCGGGGTTCGACGTCAGCGCCAGCACGAAGACGCCACGCCCAGCGGCGCCCGCCACCTCGATCGCGGGCGCGAGCGAGCCGAAGCCCAGGTACGGGCTGAGCGTCACCGCGTCGCCCGCGAGGGGAGAACCATCCGCCAGATAGGCCTCGGCGTACCCGAGCATGGTGGAGCCGCTGTCGCCGCGCTTGGCGTCCACGATCGTCAGCACGCCCAGGTCCCGGGCGGCGGCGAGCAGGTCCTCGAGCACCGCGACGCCCCGGGAACCGTGCCTCTCGAAGAAGGCCGACTGCGGCTTCAGGGCCGCCGCCCGCGGCCCGGCCGCCTCGAGGACCCGCAGGCTGAAGTCCCGGAGCCCGGCGGCGTCGTCGGCCAGGCCCCACGCGCGCAGCAGGGCCGGGTGCGGGTCGATCCCCACGCACAGGGGGCCCCGGTCGGCCATGGCCTCTGCGAGGCGGCGGCCGAACGGCGCCCGCGCCAGGGCCTCGCCGACGGCGCCCGCCGTCACGCCGACGCCGCTCACCGCGCCGCCCGCGCGGCGTCGTGCTCCTGCAGGGACGTGACCGAGAACGGGCCCTTCCCCACCACCTCGATGGCCTGGACCGCGGCCCCGAACTGCTGCACGGTGGTGATGATCGGCTTGTCCGCCGCGGTGGTCGCCGTGCGGATCTCGTACCCGTCCACACGCGCGCCCTGCCCGGACGGCGTGTTCACCACGACGTCCACCTCGCCGGCGCTGATGAGGTCCACGATCGTGGGCTCGCCGTCGGGTCCCGGGCCGTGCGAGGCCTTGCGGACCACCCGGGAGGGGATGCCGTTGCGCCGCAGGACGCTGGCCGTACCTTCCGTGGCAAGGACGTCGAAGCCGAGTTCCACGAGGCGCTTGACCGGGAACACGATTGCGCGCTTGTCCCGGTCCGCCACCGAGACGAAGACCGTCCCGCCCGTGGGGAGGCCGCCCCCGTAGGCGGCGGCCTGGGACTTGGCGAACGCCGTCGGGAAGTCCTCGTCGAAGCCCATGACCTCGCCCGTGGACCGCATCTCCGGCCCGAGCACGGTGTCCACCACCGAGCCTTCCCGGGTGCGGAACCGCTTGAACGGCAGGACCGCCTCCTTCACGGCCATCGGGCCGTCGAGGTCGATGCGAGTGCCGTCCTGCTCGGGCAGCAACCCGCTCTCACGCAGGTCGGCGATCGTGTGCCCGGCCATGACCAGGGCCGCGGCCTTCGCGAGCGGGACCCCGGTGGCCTTGGACACGAACGGGACAGTGCGCGAGGCGCGCGGGTTGGCCTCGAGCACGTAGAGCACGTCGGAGGCGAGCGCGTACTGGATGTTGATGAGCCCGCGCACGCCCACGCCCCGGGCGATCGCCTCGGTCGAGGCGCGGATCCGGCGCAGCTCGGCGTCGGCGAGCGTCACCGGGGGCAGGACGCACGCCGAGTCGCCCGAGTGGATGCCGGCCTCCTCGATGTGCTCCATGACGCCGCCGAGGAACAACTCGTGCCCGTCGTAGAGCGCATCGACGTCGATCTCGATCGCGTCGTCGAGGAACCGGTCGATGAGCAGCGGCGCGGACGTGTGCGCCGCCCTCGAGGAGTCCGTCACGGTGTGCCGGTCCACGTAGGCGACGAGCTGGTCGACGCCGTACACGATCTCCATGCCTCGGCCGCCCAGTACGTAGGAGGGGCGCACGAGGACGGGGAACCCGATCCGCTGGGCCACCTCGAGCGCCTGCTCCTTGGTGGTCGCCGTGCCGAACGCGGGCGCCGGCAGCCCGGCGGCCACGAGCACTGCCCCGAAGGCTCCCCGGTCCTCGGCCGCGTCGATGGCCGACGGCGGGGTCCCCAGGATGGGCAGGCCCGCCTCGGCGAGCCGATCGGCGAGGGAGAGCGGCGTCTGCCCACCGAGTTGGACCACCAACCCGGCCACCGGGCCGGCCGCGAGTTCGGCGTGGTAGACCTCGAGGACGTCCTCGAAGGTCAGGGGCTCGAAGTAGAGGCGATCCGAGGTGTCGTAGTCCGTGGAGACGGTCTCGGGGTTGCAGTTGACCATGACGGTCTCGTACTCCTCGCGCAGCGCGAGGGTCGCGTGCACGCACGAGTAGTCGAACTCGATGCCCTGCCCGATGCGGTTCGGACCGGACCCCAGGATGATGACCGCCGGCCGTTCACGCGGGGCGATCTCGGTCTCGGCGTCGTACGAGGAGTAGTGGTACGGCGTCCGCGCGGCGAACTCCGCCGCGCAGGTGTCGACCGTCTTGTACACCGGGCGCAGGCCGAAGGCGTGCCGCACCTCACGCACCGCCTGCTCGGACAGCCCGCGGATGCGCCCGATCTGCGCGTCGGAGAAGCCGTGCCGCTTGGCGAGGGCGAGCAGGTCGGGGGTCAGTGCGCGGGCCGCAGCGAGATCGCGCGCCACCTCCTCGAGCAGGAGGATCTGGTCGAGGAACCACGGGTCGATCGCCGTCGCCTCGTACAGGGCCTCCACGCTCGCGCCGCCACGGATGGCCTGCTGGACGTCAACGAGGCGGTGCTCGGTGGGCGTGCGGACGGACTCGAGCAGGGCGGCCGTGGCTGCGGCGTCGGGGGCCGGACCGTCCCAGTGGAACACCGATCCGCTCTTGTCGATCGAGCGCATGGCCTTCTGCAGCGCCTCGGTGAAGTTCCGGCCGATCGCCATGGCCTCGCCCACCGACTTCATGGTGGTGGTGAGCGTGGGGTCGGCCGCCGGGAACTTCTCGAACGCGAAGCGCGGGACCTTGACCACCACGTAGTCGAGCGTGGGTTCGAAGGAGGCGGGGGTGGATCCCGTGATGTCGTTGGGGATCTCGTCGAGCCGGTACCCGACGGCGAGCTTCGCCGCGATCTTGGCGATGGGGAACCCGGTCGCCTTGGACGCGAGCGCCGAAGACCTCGAGACGCGGGGGTTCATCTCGATGACCACCACGCGGCCCGTGCTCGGCTCGACGGCGAACTGGACGTTGCACCCACCCGTGTCCACACCGACCTCGCGGATGATCGCGATGCCGATGTCCCGCAGCCGCTGGTACTCCCGGTCCGTGAGGGTCAGCGCCGGGGCAACGGTGATGGAGTCACCGGTGTGCACGCCCACCGGGTCGACGTTCTCGATCGAGCAGACGACCACCACGTTGTCCGCGTTGTCGCGCATCAGCTCGAGCTCGTACTCCTTCCACCCGAGGATGGACTCCTCCAGGAGCACCTCCGTGGTGGGCGAGTAGTGCAACCCGGCGCCGGCGATCCGCCGCAGGTCCGCCTCGTCGTACGCGATGCCGGACCCCAGCCCGCCCATGGTGAACGACGGCCGCACCACCAGCGGGTAGCCGAGATCCGCTGCGCCGGCCAGGACCTCGTCCATCGTGTGGGCGATGACGCTCCGGGCGCTCTCGGCACCGCAGCGTTCCACCACGCCCTTGAAGGCCTCGCGGTCCTCGGCGAGGTGGATCGACGCCGTGTTCACGCCGATCATCGCCACGCCGTAGCGCTCGAGCACCCCCGCCTCGTCCAGGGCGATGGCCGTGTTCAGGGCGGTCTGCCCGCCGAGGGTCGGCAGGATCGCGTCCGGGCGCTCCTTCGCGATGATCGACTCGACCACCTCGGGCGTGATCGGCTCGACGTACGTGGCGTCGGCGAACTCGGGGTCCGTCATGATCGTGGCCGGGTTGGAGTTGACGAGGATGACGCGCATCCCCTCGGCCTTGAGCACCCGGCACGCCTGCGTCCCCGAGTAGTCGAACTCGCAGGCCTGCCCGATGACGATCGGGCCCGAGCCGATGATCAGGACGCTGTGCAGGTCGGTACGGCGCGGCATCAGGCCACCTCCTCGTTCCCATCGGTTGCCGGGCGGTCCCCGGCCGGGCTCGTCGGTCCGTTCGCGCGGTTCGCCCTCATGAGATCCAGGAACCTGTCGAAGAGGTAGGCCGAATCGTGCGGGCCGGCCGCCGCCTCGGGGTGGTACTGGACGGAGAACGCCGGCAGGTCGAGGCACCGCAGGCCTTCGACCACCTGGTCGTTGAGGCCGAGGTGCGAGACCACCACGCGCCCGTACCGGCCGCCGTCGTGCGGGGCCGTGGACTCCGTTCCCACGGGGGCGTCGACCGCGAAGCCGTGGTTCTGCGAGGTGATCTCCACCTTGCCGGTGGCCAGGTCCTTCACGGGCTGGTTGATCCCCCGGTGCCCGTAGACCAGTTTGTAGGTGCCGAACCCGAGCGCCCGGCCGAGGATCTGGTTGCCGAAGCAGATGCCGAAGTACGGGATGCCGCGGTCGAGCACCTCGCGCAGCAGCGCCACCTCGCGCACCGAGGCGTCCGGGTCACCGGGGCCGTTGGAGAAGAACACGCCGTCCGGGCGCCGGGCGAGGATGTCCTCGATGGTCGAGGTGGTCGGCAGGACGTGCACGCGCATCCCGCGCTCGGCGAGGCGGTGCGGTGTCATCGCCTTGATGCCCAGGTCGACGGCGACCACCGTGGCCAGGGGCTCGACGCCCTCGAACTCCCCGCAGGGCTCGACGACGTACGGGTCCTCGATCGTCACCTCGGCGGCGAGGTCCGCCCCGAGCATCGCCGGCGAGAGGCGCACGCGCTCGACCATCTCCGCGACGTCGCCCTCCGACGCCGCAGCGCCGGCGGCGGGCAGCCCGTCCCCGGAGAAGATCCCCGCCCGCATGACGCCGAGTTCACGCAGGTGGCGGGTGAGCATCCGGGTGTCCAGGCCGGAGATCCCCACCACGCCCTGGTCGACGAGTTCCTCCTCCAGCCCGCGCACGGCCCGCCAGTTGGAGGCGCGCCGAGCGGGGTCGCGCACCACGTAGCCGGCAACCCAGATCCTGCGGGACTCGGGGTCCTCGTCGTTCACGCCGGTGTTGCCGATGTGCGGCGCCGTCATGACCACGATCTGGCGGTGGTAGGAGGGGTCGGTCAGGGTTTCCTGGTAGCCGGTCATGCCGGTGGCGAAGACGATCTCGCCGAAGGTCACGCCGCGCGCTCCGTAAGCGGAGCCGCGCAGCACGGTGCCGTCCTCGAGCACGAGCAGGGCAGGGTCAGGGGCGCGCATCAGGCCATCTCCTCGAGCGGTGTGGTCGTGCAGCGGGTAGTCAACGTGGAGCGGGTCGTCGTGCAGGGGGTGGTCGTGCGGCAGGCGGTCGTGCCGTGGGCCGTGGTGACCGAAGAGCGTCCGTCGGGACGGCTGACCAGGGTGGCCGGCCTCACCGGTGAGCAGCGGGATCGAGGGGAACGGCCATGCCGTCGAGCACCGTGGCTCGCCCGCGCAAGAACGTCGCGACCACGCGCGAGGTCAGTTCCCGCCCGACGAACGGCGTGTTCTCGCTCGCCGTCGCCTGCTCCTCCGGGCGAACGGTCCACCGCGCCGCCGGGTCCACGAGGGTGAGGTTCGCCGGTTCGCCGACGGCGATCGGCCGGCCCTGGTCCGCGACGCGCCCCAGCCGGGCCGGTGCGAACGAGAACACCCGGGCCATGTCGGACCAGTCGAACGGCCCGTACTCGCCGGAGAGCATCACACCGCCGACCACCGAGAGCGCGGTCTCCAGACCGGTCATCCCGAACGCGGCCGCCGCCCACTCGCAGTCCTTGTCCTCCCGCGGGTGCGGGGCGTGGTCCGTGCCGACGACGTCGATCGTGCCGTCCGCCAGGGCCCGGCGCAGCGCCTCGACGTCCTCCGCCGTGCGCAGGGGCGGGTTGACCTTGAAGCGCGGGTCGTACCCGCGCGCCGACTCGTCCGTGAGCGACAGGTGGTGCGGCGTCGCCTCCGCCGTCACGGCGATTCCGCGCGCCTTGGCCCACCGCACGATCTCGACCGAGCCGGCGGTCGACACGTGGAGCACGTGCACCCGCGACCCGACGTGCTCGGCGAGGAGCACGTCGCGGGCGATGATCGCCTCCTCGGCCACGGCTGGCCACCCGGCCAGGCCGAGTTGCGCCGAGACCACGCCCTCGTGCATCTGGGAGCCCTCGGTCAGCCGGGGTTCCTGGGCGTGTTGGGCGATGACGCCGTCGAAGGCCTTCACGTACTCGAGGGCCCGCCGCATGACGCCGGGGTCGGCCACGCACTTGCCGTCGTCGGAGAAGACGCGCACGCGCGCCGCCGAGGCGGCCATCGCGCCGAGTTCGGCCAGGCGGGTCCCGTCGAGGCCCACGGTCACCGCGCCGACCGGGTGGACGTCCACCCACCCCGCGTCGCGGCCCAGGCGCCACACCTGCTCCACCACGCCGGCGGTGTCCGCCACCGGCATCGTGTTCGCCATCGCGTGCACGGCCGTGTATCCGCCGAGGGCCGCCGCCTTGGTGCCGGAGTAGACGGTCTCGGCGTCCTCCCGGCCGGGCTCGCGCAGGTGGGTGTGCGTGTCCACCAGCCCCGGAAGCGCCACCAGGCCCTCGGCGTCGACGACGACGGCGCCTCGGCCCGCGGCGCTTCGGGCGCCGGCCCCGAGGGCCCGGATCACGCCGTCGGCCAGGAGGAGGTCCGTCGCGGCACCACCGAGCGGCGCCGCTCCGCGGACGAGGTACTCGGTCACTGTGCGCCTCCCGTGGCAACCGGAGCGCCGGCACCCGAGCCGGCGAGCAAGAGGTAGAGGACGGCCATGCGCACCGCCACGCCGTTGGCCACCTGTTCCACCACGGTGGACCGCGGCGAGTCCGCCGCCTGGGCCGAGATCTCCAGGCCTCGGTTCATCGGGCCCGGGTGCATGACGATCGTGTGCTCGGGCAGCGCGGCCAGCCGCGCGCCGTCGAGCCCGTAGAGCCGGGTGTACTCCTGGGGGCTGGGGAAGAAGCCGCCGCCCGTGCTGCTCATGCGTTCACGCTGGACGCGGAGCATCATCACGGCGTCCGGCCGGTGCCTGGCCAGGGTCTCGTCCAGGTCGTAGGACACCCGGCACGGCCATGCCTCGACCCCCACGGGGACCAGCGTGGGCGGCGCGACGAGCGCTACGTCCGCGCCGAGGGTGTGCAGCAGGTCCACGTTCGAGCGCGCGACGCGCGAGTGCAGCACGTCGCCCACGATGACCACGCGGATGCCCGCGAGGTCCGCGCCCTCCGGGCGCGCCACCAGGTGCCGGCGCATCGTGTACGCGTCGAGGAGCGCCTGGGTGGGGTGCTGGTGCGTCCCGTCGCCGGCGTTGATCACGGGGGCGTCGATCCAGCCCGAGTGCGCGAGCCGGTGCGGCGCGCCCGACGCCGAGTGCCGGATGACGACGGCGTCGGCCCCCATGGCCTGGAGCGTCTGGGCGGTGTCCTTGAGCGACTCCCCCTTGGAGACGCTCGACCCCTTGGCGGAGAAGTTGATGACGTCCGCGGACAACCGCTTCGCGGCCGCCTCGAAGGAGATCCGCGTGCGCGTGGAGTCCTCGAAGAAGAGGTTGACCACCGTGCGGCCTCGCAGCGTGGGCAACTTCTTGATCTCGCGGGACTGCGTCTGGGCCATGGCCGCGGCCGTGTCGAGGACCTGAACGGCGTCCTCGACGCTCAGGTCGGAGGCGTTGAGCAGGTGGCGCATCAGGCGGATGCCTCCTCGGCGGGGGCGTCCCCGCCCGTGATGACGACGGCGTCCTCGCCGTCGATCTCCGACAGGCGTACGTGCACCCGCTCGGAGACGGCCGTGGGGAGGTTCTTGCCGACGAAGTCGGCGCGGATCGGCAGCTCTCGGTGGCCCCGGTCCACCAGGACGGCGAGTTGGACCGCGCGCGGCCGGCCGATGTCGGAGATGGCGTCCAGCGCGGCCCGGATGGTGCGGCCGGAGTACAGGACGTCGTCCACGAGGACGACCACGCGGTCGTCGATGCTGCCGGACGGGAGCCGCGTGGGTTCGAGCGTCCGGGTCGGCTGGCGCCGCAGGTCATCGCGATACATGGTGACGTCGAGCGTCCCCGCGATGGCGCCGGGGTCGACGCCGGGTTCGACCGCGGCAAGTCGCTGGGCGAGCCGCTGGGCGAGGGGCCCCCCGCGGGTCGGGATGCCCAGAAGAACCACGCCGTCGGCGCCGTGGTTCCGTTCGACGATCTCGTGCGCAATGCGCGTCAGGGCACGAGCGATTTCGTCCTTCGTCAGGACGGTGGTCGTTCGACCGGCCATGGCGTGCGGACCTCCTTCCCCGCCTCTCGGGACGGGCTTAAAGGGATCTGGACCGCCGACCACGATACCGCGCCGAGGGCGCCGAAGAAGCCGAGGGCGCCGAGGGGATGCGCCCGCTCGGGTGTGGTGGGCGCCGGCGCGAGGAACGAGCGACGCGGGCGGAGCGGGTGCACCACCTCGGTGTCCGGCCCCGACCCCGCGGGAGCGCTACGCCAAGAGCGCCGGCTTGAGCTGGAGGATGCGCCCGAGGAGGCCGTTGACAAAGGTGGGCGACTCGTCGGTGGAGAGCAGGCGCGCCAGCTCCACCGCCTCGTCGATCGCCACCGCGTCCGGGACCTCGTCGTTGAAGAGCAGTTCCCAGACGCCGACGCGCAGGATCGCTCGGTCCACGGCCGGCATCCGCTCCAAGACCCAACCGCGCGAGTACGTCGAGAGGATCTCGTCGATGCGTTCGTGGTGAGCCATCACGCCTTCGACGATCTCGACGGCGTATTCGGGCAGCGCGGTCTGCGTCCCGGGCTGGCGGATGCGCTCGGCCAGGAGGTCGAGCACACCCGTCCCCGGACGCTGATCGGCCTCGAACAGCACGTCGACCGCGCGCTTGCGCGCCTTCGAGCGGGCGCTCACGTCGCTACCTCAGCAGCCGTCCGGCGACGCCGACTCAGTTGACGCGCCCGAGGTAGTCGCCCGTGCGGGTGTCGACCTTGACCTTGGTGCCGATCTCCAGGAACAGGGGCACCTGGATCTGGTAGCCGGTCGCGATCGTGGCGGGCTTGGTTCCGGCCGAGGAGCGGTCGCCCTGGAGGCCGGGTTCGGTGTAGGTGATCTCCATCACCACGGAGGTCGGCAACTCGACGTAGAGCGGGGTGCCCTCGTGGATCGCGACGATCGCGTCCTGGTTCTCGAGCATGAAGTTCGCGGCGTTGCCGACGGTGGCGGACGGCACGTGGATCTGCTCGTAGTCCGACGTGTCCATGAAGACGAAGTCGTCGCCGTCCCGGTAGAGGTACTGCATGTCGCGCTTGTCGACCGTGGCGGTGTCCACCTTGACTCCGGCGTTGAACGTCTTGTCGACGACCTTGCCGGACAGGACGTGCTTCAGTTTGGTCCGCACGAACGCCGGGCCCTTGCCGGGCTTGACGTGCTGGAACTCGACGACGGTCCAGAGCTGGCCGTCGAGGTTGAGGACCAGGCCGTTCTTCAGGTCGTTGGTGGTGGCCACGCGAAATCCTTGCGTCGGGTGCGGGTGGGTGGGCCTCGGGCGTCCGCAGGGAGCCGGCCCGGAAGAAAGTCCGAGGATCAGCCTAACGCCCCGAGCGAGGCCCGAGCACCGAGCCCGAGCGTCGCCGGTGGCTACCGCGTGGAGCGGCGAGCGGCGACGGCGATCAGGGCAAGGCGGTAGGAGTCGAACCCGAAGCCCGCCACCGTGCCCGTGGCAACCCCGCCGATCACGCTCGTGTGCCGGAACGTCTCGCGCGCGGCGGGGTTCGACAGGTGCACCTCCACCAGGGTGCGGCCCGCCGCGGTGACGAGTTTCGCGGCGTCGCGCAGGGCGTAGGAGTAGTGCGTGAAGGCCGCCGGGTTGAGCACGACGTCGCAGCCGGAGTCCACCGCCTCGTGCAGCCAGCCGATGAGCACCGCCTCGTCGTCGCTCTGGCGGACCTCCACCTCGAGTCCGAGGTCGCTCCCCCACCGCCGCGCGGCGCCGGCCAGGGCCGCGTAGTCCGCCGAGCCGTACACGTCCGGCTCGCGGGAGCCGAGCCGAGCGAGGTTGGGGCCGTTGAGCACGAGGACGTCGGTCATGGGGTCACCTGGAAGCGTGGTCAGCGGGAATGGTCGTCAGGAGTGGCCGTCAGCGGGAGATGGCCGAATACGCGGCCGCGAGGAGGTCGGGGGCGGGGCCCTCGAGCCGTCCCGGGTGGCCGATCCCGTCCAGCACCACGAATCGCAGCGTGTGGTGCCGGGTCTTCTTGTCGCGGCGCATCGCCTCGAGGAGCGCGGGCCAGCGGTCCCCCCGGTAGGTGACCGGCAGCCCGAGCGAGGTCAGGATCCGGCGATGGCGGGCGACGTCGTCGGCGCTGAGGCGCCCCGCGCCGCGGGCGAGCTCCGCAACGAACACCATCCCGACCGCCACGGCCACGCCGTGGCGCCACCGATAGCCCTCGGCGTGCTCGATCGCGTGCCCGAGGGTGTGACCGTAGTTGAGGATCTCCCGCAGCGAGGCCTCCCGCAGGTCCTCCCCCACCACCCGCGCCTTCACGGCGACCGCGCGCTCGACGAGTTCGGCGAGGACGGCGCCGGATGAGTCGACGGCGGCGGCGGGGTCCGCCTCGACCAGCTCGAGGATGCGCGGGTCGGCGATGAAGCCGCACTTGACCACTTCTGCCATGCCGGCCCGCAGGTCGGCCGCGGGCAGCGTGGTCAGGAGGTCGAGGTCGCAGAGCACGCCCACCGGAGAGTGGAACGCCCCGACGAGGTTCTTCCCTTCGGCCGTGTTGATCCCCGTCTTCCCGCCCACCGCGGCGTCCACCATGGCCAGGAGCGTGGTGGGCACCTGGACCACCCGTACCCCGCGCAGCCAGGTGGCCGCCACGAAGCCGGCGAGGTCCGTGGTCGCACCTCCGCCGAGCCCGAGGACCACGTCGCGGCGGGAGAACGCGGCGCGCCCGAGCACGCCCCAGCAGGTCGCCGCCACCTCCGCCGTCTTGGCATCCTCCGCGTCCGGGAGCACCAGCAGGTGGGGCTCGTAGCCGTGGGCGACGAGCGCGTCGCGGAGGGCGTACGCCCTCGGGGCGAGCGCCTCCGGGTGCAGCACGAGGACGCGGTCCGCGTCCTCGCCGATCAGCCCGGGGACGGCGTCGAGCAGGTCGCGCCCGATGACCACGTCGTAGTCGTGCTCGGCGCGCACCTCGATGCGGACCGTGCTCACGGGGCGTCCTCCTCCACGGCGGTGAGCGCATCAAGGACGCGCTGCGTGACCTCCTCGGGAGTGCTGCCGGTGGTGTCGATCATCACCGTGGCCAGGGACTGGTAGATCCCGCGCCGGGCATCCATCAGCTCCTTCCACCGTGCTCGGGGGTTGCCCAGGAGCAACGGGCGGGAGGCGGCCAGACCCACCCGGGGAGCCGCATCGGACAGGGCGACGTCGAGGAACACCACCGTGTGGCCGGCCAGGTCCTGCTGCGTGCGTGGGTCGAGGATCGCGCCGCCGCCGAGGGCCAGGACGCCGTCGTGCTCGGCGAGTGCCGCCACGACAGCCTGCCGCTCGAGCGCCCGGAACGCCGCCTCGCCCTCCGCCAGGAAGATGTCCGCGATGGACTGCCCGGTCGCGGCCTCGATGTCCGCGTCGGTGTCCCGGAACCCGACCGCCCACGTCGCGGCGAGGGCCAGGCCCACGGTCGTCTTCCCCGAACCGGGCGGCCCGATGAGGACGGCCATGGGGCGGGTCACCGCTGGAGCTCCGGGATGGCAGCGAGGTAGGAGGCGGCGTTGCGAGCCGTCTCCCCCACCGAGTCGCCGCCGAACTTCTCGAGGGTGGCGTCCGCGAGCACCAGGGCCACCATCGCCTCCGCGACCACCGCTGCCGGGGCGACGGCGCACACGTCCGAGCGCTGGTGCAGGGCGGTGGCGGCCTCACCGGTCGCGACGTCCACGGTCGCGAGCGCCCGCGGCACGGTCGAGATCGGCTTCATGGCCGCACGCACGCGCAGCACGTCACCGTTGGTCATTCCGCCCTCCACGCCGCCGGCGCGGTTGGTGCGGCGCGCGATGCGTCCGTCGGCGCCCCGCTCCATCTCGTCGTGCGCCCGGGATCCCCGCCGCCGGGCCGTGCGGAAGCCGTCCCCGAGTTCCACCCCCTTGATCGCCTGGATGCCCATCACGGCACCCGCGAGGCGCGCGTCGAGCCGCCGGTCCCCGTGCACGTGCGAGCCGAGCCCGGGCGGCAGGCCGTACGCGAGGACCTCGACGACGCCGCCCAGGGTGTCGCCCGCCTTCTGCGTCGCGTCGATCTCGGCGACCATCGCGGCGGAGGTCTCGGCGTGGAAGCAGCGGATCGGGTCCGCGTCGAGCGCCGCCACGTCGTCCGGACCGGGCAGCGGGGCGTCGTCGGGCACCTCGACCTCGCCGACGGCGACCACGTGGGACACCAGGCGTGCGCCGAGCGCCTGCTCGAGGAAGGCGGCGGCCACCCGGCCGAGCGCCACGCGCGTGGCGGTCTCCCGGGCGCTCGCCCGCTCGAGGATGGGCCGCGCGTCGTCGAACGCGTACTTCTGCATGCCCACGAGGTCGGCGTGGCCGGGGCGCGGTCGCGTGAGCGGGGCGTTGCGCGCGCGGGCGAGAAGCGCCGGGTCGCTCACGGGGTCGGCGGACATCACGTCCACCCACTTGGGCCATTCGGTGTTGCCGATCTCCACGGCCACGGGCCCGCCCTGGCTGAGGCCGTGCCGCACCCCACCGAGAATTCGGACCTGGTCCTGCTCGAAGGCCATGCGCGCGCCGCGGCCGTAGCCCAGCCTCCGCCGCCCGAGCACCTCCCGCAGGTCATCGCTCGTGACGCGGACCCCCGCCGGCAGGCCTTCGAGGATGCCCACCAACGCCTCGCCGTGCGACTCGCCGGCCGTCAACCACCTCAGCATGGGGGGCATCCTCCCACGCCCGTGACCGGCCCCCGCCGCTGCCTCGGCCTCGCCGCTCAGGACGAGGCGGCGCGCTCCCGGAGGGCAGCGACGATCGCCGCGCGCATCGCCTCGACCGGCGGGGCGTGCCCCGTCATCAGGCGCACCTGCTCCGCCGCCTGGTGCAGCAGCATCGTCCAACCCGGAGCGACCAGACCGCCCCGATCGAGCCACACCTCGGCGAGCCGGGTGGGCCACGGGGCGTAGACGACGTCGAGGAGGAGCGCGCCGTCGGCCGCCCCGGCGCCCGCGAGGACCTCGGCCAGGGCGTCCCCGGCTCCCGCCGGGACCGTCGAGATCACGACGCCGGCCCGGGCGACCGCATCGGTCCCGCGCTCCCAGCGCACCACCTGCGGGGTGATGCCCATGCGGTTGGCGGCCAGGACGACGGCGCCCGCCCGGCCGGGCGAACGGGCCAGGACGGTCGGCTCGGTGAACCCGAGTTCTCCGAGGGCCGCGAGGGCGGACGCGGCGGTCGCCCCGGCGCCGAGGATCACCGCGGGACCCCGGACGGGCCCCCCTCCCGCCGCCTCGCGCAGCGCGGCAACCATTCCGTGGACGTCGGTGTTGGCACCCACGAGCACGCGGCCCGCCCCGACCGGCTGGAGGAGCACGGTGTTCATGGCCCCGACCGCCTGCGCGAGGGGCTCCACGTGGTCCACGAGTCGTAGCGCCACCTGCTTGAGGGGCATGGTGAGCGAGAGGCCCCGCCACGAGGCGTCGAGTCCCTCGATCACCTGGGCCAGGCGGTCCTCCGTGACGTCGTGCCTCTCGTAGGCCCAGTCGTCCAGCCCGAGCGCGGCGTAGGCCGCGGTGTGGAGGACCGGTGAGAGGGAGTGCTCGATGGGGTGCCCCAGCACGGCGGCCCGGTGGTGGACCGTGGCGCTCACCCGCCACCTTCAGTGGCGCCGTCGGTCGCGTGCTGCTCGAGCCACTGGCGATAGAGGGCCTGGTTGGCGAGGTGCTCCTCGTAGGAGGCGGTGAACCGGGTCTCCCCCGTGTCCGGGTTGACGGTGACGAAGTACACCCAGTCGCCGGCCGGCGGGTTGAGCACGGCGTCGATCGCGTCGGTCCCCGGCGAGCAGATGGGACCCGGTGGCAGGCCGGCGTGCACGCGCGTGTTGTACGGGTGGTCGGACTCGAGGTCGCTCCGGGTGAGCTCGAGCCCGGACTTGCCCAGGCCGTAGGCGAGCGTGGAGTCCATGCCGAGGGTGCCCGCCGTCGGGCTGTCGGGAAGGAGGCGGTTCTCGATGACACGCGCGACCTTGCCGAAGTCCTCGTGCGTGTTGACCTCCTTCTCCACGATCGAGGCCTTGGTCAGCACCTGCTGGCGCAGTTCCGCAGGAACCGCGCGCGCGTCGAGCTCCCCGACGCGCGCGGTGATCATCTCGGCGAGGATCTCTTGGGAGGTTGTCCCCTTCTGGATCGTGTAGGTGGCCGGAGCCAGCCACCCCTCGACGTTCCCGCCCGCCTCGGCCGGGAGCCCGATCGCGGCGGTGTCGGCGGCAGCGGCCTCGACGTCCGCCACCGGCACGCCCGTCACGGACGCGATGCGCTCGTAGATCTGGCTCGCGCGCAGGCCCTCGGGGATCGTCAGCTTGACCTCGGCCCGATTGGCCGGGTTGAGCAGCGCGGCGACTGCGTCCGCCGCCGGCATCTGTTCCATCAGGGTGTAGGCGCCGGCTTGGATCGACGTCGCGCCCGGGTTGGCGTTGAAGGCGTCGACGAAGGCCTCGCGTGAGGCGACCACTCCGGCGTCGAGGAGCGTGTCGGCGATCTCGCCGCCGTTCGCTCCCTCCGCGATCTCGACGGTGACGGTGCCCGATCCGGGGCCGGGGTAGTCCTCGGGCTCCTGCGGTCCGAGGCCCTCGATGATGGACGGTCCCACGAGGACCACCGCGGTCACCATCCCGGCGAACAGTCCGACCATGAGCAGGACGGTGAGCGCCGTGCGACGGCGGCGCTTGCGCTGCTGCTCGCGACGGCGACGCTCGGCGCGGGATGTGGCGCCACCGGACCCCGGACCGGACTCCGGCTCCGCCTCGTGCGCGGGATCGTCCGGGAAGAGGTCGTTCACTCGGCATCTCCCTCGTGGCGTCGGGTCTCGGGTTCCTGCGGGACGGGCTCCGGCACGATCACCGGCTCACCGGGTGGCGCCGAGGTGGCGCGCTCGGCGTCGAGCGCGGACTGGAGGATCGTCACCGCCGCGACCTGGTCCACCACCGCCCGGTGGCTGCGTCCCCGCCGTCCGGCGGCGTGGAGCGCTCGGTGCGCCGACACGGTGCTGAGCCGTTCGTCCACCAGCCGAACGGGGACCGGGAAGATCATCCGTGCGACCGTCACAGCGTACGCGCGCGCGGCCTGCGCTGAGGCGCCCTCCTGGCCGCTCATCGCCCGTGGCAGGCCCACGACCACCTCGACGGCGTCGTGCTCCGTCACCAGGGCACGGATCTGCTCGAGGTCCAGGCCCTGTCTCCCCGGGTCGCGCCGGACGGTCGTCACGGGCATGGCGAGGAGCCCGGTCGGGTCGCTCGCGGCGACGCCGACCCGCACCGTTCCGACGTCGAGCGCCAGCCGGACGCCGCGACGCATGCGCTCGGGCTCCGGCGGCTCGGTCGGGGGGGTCACCGACGCGCGACCGCGGCGACGACGTCCTCCAGGGCCGCCCCGAGAGCCGAGGCATCGCTCCCGCCGCCCTGGGCGACGTCGTCCTTTCCGCCGCCGCCCCCGCCGAGGCGACCGGCGGCCACGCGCACCAGCGCGCCCGCCTTCACGCCCTCGGCCCGGGCTCCGGGGTTCGTCGCCACGACCACGAGCGGGCGCTGCTTCGCCACACCGCCGAGGGCCACGACGGCGGGCGCCGCCTGACCCAGCCGCTCACGGACGTCGAGCACCAGCGTGCGCAGGTCGTCCGCGGACGCGACCTCACCGACGTCGGCCGTCACCACCCGGACCCCGGCGACGTCCCGCGCCGCCTCGGCGAACCGTGCCGCGGACTGCAGCAGCTGCGCCTGGCGCAGGGCGCCGAGTTCCTTCTCGGCGTCGCGCAACTTGGTCACCAATGCGCCCACCCGGTCCGGGAGCTCGTCCGCACGGACGTTGAGCAGGCCGGAGAGCTGGCCGACGAGCGCGTGCTCGCGAGCGTGGAAGGTGTACGCGCCCTCGGACACGAGCGCGTCCACGCGTCGCACGCCGGACCCGATCGAGGACTCCCCGAGCAGCGTCACCAGGCCGAGCTGGGCGGAGCGCGGCACGTGGGTCCCCGCGCACAGCTCGCGCGACCAGTCACCGCCGATCGAGACCACGCGCACCTCGTTGCCGTACTTCTCGCCGAACAGCGCCATCGCGCCGAGTTCGCGCGCCCTCGTCAGCGACATCACCGAGTCGGTGACGTCGAGGTCCTGGCTGATCTGCTCGTTGACGCGGCCCTCGACCTCGGTCAGGGCACCGGCGGGCAGCGCCGAGCCATGCCGGAAGTCGAACCGGATGCGGTGCGGCGCGTTCTCCGAGCCGGCCTGCGTGGCCTCCGGCCCGATCGTCTCGTGGAGCGCCTTGTGGACCATGTCCGTCGCGGTGTGGGCGCGGCTGAGCGCAAGACGTCGAGCCGTGTCGAGGGCGGCGAACCCCGCCTCGCCCAGCGTGACCGATCCGACCACGAGGCGGCCGCGGTGTACGGACATGCCCTTGACCGGCGCCTGGACGTCGTCCACCTCGATGCTTCCGCCGCCGTCCAGCAGGATCGTGCCGTGGTCGGCGAGCTGACCGCCGGCCTCGGCGTAGAAGGGCGTGCGGTCGAGGATGACCTCGACGTCCGCGGGCGCGTTCGCCGCGGGTGCGGGGACGCCGTCCACCAACAGGCCCAGCACGTGGCCGCGCGCGGAGGTCTCCTCGTAGCCGAGGAACTCCACCGGTGCGGCGAGCTCGGCGTGCAGCGCGGTGTAGGCGCTGGTGTCGGCGTGGCCCGTCTTCTTGGCGAGGGCGTCCGCCCGGGCCCGTTGCCGCTGCTCGGCCATGAGCGAGCGGAAGGCGCCTTCGTCCACGGTGAGGCCCTGCTCGGCGGCCATCTCGAGCGTGAGGTCGATCGGGAAGCCGTACGTGTCGTGGAGCGCGAACGCGGAGGCGCCGGACAGCCGCGTCTCCCCCGCATCCCGGACCGCCCGCACGGCGGTGTCGAGGATCGTCGTCCCCGCGGCCAGGGTGCGGCGGAAGGCCTCTTCCTCCCCGTACGCCACCTGCGAGATCCGGGCGAAGCCGCGCTCGAGCTCCGGGTAGGACTCCGCCATCGCGTCCTTCGAGACGGGCAGCAGGTGCGGCAGCGCAGGCTCGTCCACGCCCAGCAGGCGCATGGCCCGCACGCTGCGCCGGAGGAGGCGACGCAGCACGTAGCCGCGTCCCTCGTTGGAGGGCTTGACGCCGTCGCCGATGAGCATCAGGGCCGAGCGCACGTGGTCGGCCACCACGCGCATCCGGACGTCGTCGTCGCGGTCGGCGCCGTACCGCCGGCCCGAGAGCTCCTGCGCGGCGCGGATGACGGGGAACACCTCGTCGATCTCGTACATGTTGTCGACGCCCTGGAGGAGGTACGCGACGCGCTCGAGCCCCATGCCGGTGTCGATGTTCTTCTGGCGCAGCTCCCCGAGCAGCGGGAAGTTCTCCTTCCCCCCGCCGGCCCCGCGCTCGTACTGCATGAAGACGAGGTTCCAGATCTCCAGGTAGCGGTCCTCGTCCACCACCGGACCGCCCTCGCGACCGAACGAGGGCCCGCGGTCGACGTAGATCTCCGAGCAGGGCCCCGCCGGCCCGGGCTGACCCGTGGACCAGAAGTTGTCCTTCATGCCGCGGCGCTGGATCCGCTCGTCCGGCAGGCCGGCGATGCTCTTCCAGAGACCGGCCGCCTCGTCGTCGTCGTGGAAGACCGTGACCCAGATCGAGTCGGGGTCGAAGCCGTAGCAGCCGTCCGCCTGCGAACCCGTCACGAGTTCCCAGGCGTAGGAGATCGCCCCCTCCTTGAAGTAGTCCCCGAAGGAGAAGTTGCCGTTCATCTGGAAGAACGTGCCGTGCCGGGTGGTCTTGCCGACCTCCTCGATGTCGAGGGTCCGCACGCACTTCTGCACGCTCGTGAGTCGCGGCGCCGGCGGCGTGCGCTGGCCCAGCATGTACGGGATGAACGGCACCATGCCGGCGACCGTGAACAGCAGGGTCGGGTCTTCGGAGATCAACGAGGCCGACGGCACCACGACGTGGCCCCGGCTCTCGAAGTACTGCAGCCAGCGGCGTCGGATCTCGGCGGTGCGCATGCTTACCTCAACGTCTCCTCGAACGTGCGAAATCCCGTCGCCTCGCCTGCGGCCGGCGAGGTCTCAGAACGAGTACAGCTCCTCGTCGTCGTCCACCCGGCTCGCCCAGCTACGGGGCGCGGGACGGCGCGGGTCCGGTGCCACCCGGTCGGGCTGGCCGGCGTCCTCGATGAGGGTGGCGCGCAGCTCGGCCTCGTGCTCCGCCATCTTCTCCCGGATCTCGTGGAGGGTCGAACGCGCGGCGGCGACCGCCTCCGTGACCGGGGCGGCGGCGTCGGCGTAGGGCCCGACCGTCTTGCGGATCTTGCGGACCACCACGATCGCGACGGCCGCACCCACGCCCATCCAGAAGATGCGGCGCATCAGGACCGGCCCCGACGACGCCGCCCGCCGAGCACGGCGCGCACGGCGTAGCTGAAGGACGCGACCTTGATGAGGGGCGCCCCGACGGTGGACGCGACGAGCGAGGTGAGCGCGGAGACGTTGGTGGAGACCTCGGCGGCCGAGGTGGTGATCGTGTCGATGCGCATCAACTGGTTGTTCGTCTGGGTGATCGTCACCGCGGCCTCGTCGATGACGGGGACGGCGTGATCGGTCACCTGCTTGACGGACTCCCGCGCCTCGTCCAGCACCCGCCCGAGCTTCACCAGCGGAACGGCGAGGAAACCGACGAGGGCCACGAACGCGACGGCCGAGATCAGGCCGGCGATGTCGCCGACGGACATGGGCACTCCTTGGTCGGACGAGAACGGTGAGGCGAGGGTGGTCGGACGTCGACGCCCCGGTGGCAGGGACCTGCTCCGGGGCGTCGACGCGGTGCGTGGGTCAGCGGGCGTAGTACTCGACGACCAGCTGGACGTCGCACGTCACGGGGACCTCGTCGCGCTTGGGGCGACGGACCAGTTCGGCGCGCAACTTCTCGAGCGAGACGTCGAGGTACTTGGGGGCCTCGCCGATCACGTCGCGGTGCGCACCCGCGGCCGCCACCTGGAAGGGCGTGGTCGCCTGGCTCTTGGGCTTGATCTGGATGACCTGGCCGGGCCGCACCCGGAACGAGGGCCGGTCCACCAACTTGCCGTCCACGAGCACGTGACGGTGCACCACGGCCTGGCGAGCCTGGGCGATGGTCCGGGCGAACCCGGAGCGCAGCACGAGGGCGTCGAGGCGCATCTCCAGCAGCTCGACCAGGGCCTCACCGGTGAGGCCGGACTCGCGCCGGGCCTCTTCGAAGGTGCGGCGCAGCTGGACCTCGCGGATGCCGTACTGGGCGCGCAGGCGCTGCTTCTCCTTGAGGCGGACGGCGTAGTCGCTCTCGGTGCGGCGGCGGGCCCGGCCGTGCTCGCCCGGCGGGTACGGGCGCTTCTCGAAGTACTTGACCGCCTTGGGGGTCAACGGGATCCCGAGCGATCGGGAGAGACGCACCTGGCGGCGCGTGCGGTTGGTCGAGCTCATGACCGTGCTGTTTCCTGTCGTTGTCGAGACGTCACACCTCGGCGGGCGGGTGCTCGCGAGGGTGGGGCCAACTCGGGTGGCTAGGGCCCCAGGGGGATCGCCTGATCGGCGGTCACCGTCACGCTCCGCCGGGCAGGTGCGAACCTGCCGACGAGGCGACGGATCAGGGTAGCAGGCGGGGACGCGGCGGCCAGGAGCGCGCCGCCTCAGCGGTCGACCGCCCCCGGTCCCGCCTCCTCTGCCAGCACCTGCCGGATCCGCTCCAGCCGGGCCGCGACCTCGCGTTCGTGCCCGCGACCCGACGGCGCGTAGTACCGCGTGCCCAGCAGATCGTCCGGTGCGTACCGCTGGGCCACCACGCCGGCCGGGACGTCGTGCGGGTACACGTAGCCGACGCCGTGCCCCAAGGCCTTCGCCCCGGCGTAGTGCGCGTCCCGCAGGTGCGCCGGGACGGGGCCGCCGCGCCCGGCCCGCACGTCCGCCAGCGCCGCGTCGACCGCGCGGTAGACGGCGTTCGACTTCGGCGCCGTCGCCACGTGGACCACCGCTTCGGCGAGGATGATGCGCGCCTCGGGCATCCCGACGAGGGCCACGGCCTGGGCGGCGGCGACCGCGGTGCCGAGCGCCGTCGGATCGGCCAGGCCCACGTCCTCCGCCGCGGCGATCATCACGCGGCGCGCGACGAAGCGCGGGTCCTCGCCTGCGGCGAGCATCCGCGCGAGGTAGTGCAGCGCGGCGTCCACGTCGCTGCCGCGCATCGACTTGATGAACGCGCTGGTGACGTCGTAGTGCTGGTCACCCGCCCGGTCGTAGCGCACCGCCGCGACGTCGACGGCGCGCTCCACCGTGGCGAGGTCCACCCGGGCCGGGCCCGCACCCGGCGCAACGGCCGCCCCCGCGCCGCTCACCGCGGCCCCGGCCGCCGCCTCGAGGATGGTCAGCGCCTTGCGTGCGTCCGCACCTGCGAGCCGCAGGAGGTGCTCGAGGGCGTCGTCGTCCAGCGACACGGCGCCGGCGAGCCCGCGCGGGTCCACGAGCGCGCGGGCCACGAGCGTGCTCAGGGCCTCGGCGTCGAGCGAGCGCAGCGTCAGCACCAGGGATCGCGAGAGCAGCGGTGAGATCACGGAGAACGACGGGTTCTCGGTGGTGGCCGCGACCAGCGTGACCCAGCGGTTCTCCACGCTCGGCAGCAGGGCGTCCTGCTGGGCCTTGGAGAAGCGATGGACCTCGTCGATGAACAGCACCGTCTCCCGGCCACCGAGCAGCGCACGTCGCGCGGCCTCCACCGCCGCCCGCACGTCCCGCACGCCCGCACTGACCGCGGACAACTCGACGAAGTGCCGGTGTCCCGCCCGCGCCACCAGGTAGGCGAGGGTGGTCTTGCCCGTTCCCGGGGGGCCGACGAGCACGAGGGACGACGGCGCCACCCGCCGCTCCCCCGGATCCACCAGGGCTCGCAGCGGGGAACCGGGCCGCACGAGGTGGTCCTGCCCCACCACCTCCGCCAGCGTTCGCGGACGCATGCGGACCGCGAGCGGCGCCTCGGGGCCCGGCGCGGGCGTCCCGGCCGGATCCGTGGCCGCGGCGTCGAACAGATCCATACCCCGAGCGTAGGCAATCGCTCGCGCACCGCCGTGGGGCCGGGCACGCGCAGCCCCCGGGACGGACGGACGCACGGTGCGACAGACCTGCGTAGCATCGCCCTCGTGTTCGAGCGCCTGGCACGTGCCGTCTCCCACCACCCCCGGCGCACGGCCGTCATCTGGCTCGTGATCATCGTCGCCTCCTTCGCGATCGCCCTCGTGGGCGTCACGGGTTCGGGGCTGTTCGACCGCCTGCAGTCGGGCGAACCGCGCGTCCCGGGCTCGGAGAGCCTGGAAGGGCGCGAGATCCTCGAGAAGGCGTCCGACACGGGCCCGGCCATCACGCTGCTGCTGCAGGACGTCGACATCTCGACGCCGGAGGCGGCTCAGGCGGTCAGCACAGCCCTGGACCCGGCGCGCGCCGACCTGGCCGCGATCCCCGGAGTCAAGACGGTCATCGACCCGTTCATCCTGCCCGGTGGCCTCGAGAACCCGGCGGCGGCGCTGCTCGTCTCGAAGAACCAGGACGGGTTCCTCATGGGCGTCGACCTCGAGCCCGACCTGCCCTCCGACGAGCAAGACGCCGCCGAGAAGGCCGTGATCGAGCGTCTGGACCAGGTACCGGACGACCTCGCGGCGGTGGCGCCGGACGCACGCGGGATCGTCACGAGCGACGCTCTGCTCACGGAGTCCGTCACCTCGCAGGTGGAACAGGACCTCAAGACCGGCGAGTTCATCGCGCTCCCGGTCTCGCTCCTCATCATGGTGCTCGTCTTCGGCGGGTTCCTCGCGGCCGGGATGCCCATCGCGGGGGCGATCGCCTCGATCGGCGGCGGCATGCTCGCCCTCTACGCCTTCACGTACTTCATGGACATCGACTCCGTGGTGGTCAACGTGGTGACGGTGCTGGGGCTGGGCCTGTCGATCGACTACGGCCTCCTGATCGTCTCCCGCTACCGGGAGGAGCTCCGGGCGGCCGTCGACGACGCCGAGCACGGCCGCGCAAAGCGCCGCCACCGCGACCCCGTGGTCCAGAAGGCGATGCGCAACACCCTCCTGACCGCCGGGCGAACGGTGGTCTTCTCCGCCCTCACCGTGGCGATCTCCATCGCCGGTCTCCTCGTGATGCGGCCCGAGATCCTGCGCTCCATCGGCGCGGCCGGCGTCTCGGTGGTGCTCATCGCCGTCCTGACGGCGATCACGCTGGTCCCGGCGGTGCTGGTGCTCCTCGGCCGCCGGATGCTCAAGCCCTCGGCGCTCTCGCGCGTCCCGGGCGTGCGGATCCTCGTCCGCAGGCTGGGCGAGGTCGCGCCCGAGGAAGGCGTCTTCTCACGGATCACCACCCGCGTCCAGCGGCATCCCTGGTGGGTGCTCGGCGTCGTCCTGGCCATCCTCGGCCTGCTCGCCACCCCTGCCCTGAGCCTGCAGCTGCGCAACTCGACCACCGAGTTGATCCCCGCCGACTCCGACCAGCGCGAGGTGGTCGAGGTGCTCGCCGAGGACTACCCGGCGGCCGCGGCGCCACCGATCGTGGTGGTCGCGGAGGCGTCGGTGGGCGAGGCGACCGCGTGGAGCGCGGACCTCGCGGAGATCCCCGGCGTGTCCTCCGTGGACCCGCCCACCCCGGTGGGGTCCTACGTGGTGATCGGCGTGCGCCTCGAGTCCACGGATGCCGGCGGGGAGGAGGCGGTCGCCGTGGTGCAGGACATCCGCGCCACCGACCCCGGCTTCCAGTACTGGGTGACGGGCCAGGCGGCCAACCAGATCGACTTCGTGGACGCATTGCTGGAAGGCCTGCCGTGGGCGGTGCTGATCGTCGTCACCGCGACGCTCGTGCTGCTGTTCCTGATGACCGGGTCCGTGCTCGTCCCGGTGAAGGCGCTCCTGATGAACATCGTCTCGCTCACCGCGTCCATCGGGGTGACCGTGTGGATCTTCCAGGAGGGCCACCTCGAGGGCGCGCTCAACTTCACCTCACCCGGGGGCGTGGAGACGTACATCGTGGCCGTGGCGCTGGCGTTCGGCTTCGGCCTGGCGATGGACTACGAGGTGTTCCTGCTCGCCCGGATCAAGGAGCTGTACGACTCCGGGATGAGCAACGACGACGCCGTCAAGTACGGCCTCCAACGCTCCGGGCGCATCATCACCTCGGCCGCGCTCATCATGATCGTGGTGTTCTCCGGCTTCATCGCGGGCGACCTCCTGGTGATCAAGGAGGCGGGCGTCGCGCTGGCAGTCACCGTGCTCATCGACGCCACCTTGGTGCGGATGCTCCTGGTCCCGGCCACGATGACGCTGCTCGGGGAATGGAACTGGTGGGCGCCGCGTCCGCTGCGCCGCTTCCACGAACGGTTCGGGATCCGGCACTGACCGGGCGGTCTGCCGGCGTCGTCGAGGCGCGGCTGGGGACTCCCCCGTCGCGCCCTCAGGACGTCCCGGCGCGCACCGTCTCGAACCGGCCGGCCGTCCGGAAGCCCAGGCGGAGGTAGACCGAGCGCGCGCGGTCGTTCGCCTCGCGCACGCCGAGCGAGACCCAGGGCGCCTCGGCGAGCCCCTCGCGCAGCACGGCCGCGGTGATCGCCGAGGCGATGCCGCGCCCTCGCCAGGCGGGGTCGGTCCCGATGCCGCCCAGGTGGAGCGGCCCGGACTCCCCCACGCGCCGCCCGCCGACCACGCCGCGCAGCACGCCGTCGTCGTCGCGCCAGCCCCACCACCGCGTCTCGGCGTCTCCGGGCGTCATGAGGGTGGTCGGATTGGCAAGGGCGACCACTCGGGCGGCCTCCGCGCGTTCGGCCGGCGAGGTCAGCCGAACCACGCGCGCCTCACCGGGACCTCGCGGGCCGGGAGCCACGTCCGTCACGAGCCAGTCCCACGAGGAGAACGGTGCGAGCCCGTACGTTCCACGGGTCGCCTCCGGGAGACGCGCCCACGTTCCCCGAGCCAGGGAGGCCCGGGACGGGTGGGGCGCCTGGTCGTCCCCCGCCAGAGCGGTGAGCCAGCCGGCGAGGGTGCGCGGGTCGCCCAGCCCGACGACGGCGCATCCCCCGTGGTGCGGGCACACGTCCAGGAGCAGGGCGCTCGGCGTCGACCACGCGCGGGCCACCTCCCAGCGGGCGGCGTCCTCGAGGAGGAAGCGGTTGTCCCGCCACGGCGCGTCGACCACCGCCGGCAACGTCCCACTCCGGGCGGGCGGCAGCGCGATCACGGCCCCAGCCTGCCCGCCCGGCCCCGCGCCCGCACCCAGATCGGCTACGCGCCCGTCGCGGCGCCCGCCGGGGCGGCGCCGGCCGCCGCCGGTGCCTTCGGCTTGGCGTCGACGCCCG
>JARKOU010000101.1 GCA_029975645.1 Actinomycetales bacterium
CGTTCGGCCTGCTGTCCCTCGAACTTCGGCCCCGAGAACAGGGGCGTGACCGCGGCGACCGGGCAGCTGGTCTCGCAGATCGTGCACTTGACGCACTGGTCGTGGCTCATGCGGTTGAGCTCGTTGTTGATCCGCTCGCGCAGGGGCTGGGCCCGCTCGGCCCTGGACTTCTCGCTCATCGTGTTCCTCCGGTGATGTGGTCGGCGGCCCGGACGGCCGTGGCGACGGCGATCCCGTCTCCCGACTTCTCGCGCCAGCGCTCGGCGCCGGCGATGAGGCCCCCCGCCACGTACAGGTTGGGGTGGACGGCCGCACCGGCGGCGTCCACGGGTCGGCCGGCGGCGTCGGTGCGGACGCCGACGGCGAAGAGGGGGTGGGGCCCCCAGTAGGTGGCCGGGATCAGCGGCCCCGCGTCGGTGGCGGTCAGGGGCAGTCCGAACACCGGTTCCGAGATCGCACCGAAGGAATCCACCTCCAGTGCACCGCTCTCGAACCCGCCCGGGGCGTACACGAACGCGTCGGCCCGCAGCTGGCGCGGGCCGCCGGCGGCGGCCAGGGTGACGGACGCCACGGCGTCCGCCTCCAGTGTGCGGCCGACGATCCTGCTGCCGGTGACGATCCGGACGCCGGCGGCGCGCACCAGCGCGAGCAGCGCCTCGTACAGCCTCAGTCCCGGCACGGAGGGGGGCGGGAGGGGAATCTCGCACACGTCGCGTCCGACCACCTCGGCGACCTGGCGCCACACCCCGCTGCGGCGCACGCCCAGCACGGCGGGCAGGGCCACGACATCGCCGGGACCGGCGGTGGCGGCGACCGCGCGGGCGAACAGGGCCGCGAAGGCCTCCTCATCGAGGGCGCGGGCGTAGGTGAGGGGGCTGGGATCAGCCTCCCCCGCGCGGGCGGGCAGGTCGACCCACGCCGCACTCGCCGCGAGCGCCCCGCCGTCCGGCGCGGTGCTGCGGGCCAGGTTGCCGGCCACCAGGTCGGCCGGGAAGTCCTTCAGCTGCCGGACACCGACGACCGCGTAGCTGCGTCCCCCGATCGCATCCCCGGCCACCATCGACGGCTGCGCCAGCGCCGTGGGCCGCAGGGCCCCGACGGCGGTCGGCAGGTGCAGGTTGCGCGCCGGATCGCCGACGAGCAGCTCGGGTCCCAGGGCCTCGGCCAGCCACCGGGCAGCCGCGCCCACGGCGTCCGGCCCGAGGGGGGCGTACGGGTGGTCGGCGGGGACGTCGTGCAGCGCCTCCAGCGGCCGCTCGACCCGCTGGGGCGCGTAGCCGAGGATGTCCAGGGTGCCCTGGGACAGCTGGAGCCCGCCGGGGCCCTTGGTGACGAGCACGACCGACCGGCCGCTGCGGGCGAGCCGCAGGGCTGCGGTCAGGCCGGCGAGCCCGGTGCCGATGACGACGACGTCGCTCATCGCACGACCTCCTGTTCGGGGTGGGGCAGGTGCTCGACGTCGAGGGTGCCTGCGAAGATCCAGTGGTCCAGGGCGGTCTGCCGCACTTGTGGCCCGTAGAGGATGGGCCACAGCCCGATCCACCGGTGTTTGAGGAAGAGTCGCAGCAGGCCGGTCGCACGTTCGGCGTCCGCGACCTGCTCGGAGCAGGCGATCCCGGCCGCACGCGCGGCACAGAAGCCGCCCTGGCACGGTCCCATCCCGAGACGCAACTGGCGACGGAGGTCGTCGAGGGTGGCGTTCGGCTGTGCGTGGAGGGCGTCGACAAGCATCGAGCGGCTCATCAGCTCGCACTCGCAGACGATCGGGTCGTCGAGCCGGTCCGCCTCACGCTCCTCGAGCCGGTGGGTCACGGCGTACAGTCGCCGGTCCTCGCTACCCGGGATCACCTCGTCGGCGGTCCGGCAGGGGCGGTTCTCGCCGAGCTGGTCGCCCATGGCATCCACGATGTGCTCGGCCATGAGGCGGTAGGTGGTCAGTTTGCCGCCGCCGATGGTCAGCATGCCGGTGAGGCCGTCGCGCTCGGAGTGGTCGATGACGGCCATGCCGCGGCTCATGTTCCGGGTGTCGTGGGCGGCGACCCGGTCGTCCTTGATCAGGGGCCGCGAGCCCGACCAGGCGTGCAGCGCACGCGCCGTCCGGAAGCCGGGGATCATCGCCTCGCCGGCGTCCAGCATCTGCTGGACCTCGTCGCGTGGGATCGGCAGGTGGTCCGGGTCGGACTCGTGGATGTCGGTGGTGCCGATGATCGACACCGTGTGCACCGGTACGAGGATGTCGCCGTCGGTGGGGTAGACGCACCGGTTGATGACCGTGTTCACGATCCGGTGGTTCATCGCGATCATGATGCCGCGGCCCGCCACCACCTCCACCTCGCGGGCGCCGGCCATCGCCGCGATCTGGCCCGCCCAGGGACCGGCGCAGTTCAGCACGAACGAGCATTCGATGCGGATGTCCTCGCCGCCCTTCTCGTCGCGGCACAGCACGGCCGACACCCGGCCGCCCTCGCGCTCGATGCGGGTGACGCGGTGGTAGGTGAGCACCTTGGCCCCGTGGGACATGGCCGAACGCGCCGCCCCCCAGACCAGCTGCCAGCCGTCGACCGAACCGTCAGCCACCTCGATGGCCCGCTGGATGCCCGGATGGAGGCGCGGCTCGCGGCGGAGCGCCTCGGCCACGCTGATCTCTGTCGCGGGGACGCCGGTCTTCGCAGCGCCGGCCAGGAACTGGTCGGCGTAGGACGGGTCGTCCCCGGGCAGCGTCACGAAGAAGCCACCGGTGTCCTCGACGGCGGACGCCTGGATGCGACGCAGGATCGCGCTCTCCTCGGCGCACTCGGTCGCCGACTGGGGATCGCTCACCACGTAGCGGCCACCGGAGTGCAGCAGTCCGTGGAATCTGCCGGTGGTGCCCTGTCCCAGGTCCACCCGCTCC
>JARKOU010000133.1 GCA_029975645.1 Actinomycetales bacterium
CGACGACGGGGTTGCCGATGAGGATCGGGTTGCCGGGCTCGAAGCCGTCCCACAGGTCGGCGGGCGGTTCGTCGGCCGGAAGTGGCGGCTCGGGCTCATCGTGCGTGTGCTGAGGGTCGGTGAGGGTCGAGATCCGCCAGACCAGGGCGAGGCAGTCGTCGACTTGTTGGTCGCCGTGGGTGCCTGCGGTGAGGAGGTCGGTGGGGATCCAGCCTTGGCGGACCCCGTGATCGACGGCCGTGATCAGGGCAGGCCACCACCGGCTGGCCTGCAACTCCGCGGCGCGTTCGGCGCCGACCGTGTCGACGAGCGTGGTGGTCCACGCGGTGGTGAGGGGTTGGTCGGTGTCGAGCGCGGCGGTCACCGCGGGGGTGAGGTGGCGGCCGATCCGCCACCACAGGGCGGCCGCGGCGTGGTCGTCGGGCAGGCCGCCTTCGCCGGCGGCGGTGTGCAGCAGCGTGCGGGCGTTGAGGCCGGACGCCGACAGTTGCGCCAAGCGGGCAGCGAGGGTCGGGGTGAAGTCGTCGCCGGCAAGGCGCGGCTCGAGGCGTCGCAGGAGGGGTCCCCATTCGGCCATTGCGGGCTGGCGGTCGCCGGCAACACGGCGGTCGAGGTGGCGTTGCCAACGGGCCGCGGCCTTGGGGAACTGCCGTTCGCCGGTGGGTCGCAGGTCGGCGTCCGGCACGTTCGTGGCGGCCCGCCACACGGTGAGGTCGGCGATGGTCTGTCCAGTCGGCTGCCAGAGGGTGGACGCCAACCACGCCGGCGTCCGACCCGAACTGAGCGCCTGGGTGTGCACGGTGTCGGCCAACTCGGCGACGAGGCGGGCGCGGGCGTCCAGGTAGCGCCCCCACTCGGGGTGGTCGCGGAGCCGGCTGGCGATGCCGGGGATCCACGGCAGTGGGCCGGGTCGGCCGCCCCGCAGCCCGGTGGCATCGAGCCGCCAGTCGAGGACAGCGGCCGGATCCCCGGCACCGGTCAGCGGTTGTTCGGCGGCCGCGCGGCGCAGTTCGACCAGGGGGTCGTGGCCGTCCGCGGCGATCAAGAGCAGGTGCGCGCGCAACGCGGGCCAGGCGTCGCACCACGGGACACCCGGGAGGGCGTGGTCGACTTGGCGTTCAAGGGCGCGGACGGCGAGGTCGCCAGCCAAGTCTTCGGCGGCCGCCGACAGGGCGTCGGTGTAGCGGGCGACCGCCTCCCCGAGCCGGATCCGCGGGTCGGCAAGCTGCCGCTGCAGGCTGGTCGCCGAAGTGGGGGCAGTGTCCCGGGCGAGCATCTGCTCGAGGACGTCGGTGGCGGTTTGTGGGTGGATTGTCTCGGGGTGGATGACGGTGTGGGGGTCGCCGTCGCCGACGACCTGGAGGTACACGTGGTTGGCATGCCGGCCGCGGGTGAGCATCGTGTACAGCTGTTGGCGGCCTTCGGTGCCGGTCGCCAGCCCGTGCATGGTGTCCACCGACACGCCCTGGGCTGTGTGCACCGTGGAGGCGTACCCGAGTTTCACCGAGCTGCTGACGTAGTCGGCAGACAGCACCACGCTGCGGCGGCTGCGCACGTGGAGGGCTCGGACGCCGCCCTCCGGCGTGAGTCCGGTGATGGTCCAGCGGTCGCCGTTCTTCACCCAGTCGGTCGCCGTGACGCGGAGCCGTCGGTCGTTGGTGCGGGTGATGATGACATCGCCGACCGACGCGGACAGCCCGTCCGCCAGCTCGACCTCCTGGCCGGGAAGAGTGCCGTTGAGGCGGTGGGTGCGGGCGCGCGTGTTGAGCTCGGCGACGAGGTCGCGGGTGGGGGCGAGCATGATCGTGTCCAACCCGTTCGCGCGGTCGGTTTGCCAGGCGTCGAAGACGTTGTCGGTGATGGTGGCGAGGTCTCCGACGTGGACCCGCTGGTGGTCGAGGTAGAAGCCGAGCGCTTCGGGGTTCCCGTCCCTCAGGGCCAGGGACGCGCCGCCCTCGGCCGGGTCGGCGAAGCGGACCAGCTCGTTCAATCGGGCCGCGCCATGTTGGGTGGCGATGTCGCGCAGGACGCCCCCGGCGCCGATCGCGGCCAGTTGCTGGTCGTCCCCAATCAGCCGGACGCTTGCCCCACGCTCGAGGATGTGCCGGACCGCGGCGTCCAACGAGAGGGTGTCGGCCATGCCGGCTTCGTCGATCACGACGAGGGTGTTCGGGCCGATCTGGGCGGCCCAGTCGGGCAGGTCGTGGTGCTCGATGGACCAGGTGAGCTTGGCGAGGGTGTCGGTGTGGGTGTCGATCTGGTCCCCGAGCGCGGCGGCTGCGGCGGCGGAGGGGGCAAGGCCGACGACGGTGCCGCCGGCGTCCGACCAGGCCCGTGCCAGCGCACGCATGGCGGTCGTCTTCCCGGATCCGGCCGGCGCGATCGCGACCTGAACGCGAGACCCGGAGCAGGCCATGGCGCGGACGAGCGCGACTTGGCCGGCGTTCAGCTCCACGCCATTGGCCGCGGTTTCGAGCAGGGCCAGGTCGACGGTGGCCTCGTCGATCAGGCGGCCGTCACGGCGTCCGGCAGCGTCGACGAGACGTTGTTCGGCGGCCAGGATCCGCTTGGAGGTGAACAGCTCGGCGCCCGCGACGGTGTAGACCGATCGGCCGTCGACTCGCTGCAGGACCGGGGGTTCGGTGATCCCGTCGACTGGGACGGCCACGGGCACCGAATGATCGGCCAGCGCGGTGGTGACGAGTCGGTCCACGGTGGCGTCCAGGTGGGTGGTGGGGATGTTGGCGGCGCGGGCGCGGCGTTGGGCTTCGGCGCGGACATGCCAGGTCTGCCACGTTGCCCGGGAGCCTTCGACCGTGGCGACGATGCTCGCGGCTGTGGTCGTGAACCACGCCTCGTCGAGCACCGACGCCACGGTGCGTCCGGGGTGGAGGGCGGTGTGGATCATCCGGCGGATGCCGTCCGGGCCGCCCAACACGGCTTCGGCTTGGGCCCGCCACGCGGTGCGTTGCTCGGCGAGGGTGCGGGGTTCGTGCTTGGCGTCGCGGGTTTCGAGGTTGGCCTGCTGGGCCAGGGCGAGGGTCTCGATCGGGGTCGGCGGACGCCCATGCGCGGCCTGGAACTCCACGGCGAGCTCGTCGCGGCGGGCTTCGATGCTGCGCCGGCGTGCCGACCAACGGACGTTCAGGGCGGGGTCGATACCGTCGATCTCCCGCACGGGGCGGCGTCCCGCCGAGGTGGTGCGGTCGGCGAACCGGACGCCGAGGGCGTCCGCCAAGTGACGTTCGAGGGCGGTGTTATACGTCTCGGAGGCGGTGACCTTCGCCTTGAACAGCACCCGGCCGTCGATCGACAACCAGCGGCCATCCAGGGTCTGCACCTTGTTCGCGACAGCCACGTGGGTGTGCAGGTCGGGATCGCCGGCGCGGGAGTCGCGGTGGGTGAACGCCGCCGCGACCAGGCCGCGGACGTTGACCTGGCGGACGCCCTTGGCGCCGGTCCGGGTGAACAGGGCGTGGTCTCGACGAACCGGAGCGCGTCGGCGATCGCCGCCTGATGGCAGCGCTCGATCACCGCCGCGGTCTGCGGGTCGGCCAGCGCCCACAGGGTCGACACGGACTTGACCGGGGAGAACGTCAGGTCGAACCCGGCGATCGCGGTCGTCTGCGGCCGCGACAACTACGCAATCAGGCCAGCCAGTTCGCGCGCGTCGACGGGTTCGCGGCCGAACTCGGCGCGGAAGAACTCCCGGCCCACCTCGGTCCGGATGCGTGCCCGCTCGCTCGCAGCCACCGCTGTGCGGCTGGGCGCACCCTCCAGCAGGTTCAGGGCGGCGAGTCGTTTGGCGACCTCGACGCGGAACGGGGACACGTCGGGGGAGAAGATCTTGAACGGCGTCCCCAACCGGGACACCTCGCGGTGGTCGGCTTCGGTGAGCCCAGGCCCATGGAGGGCGTCCATGCGCTGCTGGGCGAGGGGGTGCATGCCGGCGCCGAACAGGTTCTGCATCTGCTCGGCGGTCACGGTGTCGCCGGCGTTCAGGCCGTCGAGGCCGGCCATGCCGGAGCCCAACCAAACCCCGGGCGATTCGCCGCGCTGGGTGTAGTAGGACGCCAGTCCGAGGTGGCCCTTCTCGGTGGAGTCCTGCACGGCGACCTGCCGGGTCAGGTAGTCATACCCCGATCCGGCGGTGATCTTGTGCAAGCTCATCACACCCTCCAGAAGTATGAAATGACCCCTTCCACGGACACCTTCGCGGGAACGACTTTCCTGAGTGCACCAGGTGTGTGCGGCATGAGAACGTCGGGACATTGGGCAGGGACATTGGCGGCGGCGACGACGGCGAGGCCGGCGAGGCCGGCGGAGGACTCGACGGCTCGAGGCGGGAATGAGTCGGCGCGTTGAGCAGCCGAGGCATCGAATCGCAACAGGAGTGAGAGCGGGATCCTGGCATTGCCGGCGGGGGTGAGGCCGCCCTGTACGCGGCGGCTCACAACCGGCCGGGAACTCGCGTGGCTGCTACGGGGTGATGATCTCCGACTCGGCGGGCACGCGGGCGTCCGGGTGGCCGGGGTGGTGGAAGGCGAGGGGTACCCCGTGGGCAGTCTCGTCGAACCGGGGGGTGTCAATGACCTGGACGTGGACGTGCGGCTCGGTGCTGTTGCCGGAGTTCCCGCACTCGCCGACCTGCTGGCCGGCGCTGACGGGGTCGCCGGGTCGGACGCCGACCGTCCCGCGCCGCAGGTGAGCCAGGAGCACGTACGGGCCGCTCGGGCTCAGGGCGATGATGACGTGGTTGCCGGCCAGGCCGGCGGCACCACGACGCGCCCGCTCGGCCTGGGTCAGCAGGTAGGGAAGGGCGGCGAGCGGGGAGCGGCGCGCCGCGTGGTCGGGTTCGCCGTCATGGGTTGCGAGGACGGTTCCGGTGGCTGGGGCAAGGATGGGGCGTGCGAAGCCGACGAACTGCTCTGGTGGCTCGGTCGTGAACGCGGTGCGCCACGTGATCGGGCCGGAGCGGCCATGCTCGTCGACGCCGACGAAGTCGATGGCGTAGGTGACGCCGAAGAGGTGGGTGCCGTGGCTGGGGATCCGTCGCGCCGGGCTGTTGCGGGCCTGCCAGCGGCCACGGAACGGGTACTCGAGCACCACCGGGAGCCCTGCGTCGGCGTCCATGCTCGTCACTGGTCGAGGACGCGGAGGGTGACGGTGACCTCGTCGCCGTCCTCGAGGTCTTCTGCCTGGCGGACGGCCCGCTTGATCGGCAGCACGAACGTGCCGCGGGACGCATCGGGGAACACCGAGGTCCGCCACGTGGTGGCCCCGACGGTGACCTCGACCCGCACCGAGCCGAAGCCCTTGGGTGGGCCGGCGGTCAGTCGGATGGCCTCGGTCAGGTCGACGGGGACCGTGACGAACCGCCACGCGTCCTGGGCCTCCCAGCGCCACAGGACGCTGGTGAATCGGTGGTCCTCCATGCCGCCCCTCTCGTCCGCTGGCCGTGGCCTGCCAGGACCACCGTCCCACAGCGCTCACCCGATCAGAAGGCGTCCGGCGGGGGGTGAACGTCCGAGGGGGTGGTTACCTTGTGCCATGTGTCGTCTCGCATCCACTCCGAGTTCGGGACGCTCGGTGAACGCCTGGCGGCCATGAACGCCGCGCCGGTCGAGCGGCCCGTCGACCCTGCCCGGCACGTGTGGGTGAAACGGCGTCCGGACGCCAAGCCGGTCTGCTGGTCGCCTGGGTGCGCGGCGCGGAGGGCAAATGGTGGGGCAAGGTCGCCGTCTCGGACGCCCCCGGCGAGGCCAGCCTCCAACTGGTCGACGGCAGCCTGCTCACCCCGGCGTCCGAGCAGACCGAGGGCGGCTGAGTCGGGGATCTGACAGCAGCGGTCCTGGCGTCCGCGTCAGGGAGTCGGACGCCATGTGCTGCTGAGGCGGGCCGCGTTGTAGACCTGCTCCACGACCGGGGGGGTGCAGGATCTCGGGACAGGACCGAAGGTAGGCGGTGAGCCTGGCGCGGTTGATGACGTGCACGTCGTCAGGTTGGGCCTTGACGGTGAACGCGTTCGCGCCGACGGGGACGACGATGCCGTGAACGATGACGGGGTGGCCGGTGGCCCGGGTAAGCAGCCGGGACGCCTTGCGGGCTTCGTGGCGGCTGTTGCGTACGTAGGGCTGCTTCACGCCGTTGACCATGAGGGTGTCGCCGCCGACCCAGATCCTGGCTCCGCGGTGGTATTTGGCGTTGATGGTGAACACCCCGCCCGGCCCGACGACGAACAGGTCGATGTCGGCCTCGTCGCTGATGGGGATCGAGTTGAGGAACCCCCAGCGGGAATCCCTGCCGACCAGCTTGGCGAGCTCCTCCGCGACGAGCCGCTCGCCGATGGCTCCGCGTTCCCACGTGGAGTAGGCGTTCTTACCGAGCCAGAACCGCCGCCACAGGGTCGGGCGTTCGCCGGCTGCCCTGGCCGCGGCGACCTTGTCAGCGAGCTGCTCACCGGGACGGTTCCAAGCCAGATCGACCACCGGCGGACCCTGCGGCGGCGCGAACTGCTCGACGACCGGCTGAACGTCGGCGACGACAGGAGCAGCCAACGGATCGGTGGCCGCCGGGGGCAGGTCCGGGGGCAGGAAGTCCGGGCCGTGGGGAACCACGTCCGGGTTGATAGGCACCGTGGCTGCCGTGGCGGCAGCTGTCTCGGGGACGACCGGGGCAGCTTGGGTGCCGGCCTGCCAAGCCTTGACGGCCGCACGCAGGGCGACTTCGGCCTCGGGGGCCGTGGGATGGGCGGCGTCTGCCACCAGGTCCCACCAGCCGATGTCGCCGCCGTCAGTGTCCGTCACGTACAGCCGGTCCTTGCCGTACCGGCGCCATCGAGTAACCCCCACGCCTGGAACCCTAACCACCCGACTCCGGGCTCCGGGTCGCAACCGGACTGGGCGGATGGCGAGACGGTCGATTCCGGACGCCGGTAGCGATCGGTGGCGCGGGGGTGTCCGTGGAGGGCGCCTCCCGCCACTTCTGGAGGGTGAGAGGACTCACACCAGGAGCGACACCATGGCAGACACGAAGACGAGCGGGCAGTCGATCCGCCGCGCCGCCCGGCAGGCGGCCATCGCCGCCCAGGCGAAGCGGCGCGCCCAGGCCGCCGAACGGGACAAGCGCCTGGACGCCGCCGCCCTCACCCTCATCGTCGCGCTCCGCGAACGCGACGCCCTCGAACACCAGGCCGGCACTGCCATCCAGTCGATGCTCACCGACGGGCTCACCCTCGCCGACGTCGTCAATTGGCTCGATGGGGAGACCACCCTCAAGGAGGCCACCTGGCTGGCCGACCTCGCCGGCGACGGGATCCGCTCATGACCACGGTCACCCACGTCGAGCACCTGCTCTACGGCGGCCGCTCCCTGGTGGGCTTCACCGAAGAGGGTGAGCGGGTCGCGGGCTGGCCCGAGGTGGCCTACGAAGCCATCCGGGCCATCAACCACCTCACCGGCCACGGACCCATCCCCGCCCCGACCGTCTGCCGGATCCTCGGCGACCTCAAGGGCGTCGGCCACCTACTCCCGCAAGCGCTCGAGCAGCTGCGCCGCGGACTGCAGGCGTCCCTGGCCGCCTTCGACGTCTACGATCACCGCCGCGATCCCGCCGAGTCCGTGACGGACGCCGTGGCCCTGCTCGCCCGCGCCGCGCGGAAGGCGGGCGACCTCGGCCAACTCCTCGAGGACGCCCAAGCCGCCCTCAGCGACCAGGGCTACCGCACCGACGAACACCCCTCCCTCTTCGACGACGACAGTGACCTGCGATGACCTACCCCATCGGAGCACAACCTCCGCGACCCGCCCCCAACGCGTTGTTGCTCAAGGCCGCCGTCGTGATCCCGGACGTCATCATCAGCAGCCTGCTTTGGCCGGTGATCATCGCGGCCCTCCCCACCGCGGTCGGCTTCGCGGTCACCGCCCTAGGGATCGCCCTCGGTGCGCTGCTCGCGGCCGGCCTCGGCGAGGACACCGTCGTCCGGGTCCTGTACCGCGCCCGGCGCGCCACCCCGGCCGAGGCGCCGCGCCTGGCCGTCGCGTGGCGGATCGCCACCCACCACCTGGACGCCGCCGGCGTCCGCCTCCGGATCGTCAACTCCGAGGCACCGGTCGTCACGGCCGGACGCCGCCACCTCCTCCTGCGCCACGACATCGTGGACGCCTACTGCGCCAACGAGATCAACGCCCACCAGGTCGCCGCCCTCATCGCCCA
>JARKOU010000135.1 GCA_029975645.1 Actinomycetales bacterium
CGCCCGGCCGGGACCAACCCGGCCGGGCGCCGTCGTCGCCTCGCGCAGGGGGCGCCGTCGTCCTCCACAGCGGCCCCCGCCGACGTCGTGTCCACAGCCGTGGCCGCCGGCGTTCCGGAGCCGCGCGAGCGGCACGGTATCCTCGTGCGGTCCGCCCACCAGAACCCGGTCACCTCCGCGTGCACGGGATCGGGCGGACGCATGCATCGCCCTCCTGTCACGGAAGGACCGTGACCGCCCAGACCAGAGGAGGTGGGTACTCAGCATGCGTCAGTACGAACTGATGGTGATCCTCGACCCGGAGGTCGACGAGCGCACCGTCGCCCCGTCGCTCGACAAGTTCCTGGGTGTCGTCCGGAGCGCCGGCGGCACCGTGGAGAAGGTCGACATCTGGGGCAAGCGCCGCCTCGCCTACGACATCAAGAAGCGCTCCGAGGGCATCTACGCCGTCGTGAACATGACGACGACGCCGGACGTCGCCAAGGAGCTCGACCGCCAGCTCGGCCTGAACGAGGCCGTCCTGCGCACCAAGTTGATCCGTCCGGACGCGCGCTGACCTGCTCGTCCTGACCCCCGGCACCGGAACCTCCGGCACCGCACCGTCCCGAAGAACCCGCACCGAACCGCAGGAGCCACACATGGCAGGCGACACGCTCATCACGGTGGTGGGCAACCTCACGGCAGACCCGGAGCTCCGGTTCACCCCCTCGGGGGCGGCCGTGGCCAACTTCACCGTCGCGTCCACGCCGCGCACGTTCGACCGGCAGAGCAACGAGTGGAAGGACGGCGACACGCTGTTCATGCGCTGCTCGATCTGGCGCGAGGCGGCCGAGAACGTGGCCGAGTCCCTCACCAAGGGCACCCGCGTCATCGTGACCGGTCGGCTGGTGCAGCGCTCGTACGAGACCCGCGAGGGTGAGAAGCGTACGGTCGTGGAGCTCCAGGTGGACGAGGTGGGCCCGTCGCTGCGGTACGCCTCGGCCAAGCTGACGCGCACGCAGCGCGGCGGCGGGGGCTACGGCGGCGGCCAGGGTGGTCAGGGCGGCCAGGGTGGCGGTTACGGCGGAGGTTACGGAGGCGGCGGCGGCGCGAGCCGTGGCCCGGTGGACGACCCGTGGGCCACGGGGCCCTCGACGTCGTTCGGTGACGAGCCTCCCTTCTGACCGGTGCATGCCGCGGACCGGGCGACCGGTCCGAGCGGCTCACCGAACCACCTGACGTGATGCCCGGCGCGCGCTAGCCGCGCCGCCCGGGCGAGAAGACCCAAGGAGCACATCATGGCGAAGCCCGTTCTTCGCAAGCCCAAGAAGAAGGCGAACCCGCTCAAGGCGGGGAAGATCGAGAACATCGACTACAAGGACACCGCGCTGCTGCGGAAGTTCATCTCCGACCGCGGCAAGATCCGCGCGCGTCGGGTCACCGGCGTCTCCGTCCAGGAGCAGCGCGCCATCGCGAAGGCCGTCAAGAACGCCCGCGAGATGGCCCTGCTGCCGTACTCGAGCTCGGCTCGCTGAGGACGGGGGCACACATCATGGCGAAGGTGATCCTCACCCACGAGGTGACGGGGCTCGGCGCGCCGGGCGACGTCGTCGAGGTCAAGGACGGCTACGCGCGCAACTACCTGCTTCCGCGCAACCTGGCGACCCCGTGGACCGCGGGCGGGCAGAAGCAGATCGACGCGATCCGCGCCGCGCGGCGCAAGCGCGAGATCGCGACGGTCGAGGACGCGCGCGCCGTGCGCGACGCGCTCCAGGCCAAGCCGGTCCGGGTGGCCGTCAAGGCCGGCGGAAGCGGCCGGCTGTTCGGCTCCGTGACCACGGGCGACATCGCGGAGGCCGTGGCTGCGGCCGGCGGCCCGGCGCTCGACCGGCGCAAGATCGAGGTGCCCACCCCGATCAAGGCGCTCGGTTCGCACAAGGTGCAGGTGCGCCTGCACGAGGACGTCGT
>JARKOU010000137.1 GCA_029975645.1 Actinomycetales bacterium
TGACAGTCGGGCAGGTCAGCGATGAGCTGGTGCAGGCGATCGGTCGGGACGTCCTGGCCGGGACGATGACGCGCCGCTCGACCTGGACACGGGTGAACCTCCTCGCCGAGACGGCGCGGGCCACCCGGACCCTGCGCCTAGGGCGTGTCTCCTAATCCGTCGGAGTGGATGATCGTGGCGGCGAGGATGACGCCGCCGAGGTAGGTGACGGCGTACTTGTCGTAGCGGGTGGCGATGCCGCGCCAGTGCTTGAGGCGGTTGAAGCCGCGTTCGACGGTGTTGCGCTTCTTGTAGGTCTGGACGTCGAACGCGGGGGGTCGGCCGCCGGCTGAGCCCTTGTCCTTGCGGCGCTGCTTCTGGTCGGAGCGTTCGGGGATGGTGTGGGCGATCTTGCGTTTGCGCAGCTCGGTGCGGGTCGAGGGGTGGGAGTACGCCTTGTCGGCCAGCAGCCGGAACCGGTGCCGGTGCCCCCGGGGAGCGGGCAGGGCCGGGGTGTAGGCCTCCAACAGGGGGACCAGGTGAGGGTTGTCCCCCGCCTGCCCGGGTGAGAGCAGGACCGTGACGGGGCGGCAGGACTGGTCGGTCAGGGTGTGGATCTTCGTGCTCAGCCCGCCGCGGGAGCGGCCGATCGCGTGGTCGGCCGGCTCGCCCGGGACAACATTCTTGTCATTCGATCCAGCCCCCTGTGTCCGGGCTGTCGCGACGGGCGCCCGCGGCGTGCTGGTGGGCACGCACCACCGTGGAGTCCACCGCCAGCAGCTCGCGCAGCCCCGCGTCGATCTCGTCCTGCCCGGCGGCCTGCGCGCGCCGGACCGCGGTGAACATCGCCTGGTACGTCCCGTCCGTTGACCAGCGGCGATGCCGCTTCCACGCCGTCTTCCACGGGGCGAGGTCATCCGGGACGTCCCGCCACGGCGCCCCCGCGCGGAACCGCCAGCAGATCGCCTCGAGCACCTGCCGGTGATCTCGCCACGGATGACCCACCCGCCCCGAAGCCGGCAGCACCGGCTCGATCACATCCCACAACGCATCGCTGATCACACCCGACCTGGTCACCGCCCGATGATCGACTCCCCGAGCCCCGACCATTGGGAGACACGCCCTAGACCCTCAGGTGTCGGCGGCGCCCCTGGCGTCTCTTAGGACAGCGAGCGCTTCCTTCGGCTTGATCGTCAGGCGGAACCTGCGCCGCCGTCGGGCGTGCCACACGACCCCCGAAGGGCCTTTGCGGCCGCCAGCGAGCTCTTCGCTCGCCTCCGGTCTATGGGTCAAGCCCGGCGCGGGACGGCGAGGGTCTGCGGCGTCGGGGTGTGTTCAGGCAAGCCAAGGCGCGGGGGCGGATCTGGCACGTATCTGGCACGCCAGGATGTTTTTGCTGTTCAGACCCGCGCCCCCGGCAGGACTCGAACCTGCAACCAACGGATTAGAAGGCCGTTGCTCTATCCATTGAGCTACGGGGGCCAAGCGCCAGGGTAGCCGCCCGTCCCCTCCGCGAGGGGCAGCCGACTTTGAGCCGCGCGCGCGGCACGGCACCCTAGGGCGGTGACCTCCACCCCGTCCACCGCCTCGGGCGTGCCGTCGTTCGGCACGGTCCGGGCCACCCGCCTGATCAGCGTCCTCACCGACGCGCTGGCGGCGGTCGACGGCGCCCGCCTGGACCTCGACGTCCCCGGCGCGGCAGAGGCCCGCACGTTGCGCGAGCGAGTCTCGACCCAGCTCCGGACCCACCTCCTCCCGCGGCTCCGAGAGGTGGACTACCCCGCCGTCGTCGTCTTCGGCGGGTCCACGGGGGCCGGGAAGTCCACGATCGTGAACTCCCTGGTGGGGCGCGAGGTCAGCGACGCGGACGTGCTGCGCCCCACCACCCGCCGCCCCGTGCTGGTCCTCAACCCGGCGGACTCCGCGGCGATGGCCTCCCATCCCGTGAGCGAGGTGGTGCGCCGCGTGAGGGACAAGCGCGTCCCCGCCGGGATCGCGCTGCTCGACACCCCGGACCTCGACTCGGTCAACGACGCCAACCGAGCCCTCGGAACGCAGCTCATCGAAGTCGCCGACCTCTGGGTATTCGTCACCACCGCCACCCGCTACGGAGACGCTCTCCCCTGGGCGACGCTCCGCCTCGCGGCCGAGCGCGGGGCGACGATCGCCGTCGTCCTCAACCGGGTCACGGCCGGCGCGCTGCACGAGGTGCGGGCGGACCTCCTGGATCGCCTCGTGGCCGCCGGGCTCGGCTCGGCGCCGCTCTTCGTGCTCCCCGACCTCGGCCCGCACGAGGGCCTCATGCCCCGCGATCGCGTCGCCGAGCTGGGCGGATGGCTCACTCTGGTAGCCGGACGGGTGCAGGCTGGCGTGGTCGCCCGGACGGTCCGGCACACCTGGCCGAGCGTGCGCGCGGACCTCGCCTCGCTCGCGGCCGCCGTCGACGCGCAAGCCGCCGCCGTCGAGGCGCTTGCCGCGCTCGCCGAGGAGGCGGTCGAGCCGCATGCGGCGCGGGCGAGCGCCCAGATCGGTGGTGGTCTCGCCGCGCGCGGCGCCCCCACCACCGCCTGGCTGTCCCTTGCCAGCGCCGGCGGCCCGCTCGAAGTCCTGGTCGGGGCGTCCGGCCGGGTACGGGGCCGCCAACGCGCCCGCGCTCGGGCCGACGCCGCAGCCTCCGTGCAGGCGAGCGTCCTCGCGGCGACCTCGCACGCCATCCTCGACGTCGCCCGGTCGGCGGAGGAGGACATCCGGCGGGCCTGGATCGCCGAGGACGCGGGCGGGCGGGCGCTGCTCGCCGCGATCGGGGCCGACGATGCCGAGCGCGCCCGCCGCGAACGCGTGACCGCGGCGCTCGCGGCCTGGGCGGACGCCGTCGCGGCCGCCTCGCCGGCCTGGGCGCAGTCGCCCC
>JARKOU010000139.1 GCA_029975645.1 Actinomycetales bacterium
GGGGCGACGCTCTCTCAAGTCGACGTCGTCATGTGTGGCGGCGACGCCCTTTGCAGGGTCGGGAGATCGGACGAGGCGGGTGAGGTGGGCGCGGTCGGCTGCGTGGAGGGTGCTGAGGAGGTTGGACACGTAGTTGGCGACCGTCTTGGCGCTGAGGGAGAGGTGGGCGGCGATGTCGGCGTTGGTGAGGCCGTCGGCGATGAGTCCGAGGATCTGCCGTTCGCGTGGGGTGAGGGAGGGAAAGTCGGCCTCGGCGGGGGTGAATGCGGTGAAGGGGTCGGCGCCTTGGAGGCGGGGTGCGATGCTGGCTCCGATGATGAGGGTGCCGGCGGCGACGGCGCGGATCGCGGTGACGACTTCGTCGGCGGCGGCGTCTTTGGCGAGGTAGCCGTGTGCCCCGGCTGCGAGCGCGCGGGAGACCGACGCGGTGTCGGCGGCCATGCTGATCACGATCACCCGGGTGCGAGGTGCGTGCTGCGTGGCGGCGCGGATGATGTGGTGGCCGTTCCCGTCGGGCAGGCCCAGGTCGACGATCAGGATGTCGGGTTGTGCGGCGATGACGGCAGCTGCTTCGGCGAGGGAGGCTGCTTCCGCGACCACGGTCATCCCGGCGGCGGTGAGGAGGTGTCGGAGGCCGTCGCGGAACAGGGGGTGGTCTTCGACCAGGCCGATGCTAAGCATGGGCCCGGCCGGTGGTGGGGAGGGTGACCCGGAGGATCGAGCCGATCGGCCCGGGTCCGAAGTGGCTGTGCCCGCCGAGTTCGGTGGCTCGTTGGGCGATGGACGCCAGCCCGATACCGTCGCGTCGACGGTGGCGGGGCCCGACTCCGTCGTCGGCGACCGTGATCACCAACTCGTCCTCGCCGAGTTGGAGGTCGACGGTGCAGGTCCCCGCCAGGGCGTGCCGGCGCACGTTGGTGACGGCTTCCTGGACGATCCGCAGGGTGGCAACCTGAACGGCCTCGTCGAGCGGCGTGTGGCCGAGGGAGGAGTGAAGGTCGACGCGCAGCCCCGGCTCGTGGGTCGAGAGTCGTTCGGCGAGGAGGCCTTCCAGGCCGAGCCGGTCCAGTTCGGGAGGGCGTAGGTCGTAGGCGAGTTGGCGGACGCGGCCGGCGGTGGCGTGCACCTCGGACTCGATGCGCCCCAACAAGGATCGCGCGCCGACCGGGTCGGTGTCCACGGCGCTGGCGGCTGCGGCCGCGATGAATCCCAGACCGGCCAGGGTAGGGCCGAGGTCGTCGTGGAGGTCGGCGTGGAGGCGGCGGCGTTCGTCCTCCCGGGCGGCCCGCAACTGCTCGGCTGCCTCGGTGGCCCGTTGCGCCGAGCGCGCCCCGTACAACGCGGGAGCGACCGTCTGGGCGATCGAGCGGAGGATGGTCCGGTCACGCGGCGATAGGCGTGACTCACCGGGACGCGGCTCGACCGCGAGGACGGC
>JARKOU010000147.1 GCA_029975645.1 Actinomycetales bacterium
GAGCACGACGAACACCACACCGGCGGGCGCGCGTTCCTGCACGACTCCCTGCGGCTGCTCACCGACGCACACCACGCCTACGCCCGATCCGGCGACGCCGACCGACGGCTGGCGAACCAAGCCTTCTACACCCGCCTCGACATCACTGACGACGAACAACTACGCCCCAGACTGGCCGAGCCGTTCGCCACCATCATCCGCGAAGCCCACTCAGACGGCGACGACGAAGGCAAAGGGGCGGAACACGAAGACGACGAACCTACGCATGTCGCGTGTTCCCGTAAGACACTTTGGGTGGAGCTAAGGGGATTCGAACCCCTGACCGTCTCATTGCGAACGAGACGCGCTACCACCTGCGCCATAGCCCCTTGCTGCGTGAGCGGATACAGCTTACCACCGGCGTCCGCGGCCGGAAAATCGGTGCCAGGAGCGGGAGCGGCCGCTCACTGGAAGATTCGGGTCGGTAGACCAGCCCGATTCTTCCAGTGAAGCCGGCTCACCTGCGCACCTCACCCCGACCGCACCGCACACCTCACCGCGGGCAACGGGCGCACCACCGGTGTTCACCCGCCCACCCGCGCCGGCGCAGCACGCGGGCGCCCTCCCGGCCACGGCGCACGCCCTGGTCCGAAGGTCGACGCTGCCGTACCGCAGGCTCGCCTCGCCGAGTTCGGTGTGGGCGTTGTCGCGCTCCATGTCACGGAAATCGCTGGCCAAATGGCATTGCCCGTCCAGCTCGACGATCACGCCGTACTCCGTGTACCGCGCGTCGATCCGCGTGCCGCCCACGAGGCTCACCTGACGTGCCGCGGTCGGCAGCCCGTGTGCCTGCTCCACGTCGCGCAGGTAGCGCCACTCGACGCTGCTCTCCACCCCGGCCATGTCGGCCAGCATCTCCGTCACCAGCTCCCGCCGCGGCAACCGGTATCGCCCGGATGCCGCCTCCCGCAGCCGAGCGACGCTCACCTTGCGTTCCCGCACGCACACGCTCACCAAGCTGACCCAGTCGTCGATCGTGCCCTCCCCGCACACGTCCATCAGCGCCTCCTCCAGCCGGATCCGCGGCAGCGTGCCCACCGTGCGCCCGAGGCGTCCGGACCCGTCGACGCGGAACACGAAACCAGGGCGGGCGGCGCGCCGGACGCCGGGAGGCAGCCACACCGCCACCACCGGCACCGCGACCGCCACCCCCGCAGCGCTCAGCGCCGCATACCCGCCGAGCGCCGACCCCGGCCCGCCGAGCAGATGACCCGCCCACAGCCGGTGCACGGTCCCCACCGCCGGCGCCGCCGCGTACACCCCTGGCGTCACGGCGACCCACAGCCCGTCACGCACCAGTCGGCGCAACGCCGTGCGCCCCATCAATCCGGACGCCGCCGCGCGCGTCACCGTCTGGTCCTGACAGTCCAGCACCGCCACCAGCCCCCGGAGGGCCCCGAACTCACGCCTGAAGGGGCTGGTGCCACTGTAGAGCGTGCTCGATCCCCCTGAGCTGCACGCGCGTGCGCGCGCGGCCACCAACGCCGGCCCGCACGTCGAAGCGGCCCGATGGGCGCGGCGCGGCTTGGAGCGTGTGCCCGAGCCGCCCACGCGGGCACGGCTGCTGGGCACGCTGTCCTACGCCGAGGCCCAACTCGGCCACCTGGAGCCTGCCGAAGCGCTGTGCGACGAAGCCCTCGCCCACGACGGCATCGACCCGGAGGTGCGCGGCACGGGCCACGCGCAGCGGGCCGTGGTGCGTCTCCGCCGCGGACGCCGCGCCGCCGCCCTGGCCGACTTCAACGCGGCCATCCGGGTGCTGTCGGCCGATCATCAGGCCCTCGGCCGCAACCTCCTCAACCGCGGCAACCTGCACCTCGAGACCGGACAGGCCGCCAAGGCGCTCGCCGACTTCGAGCAGGCCGTGGTCGAGTCGGACGCCGCCGGTC
>JARKOU010000166.1 GCA_029975645.1 Actinomycetales bacterium
GATGGTGACCTTGTGGTGCGCCTCGTAGCGCGGCGCGATGCCGCGCAGGATCGCGACCGTGTCCTCGACGCTCGGCTCGCCGACGAACACCTGCTGGAACCGCCGCTCCAGGGCCGGGTCCTTCTCGATGCGCTCGCGGTACTCGTCGAGCGTGGTGGCGCCGACCATCCGCAGTTCCCCGCGCGCCAGCATCGGCTTGAGCATGTTCCCGGCGTCCATCGCACCCTCGGCGGCGCCTGCGCCGACCACCGTGTGCAGTTCGTCGATGAACGTGACGACCTGCCCCTCGGAGTTCTTGATCTCGTCCAGGACCGCCTTGAGGCGCTCCTCGAACTCGCCGCGGTACTTGGCGCCGGCCACCATGGCGGCGAGGTCGAGCGCGATGAGGCGCTTGCCACGCAAGGACTCGGGGACGTCGCCCGCCACGATGCGCTGGGCGAGGCCCTCGACGACGGCGGTCTTGCCGACGCCGGGCTCGCCGATGAGCACGGGGTTGTTCTTGGTGCGGCGCGAGAGGACTTGGACCACGCGCCGGATCTCGGCGTCGCGGCCGATGATCGGGTCGAGTTTGCCGTCACGCGCGGCCGCGGTGAGGTCGCGACCGTACTTCTCCAGGGCCTGGAAGGTGCCCTCGGGCTCGGGCGAGGTCACGCGCTGGGAGCCGCGCAGACTCTGGAGGGCGGCGAGGAGCGCCTCGCGCGTGGCGCCGGCGCCACGGAGCAGGTCGCCGGGGGGGCCGGTGTTCTTCGCGAGCCCGAGCAGCAGGGGCTCGGTGGAGACGTACTCGTCGCCGCGGGCCTTCGCCTCGTCGCCCGCGTCCGTGATCACCTGCATGGTGGCGCGCGAGGCCTGGGGCTGCGCCGTCGTCGGCCCGCTCACGGCGGGGAGCGCCGCCGCGGCACCCTGGGCGCGCTGGGAGAGCGCGCCGCGGTCCACGCCGACGGCGTCCAGCAGGGCGACGGCGACCCCCTCGCCCTGGGCGAGCAGCGCCGCGAGCAGGTGGACCGGCTCGAGTTGCGGGTTCCCGGCGCGGGTGGCGCGCTGGATGGCGTCGGCAACGGCTTCCTGCGACTTGGTGGTGAGCTTGGTGTCCACGGATCCTCCGGTCAGCGGCGTACGACTCTGAACGGCTCAACCTGGCCGAGGTTGAGTCTATTCCGCTCAACTTTGCCCCGCAGCCGGTTCGGGCGCCGTCGGCCGCCAACCCGCGAGGGCGGGTCGATGCGCCGGGGTGGCAACGTCGTCGCTGTAGCATCGCCGAACCGAGCGGGGGTCGGGTCGACCCGGGACGGAGGCGTGATGCCTGGGTTGTCACGCAGAGCATTCCTGGCAGCCGTGGGGGCGTCGGCCGTCGCGTGGGCGGTGCCCACGCGGATGCTCGGCCGCGCCCTGGCAAGCCCCGCCGCCCCCGCTGACGTCGTCACCACCCTCACCCAGACCATTCGCCTCGCCGCGCCGCACTACCGGAAGTATCGGACCCTTGCCATCGGCCCGGGCGAGCCGTACGAACCCAGGCTGGACGTGCTCGGGCGGGCTCCGGACGCCGCCCGGGTCGCCCGGAGGCGCTCCCTGGCCTACCTCGGGCACATGACGGACATCCACATGATCGACGCGCAATCACCGACCCGGATCGAACCCCTGGCCGGGCAGAGCCCCACGATGTGGGCGGGGGTCGAGCGACCGCAGGACTCGATGACGGCCCACGTCACGTCCGCGATGGTCGATGCGATGAGCCAGGCCCGGCTGTCCCCCATCACCGGCGCGCCGATGTCGGCCGTCGTCGTGACCGGTGACTCCGCAGACATGCATTCGGAACTCGAGCTCTCGTGGTACATCACCGCGCTGGACGGCGGCGAGATCCTGCCGAACAGCGGCGCCCCCGGGGTCTACGAGGGGGTGCAGGCATGGCCGGAAGCCACGTACGCGTGGCATCCGGACGACCCCGGCATCGACCCGTACGGCGCCTACGGGTTCCCGCGGATCCCCGGACTGCTCGACGCGGTGGTCAGTTCGCCCGTGCAGTCCGTAGGCCTCCCGGTTCCGTGGTTCGCCGTCTACGGGAACCACGACACCCTTCTCCTGGGGACTTTCGGCATCGACTCGCAAACTCGCGCCCGTGCGGTCGGGGACCGCAAGGCCGCCACGTGGGAAGCACTGGCCTCGGGATGGCTGGGTGGCCTAGCGGCAACGGGGAGCCTCGCCCAGCGGGCCGGCAACACGCTGACGAGCACGTTCGGTTCCCAGCCGGGCATGCGGTCCGTGACACCGGACCCGGCCCGCAAGCTCTTCGAGCAACGCGAGTTCATGGCGGCGCACCTGAGATCTCCGGCGGTCCCCGGTCCGGTGGGACACGGCTTCACACCGGCCAACGTGGAGACCGGTCAGACCTGGTGGACGGCCGACGTCGGAGCGAACGTCCGGCTCTTCGGTCTCGACACGTGCAACCAGATCGCGGGTCCGGACGGCGCCGTGCCCGCCGAGCAATTCGAGTGGTTGAAGCAGCAGCTCGCCGTGGCCGAGCGTGATCGCAAGTTGTCGGTCGTGCTGAGCCACCACAACAGCACCACCCTCGAGAACGGCGCTGTCCCCGCGATCGGGCCGGCCCAGCGGCTGTACCACGCCGAGGAGTTCGTCAGCATGCTGCTGTCGTTCCGGACCGTCGTCGCCTGGATCAACGGACACACGCACATCAACACCATCACCCCTCACCAGCGGGCGAGCGGTGGCGGCTTCTGGGAGGTGACGGCTGCCTCCTGCATTGACTTCCCTCAGCAACAGCAACTCGTCGAGCTGGTCGACAACAGGGACGGCACGCTCTCGATCTTCACGACCACCCTGGACCACGCGTCCGCCGCCACCTGGACCGACGGGGACTTCTCGCAGGCCGGCCTCGCCTCGCTCAGTCGACAGCTCGCGGCGAACGACTGGGTGGAGAACCCGGCCATGCGCCTCGGCTCGCCGCTGGACCGGAACTGCGAACTCCTCATCGAGGCGCCGTTCGACCTGTCGACGATCTCCGACGCCGATCTCGAGGCAGCGCGCGCTACCGACGTCGCTCGGCTCCTGGCCTACGGCCGGGGCCACGCCGAGGCGGGGTCGGCATGAACCGGCGCGTCCTCGCAGGCCTGGCCGTGGTCGGTGCGGCCCTTGCCGGTTGCTCACAGGTCTCGGCCCTCGCTCCGGTGAGCGGGGTCCCGATCACCACCTTGCGCACGGCGTCGTACGACGTCCTGCTCCGCGAGGGCGTGGACATCCTCGTCGCGCCGCAGTGCGTCGAGGAACAGGACCGCTTCTCGTGCACGGGGTCGACGCTCGAGGGCCAGTCGATCACGGTCGTCGCACCGACGGAGGAGCCGCTGACGATGACCGTCACCGTCGGCGGCACGGTGCTCTTCACCGGAAAGGTGCAGTCCGTGCTCGACGACGCCGCGGAGGTCCAGCCGTGAGGCCCCCACTCCGGTCCGGCACCGTCCTTGCGACCCTCGCAGTCAACTCGGCACTTCAAGCCCTGCTGGTCCTCGGCGACCCCACGCCGACATCCGACCCCGCCTTCCTGGCGGGTGCGTTCGTCTCGGGAGCCCTGTGGATCCTGGCCTACGGGGTGGTGGTTGCGACCGCCGTGACCGAATCGGGCGATTCCCTCGTCGGCAGACTCCGGTCACGAGGGCTGCCGTTCGCCCTGTGGACGCTCCTCGTCGCGGCAGTCGTTGCCCTGGGCCTCCTGGCGCCCACGGGAATCGTCGGCTACCTCGTGCTCGCGCTCACCGTCTTCGTGCCGATCGCGTCGATGTCCGGCGCGCCGAACCCGGTCCTCTCCGGCTTCCGCGCCATCGGCCAGGCTCCCCTGGCGTACATCGTGCGCCTGGCAGCAACAGCACTCGCGCTCGTCGCCGTGCTCGCCGCGACGGCCCTCAACGCCTTCTTCGTCGGCGGCGTGCTCTCCGCCGCGGTCAACTGCCTGGTCCTCGGCTTGATCGGGTGGTGGTTCACGCGTATCTGGGCCGCTCGCTACCTGGCAAGCACCGCGGGTTTGCCCGCCTCCTGAGCACCCGGCGAGGGCGTCAGAGGAACGCGATCCCGAGGCAGAGCCCGAGCATGCCGCCCGCGAGCGCCGACGCCGCAGCCCCCGGGAGGCGCCGCCCCGCGTACGCCAGGCCGACCGTCACCGCGAGGATCGCGAACGCGATCAGTGCCGTCGCGATCGTCGGCCGGCCGAACACGAACCGGGTGACCAGCACCGCACCGACGGCGACCAGAGCGATCGCCACAAGCAGGCCCTTCCAGTGCTGCATGACGAACCCGCCGGCACCCGCGCTCCTCGCTTCGCCCGTCGCCGTACCGGCGTCAGGCGCGGCGGACGCCTTCGCCGCCGGCCGCTTCCGCGTCATCCCCCACAGGCCGAGCGACAGCGCGGCCGCGACGCCGATCTTCGCCGTCCCTGAGAGAGAGCTCACCGCCTCGAGGATCAACGACGTGATCACGCTCGGCACGATGGGCAGCAGCAGGTCCTGGGCGCTCAACGCAGCGGCCGGGGCCGCCGCGCTCGCCGCTTCTTCCGACATGGGCACAGCCTGGCCCGTCGGCCGCGTCCCTGGGAAGTGGTCCGCATGCCGAGGCCCACGTGCCGACGACGGCGAGGGGGGAGTCAGCCGAACGGCGGGCGGCGGTGGCGCCAGGGCATGGCCGCCTCGAGGTCGGCGGCGAGGGCGAGGAGCATCTCCTCCTCACCCAGGCGGGCGCCGAGCATGACGCCGATCGGCAGGACGTGGGCGCCGTCGGCAGGGCGGGCGCCGTCGTCGCCCATCACCTCCGCCCAGCCGAGCGGCAGGCTGATCGCCGGCGCACCGGTGAGGTTGTAGACGCTGGTCCAGGGGGTGAAGGCGGTCTGGGCGGCGAAGTCGGCGGCCGGGTCGGCGTCGTCGCGCAGGGAGCCGATCGGAGCGGGCGGTTGCGCGAGGGTCGGCGTGAGGACGACGTCGAAGGCCGCCCAGGACCGGGCCGTCTCCCGCGCGAGCGCCTGCGCGGCCGCCACTGCCTCGGCGTACGCGAGGCCGGTGACGGACCGCCCCGCCTCCCGCAGCCACCGCGTCAAGGGAACCAGGCGCTCCTCCCGCTCGGGCGGGATCGGCACGCCCAGCGCACCCACGGACCACAGGGCGCGGAACACTCCCCAGCGCTCGGCCGGGAAGGGCACCGGCGCGAGGTCGACGGCGTGCCCCAGGCCCTCGAGCACACCCGCCACCTGCTCCGCCGCGGCGCGGCACGCGGGATGGACGGGCGCAGCGTCGTCGATCACGGGGTCCGTGAGAAGTCCGACCCGCAGCCGGCCGGGATCCCTCCCGCACGCGTCGAGGAACGTGGTCCGCGGCCCGGGCAGGAGCGCGATGTCCCCCGGCCACGGCCGGGCGAGGACGTCGAGGGCCGCGGCGGTGTCGCGGACGTCGCGGGTGAGGACGCCGAGCGTCGCAAGACCGGCCCGGTCCACGCCGTGCGGCCCCCACGAGATCCGGCCCCGCGACGCCTTCAGCCCCACGAGCCCGCACGCCGAGGCCGGGATGCGGATGGAGCCGCCGCCGTCGGACCCGAGGGCCAGCGGCACGATCCCCGCAGCCACCGCCGCCGCCGAGCCCCCGCTGGACCCGCCCGCCGAGCGGGTCCGGTCCCACGGGGTGCGCGCGGGCGGCCCGATGTCCGGCTCGGTGTAGCACGGCAGGCCGAACTCCGGCGTCGCCGTGGTGCCGACGACGGCGGCCCCCGCCTGCCGCAGGAGCGTCACCGCGCCGTCGTCCACGTCGGGCACCACGGGGTCGAGCGCCGCCGTCCCCATTCGCATCGGGACCCCGGCCACCTGGGAGAGGTCCTTGATCGCGACCGGCACGCCGAGGAAGGGGGCATCGTCGGGGCGCCCCCCACCGCCGGGCGCGGGGCTGCCGGCACCGCCGCGGTCGCGCGGGGGCATCGCGCGCTCGACGGCGCGGGCCTGGGCCAGCGCGAGATCGGGGGTGAGGGTGACGAAGGCGCCGAGGCCGGGCCCGAGCCGTTCGGCCCGCTCGAGGGCCGCGGTCACCACCTCGACCGGGCCGATCTCACCCGCCCGGATCGCGGCGGCCAGGTCCAGGGCGGGGAGCCATGCGGCGTCGTCGGCCATGCCCCGAACCTACGCCCGCGCCGCGCCGTGGCCGCTCCCCGTCCGCCGAACGCCGACGGCGCGGGGCCGAGCAGCGAGGCGCGCGGCCGAGCAGCGGAAGGCGCGGGAAGCGGGCGACCTCGCGCGACGAGAGTCGTGACAGCGCAGCGCGGGCAGGAGCACCCTAGGGGGATGGCGATCACCGAGGCTCGCGACGTCAGCATCCCTGCGCCCACGCCGGAGCCGCCGGGCGCCGTCGACAGCCCGACGCCGTGGGGCGCGCCGCCGGCGGCGGGGCGCTCCCCCTTCCCGCCGATCGCCGACTACGCCTTCCTCTCCGACTGCGAGTCCACGTGCCTCATCGCGCCGAGCGGCGCGGTGGAGTGGATGTGCGTGCCGCGCCCGGACTCGCCGTCGGTCTTCGCCGCCGTGCTCGACCGCGGCGCCGGCTCCTTCCGGGTGGGGCCTTACGGGGTCCGGGTGCCAGTTGCGCGGCGCTACCTGCCCGGCAGCCTGGTCCTGGAGACCACGTGGCAGACCTCCACGGGCTGGCTCGTGGTGCGCGACGCCATGGTCCTCGGGCCGTGGCACAACGTGGACAAGCGCTCGCAGACCCATCGGCGCACCCCCACGGACTATGACGCCGAGCACTCCCTCGTCCGGACCGTGACCTGCATCAACGGGTCGGTGGAACTCGAGGTGGTCTGCGAACCCATGCCCGACTACGGGCGCGCCGAGGCCACGTGGCAGTACAGCGACGACGGCTACTCCCACCTCACCTCGCCCCTGCGGCCCGGATCGGCAGGGCCGGTCCTGAAGTTGGCGTCCTCGCTGCGCGTGGGGATCGAGGGGCGCCGGGCGCACGGGCGGACGCGGCTGACGGCGGGCGAGTCCGCGTTCGTGGCGCTGGGCTGGTCACCGCTCCCGTGCCCGGCGGACTGGGCGAGCGCCACCGAGGCCGTCACCCGCACGGAGCGCTACTGGCGCGAGTGGCTGGCGCAGGGCGCCTTCCCCGACCACCCGTGGCGGTCCTACCTCCAGCAGAGTGCGCTGACCCTCAAGGGTCTGACGTACGCCCCCACCGGCGCCCTGCTCGCCGCGCCCACCACCTCGCTGCCGGAGACCCCCGGCGGAGAGCGGAACTGGGACTACCGCTACGCGTGGATCCGCGACTCGACGTTCGCGCTCTGGGGCCTGTACACCCTGGGCCTGGACCGCGAGGCGAACGACTTCTTCGAATTCATCCACGACGTCTGCCGCGACAACAAGGACCTGCAGATCATGTACGGCGTCGGCGGCGAGGAGCGCCTCGAGGAGTTCGAGCTCCCGAACCTCTCCGGCTACGAGGGCGCCCAGCCCGTCCGGGTGGGCAACGCCGCGTACACCCAGCGCCAGCACGACGTCTGGGGCGCCGTCCTGGACTCCGCCTACCTGCACGCCCGCTCGCGCGAGCAACTGCCCGAGTCGCTCTGGCCCATCCTCAAGCGCCAGGTGGAGGAGGCGGCCAAGCACTGGCGCCAGCCGGACCGGGGCATCTGGGAGGTGCGCGGCGAGCCGCGGCACTTCACGTCCTCCAAGGTCATGTGCTGGGTTGCGATGGACCGGGGCGCCCGCCTGGCCCGGATGTACGGCGAGCCGGCGTTCGCGAAGAAGTGGGATGCCCTCGCGGAGGAGATCAAGGCCGACATCCTGGCGAACGGCGTCGACTCCCGCGGCGTCTTCACTCAGCACTACGGGACGACGGCGCTCGACGCGTCCCTGCTCCTGGTGCCGCTCCTTCACTTCCTCCCGCCGGACGACCCCCGCGTCCGCGCCACGGTCCTGGCGATCGCGGACGAGCTGACCTCGGACGGGCTCGTGCTGCGGTACATGACCGAGGAGACCGACGACGGCCTGGCTGGTGAGGAAGGCTCGTTCACCATCTGCTCGTTCTGGCTGGTCTCGGCGCTGGTCCAGATCGGCGAGCTGGCGCGGGCCCGCGCCCTGTGCGAGCGCCTGCTCTCCTTCGCCTCCGACCTCAACCTCTACGCGGAGGAGATCGACACCCGCAGCGGGCGCCACCTGGGCAACTTCCCGCAGGCCTTCACCCACCTGGCGCTGATCAACGCCGTCACGCACGTGATCCGGGCCGAGGACGCGGTCAAGGAGACGGAAGGGTTCGGCGGAGCGCACTGAGCCGGAGCGCACCGAGCCGGAGCGCACCGAGGCGGAGCGCACTGAGAAGGACGACGGCGCGACGACGGCGCGCGGCCGGGACCCGGCGCGTGGTGGGCGCGCGCTGGGGCTGACTCAGCGCACCGGCCGCCACAGCACGAGCGCGCCGGAGACCTGACGGGACGACGGCGTGCCCGGCGTGCCCTCGCCGCCGCCGAGTGCGCCGGCCTCGTAGGAGACACGCCGGATCCGCTGCCCGCGCCGGACCTCGACCACATCGCCGGTGGCCGACGCCGCGAACACCCGGCCCTGGGCGTTCACCCGGGCCTGCAGGGCGTCGTTCTCCCGTTCGAGGTCCTCGACCCGCCGCTCGAGGTCGAGGATCCGTTTGATCCCGGCGAGGTTGATGCCCTCCTCCTGGGAGAGGCGCTGGATCTCGCGGAGCGTCGCGATGTCCCGCCGGGAGTACCGGCGCCCCCTCCCCCGGGTGCGCCCGGGGGAGACGAGGCCGAGCCGGTCGTACTGGCGCAGGGTCTGGGGGTGCATGCTGGCGAGCGTCGCCGCGACCGAGATCACGAAGACCGGTGACTCGTCGAGATCCATCACTCCCCCTCTCGCTCTCGCCCGCCGGGAACGCGCCGCCTGTCGGGCACGCCCCTATCGGGAGCGCCCGACGCCCCGCCGTCCCCCGGCATCGCGGCTCACTGGGCTGCCTGTGCCATCAGGCCCGCCCGTGGGTCCTCGCCCGCCGTCGCCGCCGCGAACGCCTCGACCGCCGCCTTGGCCTGCGGGTTCAGCGCTCGCGGTACCGCCACCTCGATGGTCACCATGAGGTCGCCCGGCGCCCCGGCGATGGGCGCCCCGCGGCCCTTGACGCGCAGCGTGCGGCCCGACGGCGTCCCGGCCGGCACCTTGAGCTTGACCGAGCCGCCGTCGAGGGTGGGCACCTCGATCGTCGCGCCCTGGGCGGCCTCCGGGAAGGTCACGGGCACGGTGAGGTGCACGTTGGAGCCCACCAGGCTGAACACGGGGTGGTGCTCCACCGAGACCGTCACCACGAGGTCGCCGGCCTCGCCGCCACCTCGCCCGGGCTGACCCTTGCCCCGCAGGCGGATCTTCTGGCCGTTGTGCACCCCCGGCGGGATGCGCACGGTCATCGCCTTGCCGTCCACGGTGAGCCGCGCCGTCGTCCCGGACACCGCGTCGCGGAACGGCAGGGACGCGGTGGCTTGGAGGTCGGACCCGCGCTCCGGGCCGCGCGTGGAGCGGAAGCCGCCACCCCGCCCGCCGAACATCCCCGAGAGGATGTCCTCGAAGCCGGACGGCATTCCGCCGGCGTCGCCGCCGGTGGTGTACCGGACCCGGGCGCCGCCCGGACCGCCGAACATCCCGCCGAACATGTCGTCGAAACCCGCGGCGCCCGGCCCGCCCGGTCCGGCGGAGAAGCGCGCCCCGCCGCCGGCCATGGCCCGCAGCGCGTCGTACTGCTTGCGCTGCTCGGCGTCGGAGAGGACGGCGTACGCCTCCCCGACCTCCTTGAACTTCGCCTCGGCCGCGGCGTCACCCGGGTTGTGGTCCGGGTGGAGGGAACGCGCGAGCCGGCGGTAGGCCTTCTTGATGGCGGCGGCGTCGGCGTCCTTGGGAACGCCGAGGACGCCGTAGAAGTCCTTCTCGAGCCAGTCCTGGCCGGTCATGGCTCACCTCCGCTCATGCGCGTTCCCTTCACCCGGAGCGTCCTGCTCGCGGTCACCACGCCCTGCTCGCGGTCACTCCGGGCCGACGACGGCGACCCGCGCCGCCCGCAGCACCCGCTCGCCCACGCGATAGCCGGGCTGGAGAACCGTGGAGACGGTGGTCTCCTCGGCCTCCGCCGACGTCGCGTGCATGAGGGCCTCGTGCACGGTCGGGTCGAACTCCTCGCCCTCGGCGCCGTACCGCTCGACGCCGAACCGCTGGGCGAGCACCGACTCCAACTTCTCCGCGATCGCCGCGAACGGCCCGGTGAGGTCACCGTGCCGGCGGGCGGCGTCGACGTCGTCGAGCACGGGGATCAGGGCGTCCACCACGTCGCTCACTCCGCGGGAGTAGTCGACGGCGCGGTCGCGTTCCACGCGCTTGCGGAAGTTGACGAACTCCGCGCTGAGGCGCTGGAGGTCCACGCGGTGCTCGTCGGCCTGGGTGCGGGCCATGGCCAATTCGGCCTCGAGCACGGCGACGGCGGCGTCCGCGAGCACGGACTCGGCCGCCGACCCGGCTGGTGCCGGGGCGTCGTCGTCGGCCCTCGCGGTGGCGCCCGCCTTGGCGGAGTCCGGGGTGCGGATCTCGCCGGTCGCGGGGTCCACCACGCGGTTGTCGCGGATCACGGGACCCGCGGCTTCGTCGGGTGCCCCGGAGGGGGCGGGGGCCGCCCCCTCCGGGATGCGCTCGTCGCTCACTTCTGCTCGTCCTCGTCCACGATCTCGGCGTCGACCACGTCGTCCTGCGGGCCGGAGGAGGTGCCGCCGCCCGCCGGAGCCGACTGCGGCGCCGCCTGCTCGGACTGCTGGTGGGCGTAGATCGCCTCGCCGATCTTCTGGCTGACCGTCGAGAGGTGCTGCATCTTCGTCTTCACGGCCTCGGCGTCGGTGCCGGCGAGGGCGGTCTTGAGCTCGTCGACGGCGCCGCGCACCTCGGTGGCGACCTCCGCCGGGACCTTGTCCGCGTTCTCGCTGAGCACCTTCTCCGTGGAGTAGACGAGGTTCTCCGCCGTGTTGCGGGTCTCCGCCTCCTCGCGGCGCTTGTGGTCCTCGGCGGCGTGCGCCTCGGCCTCCTTGACCATGCGGTCGATCTCGTCCTTGGGCAGGGCCGAGCCGCCGGTGATGGTCATCGACTGCTCCTTGCCCGTGCCGCGGTCCTTGGCGGAGACGTGGACGATGCCGTTCGCGTCGATGTCGAAGGTGACCTCGATCTGCGGGATGCCGCGCGGGGCCGGCGCGATGCCGGTCAGCTCGAAGGTGCCGAGCGGCTTGTTGTCCCGCGCGAAGTCTCGCTCGCCCTGGAACACATGGATGAGCACGCTGGGCTGGTTGTCCTCAGCGGTGGAGAAGATCTCCGAGCGCTTTGTGGGGATGGCCGTGTTGCGCACGTTGAGGCGGGTGAACACGCCGCCCTTGGTCTCGATGCCGAGGCTCAGCGGGGTGACGTCGATGAGCAGGACGTCCTTGCGCTCGCCCTTGATGACGCCGGCCTGGAGCGCGGCGCCGACGGCGACCACCTCGTCCGGGTTCACGCCCTTGTTGGGCTCCTGGCCGCCCGTGAGCTCGCGGACGAGCTCGCCGACGGCGGGCATGCGGGTCGAGCCGCCGACGAGGACCACGTGGTGGATGTCGGCGACCTTGATGCCGGCGTCGCGGATGACGTTGTGGAACGGCGCCTTGGTGCGCTCGAGCAGGTCCGAGGTCATCTGCTGGAACTGAGCGCGCGTGAGCTTCTCGTCCAGGTGGATGGGGCCGTTCTCGGACATCGAGAGGTACTGCAGGGAGATCGTGGTCTGCGTGGCGGAGGAGAGCTCCTTCTTCGCCTGCTCCGCCGCCTCGCGGAGGCGCTGGAGCGCGATCTTGTCCTTCGAGAGGTCCACGCCGGACGAGTTCTTGACCTGGCTGATCAGCCAGTCGACCACCCGCTGGTCCCAGTCGTCGCCGCCGAGGCGGTTGTCGCCGTTGGTCGCGCGGACCTGGATGGTGGAGAACCCGTCCTCGTCCTTGCCCACCTCGAGGAGGGAGACGTCGAACGTGCCGCCGCCGAGGTCGAAGACGAGGATGAGCTCGTCCTCCTTGCCCCGCTCCAGGCCGTAGGCGAGCGCGGCCGCGGTGGGCTCGTTGATGATGCGCAGGACGTTGAGGCCGGCGATCTGGCCGGCGTCCTTCGTGGCCTGACGCTCGGCGTCGTTGAAGTACGCCGGGACGGTGATGACCGCGTC
>JARKOU010000170.1 GCA_029975645.1 Actinomycetales bacterium
CAACCACATGGTTGTAGATCAGTCGGCGCCGGACCGGACGGGCCTCGCGCTCCACGCCCTCGCCGACCCGACCCGACGCGACATCCTCGCCCGCACGATGGCCGAGGACCTGTCCGTCAGCAGGCTGGCGACCAGCTACCGGATGAGCCTGACCGCCGTCCAGAAGCACGTCGCCGTCCTGGAACGCGCCGGCCTCGTCCACAAGCACCGCCGCGGGCGTGAACAGCTCGTCCGCGGGGACCCGGAGACCGTGCGCCGCACACGACGCGCGCTCGACCTCCTCGAGGAGGCCTGGCGCGCCCGGCTCGACCGCTTCGGCGACGTCCTCGCCGAGATCACCCAGGAGGACCCGACATGACCGTCACCGACGTCACCACCGACACCGTGGCCCGCACCCTCACGATCACCGCCTCGTACGCGGCGACTCCCGAGCAGGTCTGGCGGCTCTGGTCCGACCCGCGCCTCCTCGAGCGCTGGTGGGGGCCGCCGACCTACCCCGCCACCGTCGTCCAGCACGACCTCACCTCCGGCGGCCTCGTCACGTACTTCATGACCAGCCCCGAGGGCGAGCGGTACCACGGCTGGTGGCGGCTGCTCGCCGTCGACGCCCCGCACGCGCTCGAGTACGAGGACGGCTTCGGCGACGCCGACGGCAACCCCGACCCCGCGATGCCCGTCACCACCATCCACGTCGGCATCCGGGCAGGCGGCGACGGCACCACGACCATGACCATCGCCTCGACGTTCCCCACGGTCGAGGCCATGGAACAGCTCAGCGCCATGGGCATGGTCGAGGGCATGACGGCCGCGCTCGGCCAGACCGACGCCCTCCTGGCGGAGCTGGCCGCGGCCTGAGCGCCGCCGCCCGTGGCGCAGACCGACGCGGGCCTAGGAGACTGCTGAACATTCCGCGGGTCTGAGGCGTGTGGCGCGTGGGGGGTCGGTGGCGTGCGGCCGGGAGAATTGGGTCGTGCAGGGTCGTGATGACGGGCAGCGTGAGTTCGGGGACGCGGAGTCGTTGGCGGGGCACCTGTTGCCGGCGGGGTCGGTGTTCGCGTTCCTAGCGGTGAACCGGCGACGGTTGTTCCCGGATGAGGCGTTCGCTGATCTGTTCACCTCGGGTCGGGGTCGGCCGTCGATCCCGGGCGATGTGATCGCCTCGGTGATGGTGCTGCAGGCGTTGCACGGCTTGTCGGACCGTCAGGCGGCGGAGGCGATCACGTTCGACCTGCGGTGGAAGGTGGCGTGCGGGTTCTCGGTCACCCAGGCCGGGTTCCACCCCTCGGTGTTGACGTACTGGCGGCGTCGGATCGCGGCGAGCGGGCGTCCGCAGCGGATCTTCGAGGCGGTCAGCGAGGTCGTCGCCGCGACCGGGGTGCTGACCGGGAAGAAGCGGCGGGCGGTGGACTCCACGATCTTGGATGACGCGGTGGCCCGTCAGGACACGGTGACCCAGCTGATCGCGCAGATCCGCCGCGTCGCGGTGGTGGTCCCGGCCGCGACACCCGTGGTCGCCGCCCTGAGCGGGCATGACTACGCCGCCGGCGGGAAGCCGGACATCGCCTGGGATGACCCGGTGGCCCGGGACCTGCTGGTCTCGGGCCTGGTCAACGACGCGTTGACGGTGCTGGACGCCCTGTCCGGGGTGGAGCTCGACCAGAATCAGTCCGAGGCGGTCGCGTTGCTGGCGCTGGTCGCCGGGCAGGATGTCGAACCGGCCGAGGGTTCCGACGGCACGGACGGGCGGTGGCGGATCGCCCGCAGGGTCGCCCCGGAGCGGGTGATCTCGACGGTGGACCCCCAGGCACGGCATGCGCACAAGTCCCGGCAGAAGAAGCAGGACGGGTTCAAGGCCCACGTCGTCGTCGAGCCGGACACCGGGCTGGTCACCGCGGCCGCGGTGACGATGGCCGCCGGTGCGGACAACAGCGACGCCGCCCGCGGGATCGAGCTCCTGGCGGCCGATCCCAGCATCACCGGGGACCGTGACGTTCAGGTCCTGGGCGACTCGGCGTACGGCTCCGGGCCGATGCTCACCGCCCTGGCCGCGGCCGGTCACACCGCCGTGATCAAGCCGATGCCGATCGGGCGGGCCGTGGACGGCGGGTTCACCATCGACGACTTCACCGTCGACCCCGACGCGCGGACCGTGACCTGCCCCAACGGCGTGGCCCGCTCGATCAGCCCCCGAGGCACCGTCACCTTCGGCGTGGCCTGCACCGCCTGCCCGCTGCGGGCCCGGTGCACGACATCGAGGCGGGGCCGCAAGATCGTCATCGACGAGCACGACCAGATCCGCCGCGAGCACCGCGCCCGGGCCGCCGACCCCCGGTTCCAGGCCGACTACCGCCGCCACCGGCCCA
>JARKOU010000173.1 GCA_029975645.1 Actinomycetales bacterium
CCGACGCCGACGAGGAGCGCGACAGCGCATGCCGCCGCCGTCGTGCCGAAGGCACGCCGCCGGCGGAGGGCAGTGCCGAAGGCGCGCCGCCGGCGCGGCGCGCGTAGATCGCCGATCCCGAGCCAGGTCCGCAGCATTACGTCACATCCGTCACATCGACCACGTCAGTTAACACACGTCACACCCGTGTGTACCGGCTCAGGGTAACCAACGAACTGATCGCGGCGAGCCCGATGGAGATCAGCACGAGCCACGGAGCGATGAACAGGACGTCATCAGTGGTGACGAGGTTGGCCCACTGGAGCGAGTCCTGGAGCCAGTCCTCCACGAGGTAGCGCACCCCGACGTACAGCCCGGCGACCGCGAGCAACGAGCCGATCAGCGCTGCCAGCGCCCCCTCGAGCATGAACGGGAGCTGGATGAAGAGGTTCGACGCGCCGACCAGCCGCATGATCCCCGTCTCGCGGCGCCGGCTCATCGCCGAGAGCCGGATGGTCGTGGTGATCAGCAGCACCGCGGCAATGATCATGACGACCGCGAGCCCCACGGAGAGGAGCGTGGCGCGGTTGAGGATCAGGAACAGCGGCTCGAGAATCTGCCGCTGGTCGCGCACGCTGTCCACGCCGGGGCGTCCGGCCACGGCGTCCGCCACCACCTGGTACTGCTCCGGATCCACCAGCTTGACCCGGTAGGACATCTGCATCAGGTCGACCGTGACGGACTCCGCCCATACCGTCCCGGCCATCTGCTCCTGGAGCGCCTCGAAGGCCTGTTCCTTGGTCTCGGTGTAGATCGTCTGGATGTAGGGGGCGAGGGCGTCCGAGTTCAGGACGGCCATGACGTCGTCCATCTGCTGCTGGGTGACCTCGCCGTCGGCGCACGTGGGCTGCGTGGAGTCGGCCGGGCACAGGAAGATCGACACCTCGACCTTGTCGTACCAGTCGTCCTTCATGTTGCCGATCTGCACCTGCAACAGGGCGGCGGCGCCCACGAAGGTGAGCGAGACGAAGGTGACGAGGACGACGGCGACCGTCATGGAGAGGTTCCGGCGCAGGCCGGAGCCGATCTCGGCGAAGACGAAGCGGGCGCGGCTCATCGGGCGGCCCCGTACACGCCGCGGGACTGGTCGCGGACCATCGAGCCGTCGTCGAGCTCCACCACACGCTTGCGCATCTGGTCCACGATCTCGTCGTCGTGCGTGGCCATCACGATGGTGGTGCCCGTGCGGTTGATCCGGTCCAGCAGCCGCATGATCCCCACCGAGGTGGTCGGGTCCAGGTTCCCCGTGGGTTCGTCGGCGAGGAGGATGCTCGGCCGGTTGACGAACGCGCGAGCGATAGCGACGCGCTGCTGCTCGCCGCCGGACAACTCGTGCGGCCGGCGCTTCTCCTTGCCCTCGAGCCCGACGAGTTCGAGCGTCTCGGGCACGGTGGTCAGGATGTGGTGCCGTGGCTTGCCGATGACCTCGAGCGCGAAGGCGACGTTCTCGAACACCGTCTTGTTCGGCAGGAGACGGAAGTCCTGGAAGACGACGCCGATCTGGCGCCGAAGGTGCGGCACCTTCCATGGCGAGAGGGTGGACACGTCACGTCCGGCGACGAAGACCTGACCCGACGTCGGACGTTCTTCTCGCAGGACGAGCCGGAGGAAGGTGGACTTCCCCGACCCCGAGGCGCCGACCAGGAAGACGAACTCTCCCCGCTCGACCTCCATGGTGATCTGGTCGAGCGCCGGGCGGGCGCCACGCGCGTAGACCTTCGAGACGTTCTGGAACCGGATCACGTCAGCCTGTCAACCGTTCGCTGGGGGTGAGGGCACACCTCGGGCTCTTGCACGATAAGCAGCCGACGCCGCGCTCCCCCGGCGGACACGCCGGGGCGAGCCGATCGCGCGGTCGGACGCGCGCCGTCGTCCATTCCGCGCCCCGGGGACGCCGGCGTCGCCCCGGGGGCGCTGCCGGCGCGCGAAAAGAGGAGGTAGCGACATCTGGCCGCGTGCTAGACCTGTGCAGTCGCGGGCCCGGGCGTCCGTCGAGCACGCTCGGAGGTCACTGGGCCAGAACGGGCGAGGGCCACGGGACGAGCGGCCGGTGAGAGGAGGGGACGCCGTGATCCAGGTCGAGGGCCTGACGCGAGAGTTCTCGATCACCGAGCGCGAGCCGGGACTGCGCTCCGCGCTGCGCTCCGTGGCGCGGCGTCGGCACCGCACGGTGGTCGCGGTCGAGGACCTCACGTTCGGAGTCGAGGCGGGCGAGGTCATGGGCTTCCTCGGGCCCAACGGATCCGGGAAGACCACCACGCTCAAGTGCCTGGCCGGGCTGCTCACCCCGACGTCGGGCCGGGTAGACGTCCTGGGCTTCACACCGGCCGAGCGGCGGCCCGAGTTCCTGCGACGCCTCGGCTTCGTGATGGGCCAGCGCTGGCAGCTCAACGTGGACATCCCCGTGGCCGAGTCGTTCGAGCTGCACCGGGTGATCTACGACCTCGACCGTCGCGAGTTCGAGCGCACCCGCGACGAGTTGACCGATCTGCTCGACCTCGGCGACATCTCCCGGCAGGTGGCACGCAAGTTGAGCCTGGGGCAGCGGATGCGCTGCGAGTTCGCCGCGGCGCTGCTCCACCGGCCGTCCGTGGTGCTGCTTGACGAGCCCACCCTCGGCCTGGACTTCGACGCCCAGCAGCAGATCCGGCGCTTCGTTGCCGCCTACGTGGAGCTGACGGGCGCAGCGGTGCTCCTCACCTCCCACTACCTGGCGGATATCGAGGCGCTGGCGACCCGTGTGATGACGATCTCCGGGGGCCACATCACGTACACGGGCACGCTCGCGCACCTGCAGGGAATGGCGGGGGACGCGAAGCGGATCACCGCCCGCCTCTCGCACCCCCTGACCCCCGAGGACGTCGCCGGGCTCGGCGAGGTTCTCGAGCACACCGCGAGCACCCTGGTGCTCGAGGTCCCGCGCGCTCGCGCGGGAGCGATCGTCGGGACGCTCGAACGGATCGGCGTCGCCGACGTCTCGCTGGCCGACCCCCCGCTCGAGGACACCCTGCGCGAGCTCTACGGACGCACCCGCGACGACCGTTCCCTGTCCGAGACGAGCGCCGATGGCTGACGTGACCGCGGCGTCGTCGGGCTCGCCGTCGGCGTCGCCGTCGGGCTCGAACTGGACCGGACTGCGCCGGCTCGCGCGCGTCTATGGCGCCTTGCTGCGCACGGAGCTGCAGGCGGCGTCGTCCTACCGTGCGCAACTGGCGCTCGGCGCGCTCGCCTGGGTGGTGCCCGTGGCCTTCATGGCGCTCTGGAGAGGGGCGGCGGGCACGGAGGGCGTGGACGGGATCAGCGCGGCCCAGTTCACCACGTACTACGCGGTTGTCATGTTCACCACGTCGCTGCAGATCAGCCGGAGCCTCTCGTTCGACGTCGAGCCGCTGGTCCACTCCGGCGAGCTGTCCGCCCTCCTCCTGCGCCCGCACCACCCGATGCACGTGCTCATCACCCGCGGGCTCGCCCGGTTGACCTACGCCCTCACGCCGTTGCTGCTGGTTGTCCCCGCGCTGGTGTGGTTCCTCGGAGGCGTGGTGACGGACGACCCGGGCCAGTGGGCACTGGCGGTCGCGCTCACCCCGCTCGGTTTCGTGGCGGAGATCTACCTGGGCCTCATGATGGGATGCCTGGCGCTCTGGTTCACGCGCTCGGCGGCGCTGAGCGGGCTGCTGTTCGGGGCGGAGTGGCTGATCGGCGGGCTCGTGGCCCCGATCGCCCTGATGCCGCCGCCATTGGACACCCTCCTGCGGCACCAGCCGCTGTGGTTCGCGATCGGGGCGCCCGCGGAGGCGATCAGCGGGATCAGCCGGCTCGAGCCATGGATCCTCCTCGAGGCCGGGGCGTGGATCGTGGTGCTCCACCTGGGCTTCGCGGGGCTGTGGCGGCGCGGCACGCGGCGGTACGAGGCGGTGGGGACGTGAAGGCGGGTGGGGACGTGAGGACGGGCGGGGACGTGAGGACGGGCGGCGCCGACGTCGGACGCCCGCTCCGGTCCGGGCACACCTTGCGGGTGCTGTGGGCGGGCTGGAAGGCGGAACTGGCCGGCGCGGCCGAGTACCGGGGCGACCTGGTCATCGGCACGATCGTGACGACGATCTGGCTGGGGATCTCGATCGCACCCGTGCTCGTGGTGGCCCTCCACACCGACGACGCGAACGGATGGGACCTGCCCCGGCTGCTCTTCCTGCAGGCCGTGTGGTACCTGCTCGACGCCGTCGTCTGGGTCTTCCTCATCGCGAACGTCGGGTACTGGGAGGAGCAGGTGCGCCTCGGCGTGCTCGACGGACTGCTGCTGCGCCCGGTCAACTCCCTGGTCCTGTGCTCCCTCGGTCGGATCTGGGTGCCCGACCTGCCGAAGATCGCCTTGGCGTTCGCACTCGGCGTCGTCGCCGTCGCGCTGGGCGGCGGGCCGGTCGGCTGGGTGAACTCCCTGGCCGCCGCGGCGTCGATCGCGAGCGCCGTCGTGCTCATGTGGGCGCTCGGCGTGCTCGTGAACTACAAGACGCTGACGCACGTGCGATTCGACGGCTGGGCGGCGCTGTTCGCGGCGCAGAACCTCGCGCGGGTGCCGGTCCCGTTCTACGGCCAGGCGCTGCGGGTCGTGCTCACCGCCGTCGTGCCGATCGCCTTCCTCGCCACCGTGCCTGCGCAGGTCTTCTTCGGAGACGTGACGCCGTGGCTCGGCCTGGTCTCGGTGGGGCTCGCCGTCGGCGCGGTGCGCCTGGCGTCCTTCCTCTGGCGACGAGAACTCGCCCGGTACGCCGGCGCGATGGGGTGACCGCGGTCCCGGCGACCCCCGGCCTGGACGCTCCCGCGTGACGTCAGGCGGTCGCGGCAGCCAGTTGCTGCTGCCGGCGCCAGCGGATGCCGGCCTCGATGAAGTCGTCGATGTCGCCGTCGAACACCGCGGCCGGGTTGCCGACCTCGTGCTCGGTGCGCAGATCCTTGACCATCTGGTACGGCTGGAGCACGTAGGAGCGCATCTGGTCGCCCCAGGACGCCTTGACGTCACCGGCGAGTGCCTTCTTCGCGGCGTTCTCCTCGGCCTGGCGCACCAGGAGGAGGCGGGACTGGAGCACGCGCAGCGCGGCGGCCCGGTTCTGGATCTGGGACTTCTCGTTCTGCATCGAGACGACGATCCCGGTGGGGATGTGTGTCAGGCGCACGGCGGAGTCGGTCGTGTTCACAGACTGACCCCCGGGTCCGGAGGACCGGAACACGTCCACGCGGATCTCGTTCTCCGGGATCTCGATGTGGTCCGTCTGCTCGATGAGCGGGATGACCTCGACGGCGGCGAACGACGTCTGACGCCGACCCTGGTTGTCGAACGGCGAGATCCGGACCAGGCGATGGGTGCCGGCCTCGACCGAGAGCGTGCCGTAGGCGTAGGGGATCTTCACCTCGAAGGTGGCGGACTTGATGCCGGCCTCCTCGGCGAAGGAGGTGTCGAGGACCGCCGTCGGGTAGCCGTGCCGCTCCGCCCACCGCAGATACATCCGCAGGAGCATCTCGGCGAAGTCCGCGGCGTCGACCCCGCCTGCGCCCGAGCGAATGGTGACGACGGCCTCGCGGTGGTCGTACTCCCCGGACAGCAGCGTGCGCACCTCCAGGTCGCCGAGCGTCTTGCGGAGGCCGACCAACTCGGCCTCCGCCTCGGCCAGCGCGTCGGCGGCTGCGGCGGGATCGTCCGCCGCCTCCTCGGTCGCGAGTTCCACGAGGGCCTCGAGGTCGTCGATACGGCCCCCGATCACTTCGATGCGCTCGAGTTCCGCCTGGGCGTGGGACAGGGCGCTCGTCACCTTCTGGGCGGCGTCGGGGTCGTCCCACAGATCCGGGGCGGAGGCAGCCTCGGAGAGCTCCGCGATGCGGGCGCGCAGCGCCGCCGGGTCGCTCACGGCGCGGACGGAGTCCAGGGTGCCGCGCAACTCGGCGATCGCTGCGGGGAAGTCGGTGGCCACGGCCGTCAGGGTACGCGATCGCGACGCCGGTCCACCGGGGCCTTGCCCCGTGCGGCTAATACCATTAGCCTTGGGGCTATGGCACATCTCACGACTCTCCCCCAGGTCCACTACCTCCACCGCCCCGAGGGCCGCATCGCCTACACGGTGCGCGGAGACGGTCCGCTCGTCGTGTGCGTTCCCGGCATGGGCGACCGTCGATCGACCTATCGCGACCTCACCCCCGCCCTGCTCGCGGAGGGCTACCGCGTCGCCGAGGTGGACCTGCGCGGCCACGGCGAGTCCGACACCACGTTCACCACGCACGGCGACGCCGCGACGGGCGAGGACCTCCTGGCTCTCGTCGAGGCGCTCGGCGGGCCCGCCGTCGTCGTCGGCAACTCCATGGGGGCGAGCGCGGCACTCTGGGCAGCCGCCGAGCAACCGTCATCGGTTGCGGGCACGGTGCTCCTCGGGCCGTTCGTGCGCGACGCCGACGTCCCGGGCTGGCGGGCCGGCCTGCAACGCGCCCTCATCCGGGCGGGACTGCTGCGCCCGTGGGGCGGCGCGGTCTGGGTCGCGGCCTACCGGTCCTTCGCCGTCGGCAAGGACCGGCGGCCCAGGTCGACGCGCGAGGGACGGCCCGAGCGCGGGGGAAGGCCCGTTCGAGGACGTGAGTCTGTCCGGGGACGGCTTCCTCTGTGGTTCGAGGACCACGTCGGGGCGCTGCGGGAGAGCCTGCGCGATCCGGCGCGACTGCGTTCGCTGCGCGACCTCGTGGGGCAGCTCACGCACCGGGAGGTCCATGAGCGCATGGGGGCGGTCCGCTCCCCCGCGCTCGTGCTGATGGGCGCGCAGGACCCGGACTTCCCCGACCCGGCAGCCGAACTCGCCTACATCGTCCACCACCTCGGGGCCGGCGCCGGAACAGGCCAGGTTCGCGGGGTTCTCGTGCCCGAGTGCGGCCACTACCCGCAGTATCAGAGGACCGACGTCGTGGGCCCGGAGATCGTGGCGTTCCTTGCCACCCTTCCCCGCGCGGGTGCGGCGTGGGCGCCGCTCGCGCAGTCCGCGCCGCCTGCGCCCGGCAACGAGGTCACCGGCGGCACGCGTGCCTAGGGCCCGGCTGAGCAGGGCCGCGGTGGTCGGCCTGGCCCTCGAGGCGGTGGACGACGGCGGCCCCAGGGGATTTGCCGACCTCACCCTCGCGGGCGTCGCGACTCGGGCGGGGGTGGCGGTGCCGAGCCTCTACAAGCACGTCGACTCACTCGCCGACCTCAAGCGCGAGGTCGCGGTGGCGAGCGTCCGCGGGCTCACCGCGGCGCTCACCGCCGCGGCGATCGGACGTGCCGGCGGCGACGCGCTCGGGGCGACAGCGGCCGCGTACCGGGCGTTCGCCACGACCTACCCCGGGCGGTACGCCGCCACACAGGTCGCGCCGCACGCGGGAGACGGACCCGAACGCGGGCTGGCCGAAGCGATGGCCGAGACCATCACCGTGGTGGCCGCCGTCGTCGGAGGCTGCGGAGTCCCCCCCGAACGCGCAGTGGACGCGATCCGGGCCGTGCGTGCCGGACTGCACGGGTTCATCTCGCTCGAACTCGGCGGAGGGTTCGGCATGCCCGACGACGTCGACGCGTCGTTCACCTTCCTCGTCCGCACGCTCGAGGTGGGGATCCGGGGATAGGGCGGGCGCCGTCGTCGTCCCTGCTCGACACGCTGCGGCTCGCAGCGCCGTCGCGGGTGCGACGGCCCTATGCGACGGAGGCGAAACCGCGTCGGTAGGCGGGGGTTGCGATCGCGAGCACGGCGAACGCGGACGCGACCGAGACGAGGACGGCGATCGCCATCGCCACGGCGTCGCCGCCGAGGGCGCCGACGAGGGGGCTGATGAGTCCGGCGACGCCGGCCTGCATGGCGCCGATGAGCGCGGCCGCGGTGCCGGCCCGTTCGCCGTGGCGGCCGAGCGCCATAGCGGAGGCGTTCGGCGGGATGAGCCCGAGCACCGAGAGCAGGAGCCAGAGCGGGATGAGGATGCCGAGCAGACCTCCGGCACCGGTTACGGCGACGGCGAACAGGGCCAGGGCGAGGACCAGGGTGATGGGCAGGGCGACCCGGACGATCCGGATGGGCGCCACACGCCTCACCAGCGCGGCGTTGACCTGCGCACCGAGCACCAGGCCGATGCCGTTGAGCGCGAAGATCAGCGCGAACTGGTTCTCGCTCAGCCCGTAACCCACGCGCAGCACGAACGGCGATCCCGCGACGTAGCTGATCAGGGCACCCATCGCGAGGCCCGGGAGGACGGCGAGGGCGACGAAGTGCCGGTCCGCCAGGAGGGATCGGTAGCCACGCAGGGCGCCGCCGAGGCCCTCCGTGGCGCGACGCTCGGGCGGGAGGGTCTCGGGCAGGAAGCGCCAGACGACGACGGCGAGCGCCAGCCCGAGCGCGGCCAGGACACCGAAGACGGCGCGCCAGCCGGCCGCGCCCGCGATCAGGCCACCGAGGGTCGGGGCGAGCAGGGGCGCGAGGCCGATCACGAGCATGAGACGAGACAGCACCCGTGCCGCCGGCCCGCCGGTGAGGCGGTCCCGGATCACGGCCATCGCGGTGATCGAGGCCGCCGAGTTGCCGACGCCCTGGAGCATGCGCAGGAGGATCAGCGGGCCGATAGCGGGGACGATCATGCAGAGCAGCGAGGCGACCACGTGGATGGCCAGCCCGATCAGCGCCGGCCGGCGCCGGCCGAAGCGGTCCGAGAGCGGTCCGACCACGATCTGGCCGAGGGCGGCGCCGATCAGCACGCCCGAGATGGTGAACTGCGCGGCCGCGTCCGACGTGCCGAGGTCAGCCGCGACGTCCGGGAGCGACGGGAGGTACATGTCCACCGTCATGGCGCCGAGCGCCGCCATGGCACCCATGAGGGCGACGAACTGGGGCGTTGGGCGGTACGGGGCGGGCGTGCCGGGCTCGACCTGCCGGGAGGGCGGGGGCAGCGGCGTCCGGGACATGCATCCATGGTCGCCCAGAACCGGCCGGGAGTCGAATCGATTTGAGCCGAGGCGGGCGGCACGCGTCCTCCACAGTTCGCGCTAGCGCGCTCTCGTCCACAAGCGCGCAGGTCAGAGCGCATTTCTGGTTGACGGTCGCACGTGCGTTCGATACTGTCTGGCGTGGCAGGAGTACTCGAGGAGGTGACGGGCGATGACCGCTGACGCGTCAGCCGCGGAGGCGCTGTCGATCGCTCGGGGTGGCGTCGATGCGCTGGCCCAGGTTGACCTCCGGGACATGGCCGGCGAGTCCATGAGCACGCTGCTGGACGGACTCGAGGCACTCGGCCGGCGCCTCGGCAGCATCCGCTCCCGCCTGCTCGCCGCCCTCGAAGCCGACGGTCAGTGGGCGGTGGACGGGTCGAGGTCCTTCTCCGCCTGGCTCCGCCGGGCGACCGGGGCCTCCAGCGGGCATGCCTGGCGGGAGACGACAACCGCCCGCGCTCTGCGCGCGCACCTCCCCGCAACCGCCGAGGCGCTCGGGAACGGGCTCATCGGCGTCGAGCACGCCCACCTGATCGCGACCCACACCACCGGCACGCCCGAGCGCCTCGCCGCCCTGGCGCACCCGCAGATCGGCGAGGCCTTCCTCGTGGAGACCGCAACGCGCGTGGATGCCTCCGACTTTGCCAAGGTCGTGCGCGCCTGGGCCATCGCCGCGGACCCAGCGGGAGCCGACGGCGACCACGCCGAGGCCGCCGACCGCCAGGAACTCGTCCTGGCCAAGACGCTGCACGGCTACCACCTGCAGGGCTGGCTCACCGACGTCGACGGCGCGACGCTGGACGCAGCCCTGAACGCCCTCATCGGTACGCCGGACCGCGCAGACGGTCGCACCACCGCCCAACGCCGCGCCGGCGCCCTCGTGAACCTGGCGCGCACCGCCCTCGACGGCGGTCTACCCGCGCCGGGCGCCTCGATCCGCCCCCATCTCACGGTGCACGTGCCCCACGAGACGCTCGAGGCGTTGCTGTCCGCGCAGGGTCCCGGCCCGATCTCCGAGCCCGGGGCGGAGCCGAGCACACGCACGGGGATGACCGTGACGCGCGAGAAGGACCGCTCCGAGCAAGGCGACATCGCAGATCACGAGGCCCCCCCGGATGCCGTCATTCCTGGCTCCTTGGACCACACCGTCCTCGTCGGCGCGGCACCCGCCGAACTCGACGACGGCACGCCCTTGCCCCCGGCCGTCCTGGCCCGGCTGGCCTGCGACAGCGAGCTCGCGCGCGTCGTGTTCGGACCCGCCGGCGAGGTCCTCGACGTCGGCCGCGCCCAGCGGCTCTTCCCGCCGGGGCAGCGCCGGGCCGTGATCGCACGAGACCGCCACTGCCAGTTCCCGGGCTGCGACGCACCTCCCGCCCACGGCGAGATCCACCACTCGTTGTGGTGGTACGCACACCACGGCCGCACGTCGGTCTCGAACGGCATCCTGCTGTGCTGGTACCACCATGACTACGTCCATACCCATCGCATCACCATCAGCAGGAGGGGCGGGAAGGCTTCCGTCGATCCCACCGCGCCCGGCAACGGCACTGCGCCCGGGCGCATGCACGACAACCCGACCGCGGACGCGCCCGGATGCCCGCCCGCGGACGCCGCTCCCCAGTGGACCTTCACCCGGCCCAACGGCCACGTGATCCGCGCGCGGGGTGCCCACGGACGTAGGCTCCGGGACGCCCGCGGGGATTCACCGGGGGCCCCACGTGGGGACGCGCGCAAGGATCCCGGCGGGTGACCGAGGCCGGTCGGACGAGCGGTGCGACCTACCCCGCGCGGGCCGAGGACGTCACCCGGAGCGGGATCCCGTCCGACCAGCCGACCAGGGCCCACGGAACGAAGGGCGGTCGAGCCCGGGCGGTCAGGGTGACCTGCGCCGTCGTCCCATCGGGGGTGCCCGTCGGTTCCCCGATCGCGAGACCGGTGATCCCCGCAGCGCTCGGCGCCCCGGCGAGATGCGCGGCGACGGCATCGCGAACGCCCTGGTCGGTGAGCGGGACGGAGTACCCCCGGGTGCTGTCCACTCCACCGGGACCGGCGCCGTAGAAGGCGTCGAGGTCGAGGGCATCAGCGGCATCCAGGGCTGCGGCGTCGGCCAGGGCCAGCACCTGCTTGCGCTCGATGTGGACGGCCGACGCACTCGCGATCACCAGGACGAGCGCCAGGGCGAGCAGCCCGAACGCGATGGCGAGGATCATGATCTGGCCCGACTCGGCGTCGTCGGCCCGTCGCGCCAGGCGAGAGTGAACCCTCACGGCACCGGCACCTCCCGGAACTCATCCACCACGGCGACGTACTCCGCGGCGACCGGTACCTCAGCGGGCACCACGCCACGGACGAACTCGGGGATTCCGGGAAGGTCGACAGCGGAGCGGACCTCGACCACGATCCGCGCCCCGGGTGTCAGGCACGGATCGGCCTCGCAGGTCAGCCGCAGCGCATCGGCGCCTGTGACGTCGATCCCCTGGTCGTCGAACGCCAGCCCGACCGCGGCCCGGGCTCGCGCCGCGCCCTCCTCGAACGTCTCGGCCCGGACCACCTGCCGCCCGGCCTCCCGGGCCGCGCCCTCGGCGGCGAAGACCGCTGCCTGGATGCGCCCGACCGTCAGCACCAGGTAGACGAGCGGCACGAGGAGCAGGAGGGCCACGCCGAGGAACTCGACGACGGCGCTGCCCGCCTCGCGGTCACACCGGGCAAAGCGAGACGTGACACGTGAGGCGACACGAGAGGCGGCACGAGACGTGACTCGGGACGCGACGAGCACGGGCCCGCTCACCCTTACCCCGCCCCCTCCGCGTAGGCACGTCCGGCGACGGCGATCACACCCGACGGCCCGAACAGTCCGAGCACGGGGAGCGGGGCGCGAACGGTCACCTCGACCACGGGGGCACCGGCGAGGCTGGTGGTCCGGGCCGCGACGTCGGCCGCGTACCGCGCGTCCACCGCGCTGGTGATCAGCTGCCGCGTGCGCTCGGCCCCGGCCGCGGGCGTACTGCCGGCGAGGGCGCCGTACCGAGCGCCCTCGGCTGCGCAGTCGATCAGGGTGTTCCGCACGTGGAGGGTCAGCGCGAGCTGGAGCACCGCGACGAACAGCACCGTCAGAAGCGCACCCACCAGCACGAAGTCGACGATCGCCGATCCGCGCTCGGACTCCGGGCCAGCCGCAGGCACGGTGGGCCGCACCCACCGCCTCACGTCCCGAGGACCCGCTGGATCGCGGTGTTGAAGACGTTCGAGAGCGCCGGCCCGGCGATCGCCCAGAGCGTGACCACGAGCCCCGCGGTCATCAGCGTGACGAGCACCCAGCCGGGGACGTCTCCCCGCTCGGGGTCGTCGCCCTCACGCAGGGCGGCACGGCGGACGACGGCGGCCGCGTTGCGCAGCCGGTCGAGGACGTAGGACATGAGTGTCTCCTTCTTCTGATGGGCGATGTCAGGTGGCGATGTAACGGAACGACGGGGGGCGGCCGGCGACGCGGCAGCCGCGGGACGAGGTGGTCGGCGACGGGGCACGCCCTCTGGCGGACCCGCACACCCGGGCGCGCGCTCATAGCCCCACCTGTAGGACGGCGATTCCGGGGAAGATCGCGAAGAGGACGGTCACCGGCAGGATCAGGAACACGACCGGCACCATCATCAGGACCTCCTTGCGGCCGCCGCTCTCCATGAGCTGCCTGCGGCCGACCTCTCGGGCGTCGTGCGCCTGGGCGCGCAAGACCTCGGCTAGCGGGGTGCCACGCTCCACCGCGACCGAGACCCCCTCGGTGAACCGGACGATGCTGGGCAGAGACGTCCGGTCGGCCATGCGCTCCAACGCGCGGGCGAGCGGCGTTCCCGATCGCGCGTCCGCGAGCGTGCGCAGGAGCTCGGCGGACAACTCGCCCGTGGTGCTCGTCGCAACGCGTTCCAGCGCGTTCACGGGGCTCTCCCCCGCCCCGACGGCGAGCGCGAGGAGCTCCGCGATGGCGGGGAACTCGGCGATCATCCGTTCTTCCCGGGCCCGCACAGCGCGGCTCAGCATCTGGTCGCGGGCGATCGCGCCGGAGAGCGTCGCGATCGCGACGAGGAGCACCAGCGGCAGCAAGGAGAACCCCCGCGCCGCGCCTACGGTCACGGCGAGCAGGAGCCCGACGGCGAGCCCCGCGATCGACCACACGACCTGTTCGGCGCGGAACTGCTCCACCGACATCGGCGATCCGCTCAGCGCAAGCCGCCGCCGGATGCTCACCGACGAGGAGCCGAGCTTCTCGAAGAGCCGTCCCGCGTCGTCGAGCACGGGGGCCACCAGGCGCTCGAGCGTGGGAAACGGGGTGTGCGTGGCCGGCTCGTCGAGCAGGCGTGACGTCCTCGGGCGTGCGCGCAGGTACGGGGCGAGGCGGTCGTCGAGCGTGAGGCGCCGCGCCCGGATCCGCCAGAGCACGAGCCAGAGCCCCAGGCCCGCAACGAAGCCGAGGATCGCTCCCACCAGCGCCGGGTCCGCGGTCGCCAACGCGCTCACCGGAGCACCCGCGCTTCCTCGGGAAGGCGTCCGATGCGCAGCATGAGGCGATACGCCACCAGGGATGCGATGGCGCCGAACGCGAGGACGACGGCGCCCGCCGGAGTGTTGAACGCCGCCGCGGTCCCGGGCCGGGTGCTCAGCATCGCGAGCACCACCCACGGCGCGGCCACGGCGAGCCGCGCCCCGGCCACCGTCCAGCTCTGCCTGGCCTCGAGTTCCCCTCGCGTGCGCAGGTCTTCGCGCAGGAACTGCGCGAGGGTGCGCAGCAGGCGGCCGAGGTCGTTGCCGCCGACGTCGCGGGTGAGGCGCAGCGCCTCCACGATTCTGTCCGCCACCGGATCGGCGAGCCGGGCCTTGAGGAGGTCCAGCGCATCGGCGAAGCGGCCCGTCGCGCGGTAGTCCTCACCGAACCGGACGAATGCCGGTCGCAGCTCCGCCGGTCCCCGCTCGCCCAAGGCCATGAGCGCCTCCGGCAGGGAGAGGCCGGCGCGGATACCGGAGACCAGGTCGTCCACCACCTCGGGCCACAGTGTCCGCAACTCAGCGCGTCGCCGTCGGGCACGGCTCTTCACCACGACGTAGGGCGCCGCGCCCGCCATCGCGGCGAAGCACGCGGCGATCGGCGGCGAACCGCTCATCGCGACGCCCAGGACGCCGACCGTCACGCCCGCCAGGACGCAGGTCGAGACGAGCGCACCCGGGCTCACCCCCGGCGCCCCAGCCTGAACCAGCAGGTCCTGGGTCCGCTCCCGCCACGGTGAGCGTCGCTCTACGGGGCGCCGCTCCGGCGCGGCGAAGGCCCACCACAGGCTCACGAGCCCGGCACCGAGGAGCAGTCCCACCACCGTGCCCACGCCTAGGCCCCCGGCCCCGGCGCCAGGAGGGCGGCGACGTCGTACCCGGCCCGCGCGAACGACTCGGGATGGGGTGGGAAGCCGCCCGCCCGCTTCAGAACGTCTCCGACGCGTGCGAACAGCGTGGACGTCTCGACCACGCCGTTCTCGACGCGCCCCGTCACCCCGACGATCTCCCGCACCGAGCGGCGTCCGTCGCGATCGAGGTCGAGGTGGACGACCAGGTCGACGGCCGACGCCACGGTCGGGACCACGAACTGCGCCGTGACGTTCTCCCCCGCCAGCAGCGGCAGCGTGCACATCTTCGTGATCGCCTCGCGGGCGGAGTTGGCGTGGAGGGTGCACATCCCCGGGATTCCGGCGTTCAACGCGATGAGCATGTCGAACGACTCGGCTTCCCGGACCTCGCCGATGATGATCCGGTCGGGACGCATCCGCAGCGCCTCCTTGACCAGTCGGCGCAACGGCACCTCGCCCGTGCCCTCGAGGTTCGGCTGACGGCACTGCATCGCCACGGTGTCGCGGACCGCGAGGCGCAGCTCGAAGACCTCCTCGCAGGTGATCACCCGCTGGGTGGCGGGGATCGAGCCCGCGAGAGCGTTGACCATCGTGGTCTTGCCCGCCTGGGTTGCCCCCGAGACCAGGACGTTCAGGCCGGTCGCGACCGCGGCGTCGAGAAACGCGGCGGCTTGAGGGGTCAGCGAGCCGAGGGCTACCAGGTCCCCCAGACGCGTGGCCCGAGCCACGTACTTCCGGATGTTGACCGCCCAGTGCTCGCGGGTGATGTCCGGGATCACCACGTGGACGCGCTCACCGCCCGGGAGCGAGGCGTCCACGAACGGAGTGGAGAGGTCCAGCCGCCGACCGGACGTGCGCAACATCCGCTCGACCAGGTCCCGCACCTGGACGTGATCGAGGATCGTGGTGGTCAACTCGGACCGCCCCGAGCGCGCGACGAAGACCTTGCCGGGCTCGTTCACCCAGATCTCCTCGATGGTCGGATCGTCGAGGTAGCGCTGGATCGGGCCGAGGCCGGCGACGGCGTCGACAAGGTCCTTGGCAGTGGCGGCTCGGTCCGCGAGCGGTTCGACGAGGCCCAGGAGCGAACGCTCGTCGTAGTCCGCAATGGCTGCGTCGACCAGACGCCGCACACCGTCGTGATCGCGGGCCGGGTCCAGCCCACGCCGGCGGATGAGTTCGCGGACCTCGCCCTCCAGGAGCGTCACACCGTGCTCCACGCCGTTCCCCCTCTCAGATTGCGGATATCACCCACGTCTGCCGCATGCCGAATCTCGAGAGTAGACAGATCGATTCCATGATCGCTTTCTGGCTGTGGATGAAGAGGCCCAGATGTGATCAAGCCAACTCGGCTGGGACGGCCGACGCGCGGCTCGGAGTCAGCGCGCGGAGGGTCCGGATGATCAACATGCCTGCTCCAGCGCCTGCGCCGACCGCTCGGACCTCCACCTGCCCAATGACTACCCAACGACTAGACACCTGAGATATCCACAGGCGCCGGACCCGACTCGGAGAATCCGTATTCGGCTGGCTATCGTCGGCGCATGGCACATGGAATCGAGGCGCGACTTCCCGGGTTGCCGAGGGCTGTCGAGTCGCCGACGTCCGGCGCGTCGCCGGGGTCCGGCGGTGCGTGGCGGCCCCCAGGATCGCAGCGCACCCCCGGCCACGCGCTGCGATCCGCGCGCACCTGGGCGCCCAGGTCGGGGCGCACGCGGCGGGGAGTCGTCGCGGTTGCGCTCGCCGCAGCGGTCGTCGTGGGAGCCACCGCGTGCGCAGCCGACCCGGCGGACCCCTCGCCGTCGAGCCCAGTGCCGACGACGACGGCGCCCACCTCCGCAGCGCCCACGCCCTCCCGGAGCGCGGCGCCGGAGCGTCCCGCTGCGATGGAGCGCGACGACGTCGAGGGAGCGAAGGCCGCCGCGCAGTACTTCCTCTCGCTCTACCCGTACGCCTACAACACCGGCGACCTCACCGAGTGGAAGGCCATGAGCCACCCGGAGTGCGTCTTCTGCGCGAGCGTGATCGAGAACGTGGAGGCGCTGCATGCGCAGGGTGGCTACCAGACGGGTGGTGAGATCACGTGGCTGAATGTCGAAGGGGCGGGCAACGCAAGTACGGGCACCGCATCCGTGGACGCAGTCGCTGAGCAGGCTCCGACTGCACAGGTGATCGGCTCTCAGGTGGAGGAGATCTCCGCTGGCGGACGCGCGTCGGTCTACATCGACTTGATCTGGAGCAACGACTGGCAGATCCGCGGCGTTGACGTGGAGGGCGAGTCGTGAGCCGACCCCTGCGCCGAGTCATCCATGTGCTCACAGCGAGCATCGTCGCCGTCTTCTGCGGCGCCGTGTCCGCATCCGCAGCGGTTTCGTGGGACGCCGAGTCGAAGGATGATCACATCGCCATCCGCGGCGACCGAACCTCACCCGGCTCCTCGGGCGGCGCCGCCGCCGGCCCGGGCACGTCCACGATCGTCACCAATTGCGTCCCGATGGAGAACAACCAGCTGCGCTGCTACTCCTACGACTCCGCGGCGCCCGGTTCCGCCGTCACGGCGATCACGGTCGACGCGGCCACCGGCCCCAGCGCCGCCGCGATCGCGGCGAGCGTTGCGACCGAGTTCCGCCGCCTCCCGCTGACCTCGGGCGGGATCGTGATCCAGCCCTCGCGAGGCTGGACGCTGGTGAACGTGGACACCATCGTCCTCACGGATCCCACGCCCGCCACGTTCGACACCACGATCCTCGGCATCCCCGTGACGGTCCGCGCGACCCCCACCCGGTACTCGTGGTCGTTCGGCGACGACACCCCACCCCTCGTCACCACCGAACCGGGCGCCGAGTGGCCCAACCCCACCGTCACCCACGCCTACCGGACCTCGGGCACGCGCACGATCACGCTCACCACGCAGTGGTCCGGCGAGTTCCGCGTCGCCGGGTCGCCGACGTGGCAGCCGATCGCGGGATTCGCCACCACCACGGAGAGCGCGCCGCCCCTCGAGGTGCGCAGCGCGACCAACTCACTGGTCACCGCCTCCTGACTCGCACCGGGCCACGGGACGTCGAGGCCCTCCATCACGACGTCCGAGGGACCATCAGCACGGTCCGGATGTCGGGTGCGGGTGCCAGCATGGAGCGCGTGAGGGAGCACGACGACGCCCCCGACGGCGTCCCGTCGGGAGCCCACCAGGACGCCCGCGACACGGCCCGGCGGGACGCCGCGGCGCCCTGCGCCCCCGTCACCACGCCCGCGACCCCGGGCACAGCACCGCCCCGCGATCGTGACCGCGTCCTGGACGCCGTCAAGGCCTTCGCGCTCGGCGTCGTGATCATCGGGCACGCCTTCGCATGGGACACCGCGCAGGGTGGCGCACCGGGAAGCCTCGCCGACACGCGGCCGGACCTCGCCTGGCTCACCTGGACGGTCCAGGTGCTCCCGCTCTTCTTCGTTGCGGGCGGCGTCGGCAACCTCGCCTCGTGGCGGCGACGCGGCCACGAGCCGACATACCTGCGCCGTCGACTCCTGAACCTCGGCGCGCCGGTCTTCGTCTACGCCGCGTTCTGGACCACGCTCTTCCTGCCCGCGGTCCTCGTGATCCCCGAGGCAGAACTGGCCGGCCACTTCCTCGCCCAGCTCACGTGGTTCATGGGGGTGTACGCCGCCGCCGTCGCCGCGGTGCCGTGGACGTCGCGCTGGACCTCCCACCCGTTCCTCACGCTCGGCGTCTGGCTTCTGGTGATCCTCGCCGTCGACGTCGTCCGGTTCACCGCCGTCCCGGCCCTGGGCTGGCTGAACATCGTCCTGGTCTGGGGCTGGATCCACCAACTGGGCTTCCACCTGCCGGCCCTCCGGCGCCTGCACCCAGCGCTCCTCGCCTCCCTCGCGGCCGCCGCCTTCGCTGTGACTGTGGTCCTGACCGTCCCGGGACCGTACGCCTCGCCGCTCATCACCTTCGCGGCCGATGCCGAGCGCTCCAACTTCACGCCGCCCACCCTGGTCATCGCCACCTACGGCCTGGCTCAGGCGTTCGCCCTGGCCGCCGTGTACCCGCTGCTCGACCGTGCCCTCCGACACGACCGGCTCTGGTTCCCGGTCGGCGCGATCGCCGCCCGCGCCGTCGGCCTCTACCTGTGGCACATCCCCGCAGTAGGCCTGGTTGCCGGGCTCGCCTGGGCTCGTGACTTCCGTCCGGCGCTCACAGAGCCCGCGTGGTGGATCGCGCACTTCCTCGGCGCCGCCGTGGTTGTCACCGCCGCCTGGTTCGCTGCCGGCGTGGCCGGCCGAGCCCACGTATGGCTCCTGACCTGGGGGGCGAGCCGGCCGCGGCGCGACATCCCCGTCGTCCCGGTCGCGGTGCTCGTCCCGGTCGCGCTCCTGGTGAGCACCGTCACCGGCTATGCGACCTGGGGCGACAGCGTCTTCCTGGGGGTGCCGTCGTCGAGCCTCGTGGCGCTGGTTCTCCTGGCCGGGGCGCTGTGGGCGCTCGCCGTCGCGCGAGAGACTCCCCGAGAAGCCCCGGGATAGCCCCGCCGCGAGCGAACGGTCAGACGTTCACCCGCTCCCACAGACGCCTGAGCGCCTCGGCGACCTCATCCGGTTGCTCCATCGCCGTCATGTGGCCGGCCTCGGGGACCACCACCACCTCGACGTCGGCCAACCGGTGCGCCATCGTCTCCACCGCCTCCTGGGTGGAGAGCACGTCCTCCGCGCCCCGCAGCACGAGGGCCGGGACGTCGAGCGCCGCCAGCACCTCCGTGCGGTCCGGCCGGGCGGCCATCGCCCGTTGGCCCCACGCGATCCCGGCCGGCGGCGCGGCGGCGAGGAGCCCGATGACCTCGGCGACGAGGTCGGGGCGCTCGGCCTTGGTGGTCGCGCCGAGGAGCCCGTCGATCATGGGCGCAACCGCGGTCGAGCCGGCCTCACCCTCGGCGGCGTCGGCGATCCTCAGGCGGTTGGCCCGCGCAGCGGCGTCGTCCGCCGTCGACTTCGTATCGAGGAGACCGATCCCGGCCAGCAGCGAGTAATGGCGTTCAGCGAGCGCGAGAGCCACGTACCCGCCCATCGAGAGCCCCACGGGGATCACGCGATGGATCCCCTCGCGCGCGAGAACCGCGGCGACGGCGTCCGCGACCACCTCGAGGCTCGGGTGCGCACCCGGACGGCCGACGGCGTACGCGACGTCCGCGAACGACGGCGAGTCCCCGAATCCCGGGGCATCCACGCTGATCACCGGGACCTCGGGCATCCGCATCACGACGTCCTCCCACATGAGGGCGTCGAGGGGGAAGCCGTGCAGCAAGAGGATCGGGATCCCGTGGTGTGGACCGCTGCGGTACGCCGCCAAGGGCTCGGACCCGGACACCTCAGCCATGCTCGTTCGCCACCTTCCGAAGGTTCTCCGCATCCGACGCCGCAGCGCGCCACCGGGTGACCAGGGTGCGCACCGCCGGTCCCGGCGCTCGCACGGCCCTCATCGCCCGATCTCATGCTCGCCGAAGATCTCGTAGGGCCCGTCCCACGTCGTCGGGATCTCCGGGAAGCCCGGACGCACCCGCTGGACGATCTCGTTGAGTACCCGGTGCACGTACTTCTCGCCGACCCACAGGTGCTTGGCACCCTCGACGCCGATGACCTCCGCCTGCCCGACCGTCGCGAATCGCTCCGCGGCGTCCGCGGGCCGTAGGAAGTCGTCGAACTCCGGCACGAGCACGGTGAGCGGCCGGCCGAACGCATGCCAGTGGGCCAGGTGCTCCTCCGTAGCCCGGTGCAGGGGCGGGGAGAGCAGGATCGCGCCCGAGACCGACGGCTCGGTGCCATGCATGAGCGCCAGTTCCGTGCCGAACGACCACCCCAGCAGCCAGATGTCCGGCAAGTCGTGGAACTCGGCGTACTCCACGGCGGCGGCGACGTCGTACCGTTCGGCCCGACCGCCGTCGAACGCGCCCTCGCTGGTCCCACGCGGGCTCGACGTCCCCCGCGTGTTGAACCTCAGCACGGCGAGATCGGCGAGCGCCGGCAGTCGCCACGCCGCCTTGCGCAGCACATGCGAGTCCATGTACCCGCCGTGGGTCGGCAGCGGATGCAGCGTGACGAGCGTAGCGACGGGGTCCTTGGCCAGTGGAAGCGCGAGTTCACCGACGAGGGTGAGGCCGTCCGCCGTGTGCAGCTCGACGTCTTCCCGACGTGCCGGCAGCACGGTGAGGGGTCCGATGGTGTGGGTCATCGGCTCCGAGAGTAGACCCGAGCACGGCGGGACCATCCGCTTCCTCCTGCTTCAGTGGGGGCCTGAGCCGCTTGGATCCACCGCGTCCCTAGCCCCTCCGCCCCGCCACGCGGATCCATGCCTTCCCGAGGTGCCTCCCCTTCACGCGGGGTCCATGGTCGCTTGGTCCACCGCGCTCGGGTGTGTGCTCCCGACGCACCCGGCGCCTGGCGGCACCCCGCCAGGCCCGGCCAGCGTCGGGAGCACACACCCGAGCGCGGCTCACGTCCGACGTCGGTACGGCAGGGCAGTGCGCCGGGGGCGGCGCCGGCGGACGGGTCAGCGCCTCGTGGGGCCCCGCCTGTCTCGGGCCTTCCAGCACGCGGTGTGCCAGTGGCGCCTCTCGGCCAGCGCCGAGTCCGCTCCGAGCAGGTGGTCGTTCGCCCACACGACCACATGAGCAGTCCCCGGGCCGATCACCTGGTCGCAGCCCGGGCACCGGTAGGTCTTGTCCGAGCCGGAGATCGGCCGCACCGACCACTGGGACCCATCGGCCCGGCCCTCCGTGCGCGGCATCCCCCTCAAGGCAGCCTCGACGTCGAGTTCCGCATGGGCCTCCCCATACGGCCGACGGCGAGAGCGGCGAGAAGACGGCATAGCCCATTCTCGCCGACGACGAGATCGCACGGCGCTGCAAGCCCAGGTCGCCGCCCGAACAACGGCTGAGGGCCTTCCGAGCGCGAGCGTGGAAGGGCACCAAGCCAAGGCGACGCCCGAGCAAAGGCCGGGTGGGGTTCCGCGCGCGGGCGTGGATGGGCCTGGCGGGAGGCCCGCCAGGGCCGGATGGTTGCCCGCGCGCGGAAACCCACCCGGCCGCCAAGGCGAGGCGATGCCCGCGCCCACCCACCCGGCCCCCCACGCTAGACGATCCCGTGCTGGACCATCAGAACAGCCCCGAGTCCGGGTCAACGACTCCCCGAAGGGCGGCGTAGTCCAGCACCACCCACCGGAAGCCGCGGTCCCTCGCGAGAACACCCGCCAGGGGCTTGATCACCAGAGCGGCCAAAACGCCGTCCACGGGGGCC
>JARKOU010000188.1 GCA_029975645.1 Actinomycetales bacterium
GATCCACCACGACGGCGGCGCCGCCGCGCCCAGCAGGCCGGGGACGTGGTGCCAGAGCAGCCCGGTCACCTCGTGGAGGACGAGGACGAAGGCCAGCACGCCCGCCGTGGCCGCCGGCCCGAGGACGGCCGCCCTCGCCAGGATGCCCAGGTACTCCCGGTCGCCCCAGCGCTCCGCGGGCGGTGCCGCACCGTTGGCTCCGGACCTGCTCACGGCAGTGGACCCGCGACCTGCCACCGTTCTCCCATCCGAGCAGCGTCCCCGGGGCGGTCAGAACTCCCAGTCCTCGTCCTGGGTGCTCACGGCCTTGCCGATCACGTAGGAGGAGCCGGAGCCGGAGAAGAAGTCGTGGTTCTCGTCGGCGTTCGGGCTGAGGGCGGAGAGGATCGCCGGGTTGACGTTCGTCTCGTCCTTCGGAAAGAGACCCTCGAAGCCGAGGTTCATCAGCGCCTTGTTGGCGTTGTACCGCAGGAACTTCTTGACGTCCTCGGTGAGCCCGACGCCGTCGTACAGGTCCTCGGTGTACTGCACCTCGTTGTCGTAGAGCTCGAAGAGCAGTTCGAACGTGTACGCCTTCAACTCGTCCCGCTCGGCCTCGGTGAGGAGTTCCATGCCCTTCTGGAACTTGTAGCCGATGTAGTAGCCGTGCACGGCCTCGTCGCGGATGATCAGGCGGATGACGTCGGCCGTGTTGGTGAGCTTCGCCCGGGACGACCAGTACATCGGCAGGTAGAAGCCCGAGTAGAAGAGGAAGGACTCGAGCAGGGTGCTCGCGACCTTCCGCTTGAGCGGGGAGTCGCCGCGGTAGTACTCCATGACGATCTCGGCCTTGCGCTGGAGGTTCGGGTTCTCCTCGGACCAGCGGAAGGCGTCGTCGATCTCACGCGTGGAGCAGAGCGTGGAGAAGATCGAGGAGTACGACTTCGCGTGGACCGACTCCATGAACGCGATGTTCGTGTAGACGGCCTCCTCGTGCTGGGTGAGCGCATCCGGGATGAGCGACACGGCGCCCACGGTCCCCTGGATGGTGTCCAGGAGCGTCAGCCCCGTGAACACGCGCATCGTGAGGACCTTCTCCTCCTCCGTCAGCGTGTTCCACGAGGGGATGTCGTTGGACACCGGCACCTTCTCGGGCAGCCAGAAGTTCCCGGTGAGCCGCTCCCAGACCTCGAGGTCCTTCTCGTCCTCGAGCCGGTTCCAGTTGATGGCATGAACCCGAGAAACCAACTTGAGCTTCTCCGACATCAGAGTCCTTTCAAGAAGACCGAGGCGGGGCACCGACGGCGCCGCAAGGGACGAGGATGCGCAGCAGTAGTGCGGAAGGCGACCCAAACGCGCATCCCGACACCGAGCGGTGCGGGCTCCTACAACATGCAAGAGACGCAGCCCTCGACCTCGGTCCCCATCAGCGCCATTTGCCGCAACCGGATGTAGTACAAGGTCTTGATCCCCTTGCGCCACGCGTAGATCTGCGCGCGGTTGATGTCGCGCGTGGTGGCGGTGTCCTTGAAGAACAGGGTGAGCGAGAGCCCCTGGTCCACGTGCTGCGTGGCGGCCGCGTAGGTGTCGATGATCTTCTCGTAGCCGATCTCGTACGCGTCCTGGTAGTACTCCAGGTTCTCGTTCGTCATGTAGGGCGCCGGGTAGTAGACGCGCCCGATCTTGCCCTCCTTGCGGATCTCGATCTTCGCGGGGACGGGGTGGATCGAGGACGTCGAGTAGTTGATGTAGGAGATGGAACCGGTGGGCGGCACGGCCTGGAGGTTCTGGTTGTAGATGCCGTGCTCCCGGACGGACGCGGCGAGCGCGCGCCAGTCGTCCTGGGTGGGGATGTGGATGTTCGCCTCGGCGAACAGGCGACGCACGCGCTCGGTGGCCGGCTCCCACACGGTGTCCACGTACTTCGCGAAGAACTCACCGCTCGCGTAGGTGGAGTTCTCGAACCCGGCGAACGCCTTGCCGCGCTCGATGGCGAGGCGGTTCGACGCCGCGAGGGCGTGGTAGAGAACGGTGTAGAAGTAGATGTTGGTGAAGTCGAGGGCTTCCTCGGACCCGTAGAAGATCCGTTCGCGGGCGAGGTAGCCGTGGAGGTTCATCTGCCCGAGGCCGATCGAGTGGGACTCGTTGTTGCCGCGCTCGATGGACGGAACGGACCAGATGTGGGTCTGGTCGGAAACTGACGTCAGCGCCCGGACGGCCACCTCGACGGTCTCGCCGAAGTTCGGAGAGTCCATCGCCTCGGCGATGTTCAGCGACCCGAGGTTGCAGGAGATGTCCTTGCCGATGTGGCTGTACGAGAGGTCGTCGTCGTACGTGGACGCGGTCGAGACCTGGAGGATCTCGGAGCACAGGTTCGAGTGGGTGATCTTGCCCGCGATCGGGTTCGCCCGGTTCACCGTGTCCTCGAACATGATGTACGGGTAACCCGACTCGAACTGGATCTCGGCAAGCGTCTGGAAGAACTCGCGGGCGTTGATCTTCGACTTGCGGATCCGGGCGTCGTCGACCATCTCGTGGTACTTCTCGCTGACGTTGACGTCGGCGAAGGCGACCCCGTAGACCCGCTCGACGTCGTACGGCGAGAAGAGGTACATGTCCTCGTTCTTGCGGGCGAGCTCGAACGTGATGTCCGGGATGACGACGCCGAGCGAGAGCGTCTTGATGCGGATCTTCTCGTCCGCGTTCTCCCGCTTGGTGTCGAGGAACCGCATGATGTCCGGGTGGTGCGCGTGCAGGTACACCGCACCCGCACCCTGGCGGGCGCCCAGCTGGTTGGCGTAGGAGAACGAGTCCTCGAGCAGCTTCATCACGGGGATGACGCCGGAGGACTGGTTCTCGATCCGCTTGATCGGGGCGCCGTGCTCGCGGATGTTGGAGAGCAGAAGGGCGACGCCGCCGCCGCGCTTGGAGAGCTGCAGCGCGGAGTTGATGCCCCGCGCGATCGACTCCATGTTGTCCTCGATGCGCAGGAGGAAGCAGGAGACGAGTTCTCCGCGCTGCTGCTTGCCGGCATTGAGGAACGTCGGGGTGGCGGGCTGGAAGCGACCGGAGATGATCTCGTCGACCAGGCGGGTGGCCAGGTTCTCGTCGCCCTGCGCGAGCGTGAGCGCCACCATGACCACGCGGTCCTCGTAGCGCTCGAGGTAGCGCTTCCCGTCGAACGTCTTCAGTGTGTACGAGGTGTAGTACTTGAAGGCGCCGAGGAACGTGGGGAACCGGAACTTCTTCGCGTAGGCCCGGTCGTAGAGGCCCGTGAGGAACGCGAACGAGTACTGGTCCAGCACCTCGGCCTCGTAGTAGCCGTTCTCCACCAGGTAGTCGAGCTTCTCCCGGAGGTTGTGGAAGAAGACGGTGTTCTGGTTGACGTGCTGGAGGAAGTACTGCCGGGCCGCCGCGCGGTCGGCCTCGAACTGGATGCGCCCGTCCTCTCCGTAGAGGTTGAGCATCGCGTTGAGCGCGTGGTAGTCGAGGTCGGTGTCTATGCCGGGATCTGCGAGAGTCGCTGCCAAAACCGTGCCAATCCGTCGCGGACGCGGGTCACGTCCTCAGCCGTTCCGAGTAGCTCGAAGTCGTACAGGTGGGGGACGCCGCACTTCTCCGAGATGATGTCGCCCGCGATGCAGTACGCGGTTCCGAAGTTGGTGTTCCCCGCGGCGATGACGCCGCGGATCAGCGAGCGGTTGTGCGCGTCGTTGAGGAACTTGATCACCTGACGCGGAACCGCCCCGCCCTCGTTCCCCCCGCCGTACGTCGGAACGATCAAGACGTACGGCTCCTCGACCCGCAGGAACGGGTCCGTGGGTCTCAGGGGGATGCGGTGGGCGGGCAGACCCAGCCGCTGGACAAATCGATGAGTGTTCTCCGACGCAGAGGAGAAGTAGACGACGTTGGCCACGACACCTCCTCGACGTCGGGGTGGCCCGACCCGGGGGTCAGGCGACGGCGGCGGCCAGCGGCCGGGAAACGAGAGCGCGGATCTTGTCGGGACGGAAGCCCGACCAGTGGTCGCCGCCGGCGAACACGACCGGCGCCTGCTGGTATCCGAGCGCCTTGACCGAGGCGAGGGCGTCGGCGTCCATCGTGATGTCGACGATCGTGTAGTCCAGGCCGAGCTTGTCGAGCTGGCGGTACGTCGCGTCGCACTGCACACATGCCGGCTTGCTGAAGACGGTGATGGTCATTGCGGGCGTCCCTTCGGCGTTCGGGGAAGGTGCCGAGACCCGCGGGTCTGGAGGCTTCCCCTGATGAAACTACGTCTGTGTGATTCACGGGCGCCCAGGGCTGTCCCGCGTCACAGACACTATACCTAGGGGTTGGTCGGGCGCCATACCCCTAGAAGTTGTGGTCGGCGTGTCGCGTTCGGCGAGTCCGGGAGGCGAGCGCGGGAACGCCTGGGCGCCAGGTCGACCGCTGGCGGGGTACAGCGGGGCCGGCCTCCACGCGGTCGATCGCACGATCTATCCCTCTCTACCCATGGTCCTAGAGTGTCGTAGCCATCGTCAGAACCCACCCTCGGATCCCGCCGACAGAGTCCAGGCTCAGGCCACCTACAGAGTCCAGGCTCAGAGCCCACCTTCAGAGCGCGTCGACGGCGCTGCCGTTCTCTGCGCGCCTCTACGGTCTGCGCTAGATCTCCGGATACGTTCCGAGCGTGGATCCCGTCGCCAACCCCTACGCGCCCGGGGCGGGCCAGCGGCCCCCGGAACTCGCCGGCCGCGACCGCGAGCTCGCCGCCTTCGACGTGCTCCTGGAGCGCGTCGCGCGCGGCCGGCCGGAGCGGTCCGTGGTGCTCACCGGACTGCGCGGCGTGGGCAAGACCGTGCTGCTCAACGCCCTGCGTTCCTCTGCGGTACGCCGCGGGTGGGGCACGGGCAAGTTCGAGGCCCGGCCGGATGCGCCCCTGCGTCGCCCCCTCGCGGCGGCGATGCACCAGGCGGTCCGGGAGCTCTCGAGCCGGAACCGAGACGAGGCGGACGAGGTGCTCGGCGTGGTCAAGGCCTTCGCCCTGCGCTCGACCGAGAAGAACACACCCCTGCGCGATCGGTGGCAGCCCGGCATCGACGTGCCGGCGTCGACCGGTCGGGCCGACTCCGGTGACATCGAGATCGACCTCAGCGAGCTCTTCACGGACGTCGCCGGCCTTGCGGCCTCGGCCGGGCGGGGGATCGTGGTCTGCATCGACGAGATGCAGGACCTCATGCCGGCGGACGTCTCGGCCCTCTGCGCCGCGTGCCACGAGATGAGCCAGCAGGGCCTGCCCCTCGTCGTGGCCGGAGCAGGCCTGCCCCACGTCCCGGCCGTGCTCTCGGCCGCCAAGTCCTACAGCGAGCGACTCTTCCGGTACGTGCGCATCGACCGGTTGGACCGCGACGAGGCCGACCGGGCACTGCGTACGCCGGCGCTGGAGGAGGACGCCGACTTCACCCCCGAGGCCCTGGACGCCCTGTACGAGGCGACGGAGGGTTACCCCTACTTCATCCAGGCGTATGGCAAGACGGCGTGGGACGTGGCGCCGTCGTCGCCCATCACCGCCGAGGACGTGACCGTGGCAGCTCCGCAGGCGGAGGCGGAGCTCGCCGTCGGCTTCTTCGGCTCCCGCTACGAGCGGGCGACGCCGGCGGAACGGGAGTACATGCGCGCGATGGCGGACCTCGGGACGGGCCACCGAGAGGGCGCCGTGCCGACGGCCGCTGTGGCGGAGCACCTCGGCCGCAAGCCCCAGTCGCTCTCGCCGGCCCGCGACGCGCTCCTCAAGAAGGGTCTCGTCTACAGCGCCGAGCGCGGTCAGATCGCGTTCACCGTGCCTCACTTCGGCCACTACCTCCGCTCGCAGAACCCGGACTGACGTGCACCTCCGCGCGCAGGACGCGCGCGGCAATGCCAGCCGCCGGTCACCCCCGGGGGGTACGGTCGCCACTGTGGCACCCACCACCGACATCGAGTTCCTCGCGCGCATCCGGGCGGCGCTGGAAGACGACCTGAGCCAGACCGATGCCCGGATCGCCGGCCTCGAGCACTCCCTCGACGACTTCGCCGCGGCGGCTCGCGTCCAGGCGAGCGACGACGAGCACGACGAGGACGCCTCGGCGATGGCCTTCGAACGCTCGCAGGCGGCCGTGCTGCTCGAGACGGCCCACGACCACGCGACCGAGGTGCGCGCCGCCCTCGCCCGCCTCGACGCCGGCACGTACGGCCGGTGCGAGCGCTGCGGTCAGGACATCGCCCCCGAACGCCTCGAGGCACGGCCCATCGCGCGCCTGTGCATCCGCTGCGCGTCGCAGCGCCGCTGAACCTCCCCACCCGGTCCACCGTCGGACCTCACGGACGAGAGGACTCGCCATCCCGCCGGGGGAGCCGGAGTCGGAACGTCGCCCCCGTGCCCGGTCCGGAGGACGTTGCGGTCAGGCGCCCGCCATGGGCCTCGACCACCGCCCGCGCGATGGTCAGCCCGATCCCGCTCCCGCCACCACCCTCCACGCGGCTGCGCGAGACGTCGCCGCGGTAGAACCTCTCGAAGAGCAGGTCGGAGGTCGACGGCGGGAAGCCGGACCCGGTGTCCGTCACCTCCACCAGCCCCTCCGCACCGTCGGTGCGCACGCCGACGCTCACGCACCCACCCGCCGGAGTGTGCCTCAGGGCGTTCTCCAGAAGCCCCGCGACAACCTCGACCAGACGCACCGCATCTCCGTTCACCGGAGCGGGTTCGGCGACGTCGAGCACCAGATCCACCCCCGCGTTCGCGAAGGCCGCGCGAGCTCCCGCGACCGCCCTCCCGGCCACGTCCGCGAGCGGCACGGGCGCAAGCACCAGCCCGAGCCGGCCCTCGTCCGCGCGCGAGACCGCGGCCATGTCGGAGACGAGCCGATCGAGCCGTTCGGTCTGGTCGCGCAGCGTCGCGAGGGTCTGCGCGTCCGGGGGGAGCACGCCGTCGACCACCGCCTCCACCGTGGCCTCGATCGAGGCGACCGGAGTTCGCAACTCGTGGGCGACGTCGGCGATCAGGCGCTGCCGCACCGCCTCGGTCTCGGCAAGCCGATCCGCCATCGCGTTGAACGCAGCGACGAGTTGGCCGACCTCCGGCCCGATCGCCGGCGCCGCCACCCGCGCATCGAGATCGCCGGCCGCGATCCGCTCGGCCGCTAGGGCGACCGCCGCGATCGACGTCGTCAGCCTGTGCGCGATGAGCCACGTCACGGCCAGGCCCGTCCCGACGGCGACGGGCAGGGCCACGGCGAGCGAGAGGCCGAGCGCGCGAACGAGCGCCTCGTCGGCGTGCGCGAGGAGCGCCGGTTCGAGGGGTCCTGGCTCGGCCGCCGCCAGGTGCGCGCGGAAGGCCGACGGCGCGACGGCGATCGCCACTCCCAGCAGGGTCACGGAGCCCGCAACCACCACGAGTCCGAGGGCGAGACCGAGCCGGAACGCAAGACCTCGCGGCCGGGTGCGTGCCCGCCGGCGTCCGGTGCGCTCCGGGGGGCGCGCGGTGCTCAACCCGGACCCATCCGGTAGCCCACACCGCGCACGGTCTGGATGTAGCGGGGCGGGACCGAGTCGTCCCCGAGTTTTCGCCGCACGCGACCGAGGTGGACGTCGACGAGCCGCTCGTCGCCGAACCAGCCCGGCCCCCAGACCTGCTCGATGAGCTGCCCGCGGGTGAAGACCACGCGCGGTCGCTCCATCAGGGCGGCGAGGAGGTCGAACTCGGTGCGGGTCAGCGCCACGCCCCGCCCACCGACGGTCACCTCCCGCGTCTGCGGATCGACCACCAGGTCTCCCGCCCGCCACGCGCGCGGATCGGCGCTCGCGGCCTGCCCACGCGGCCTGCGCAGCAGCCCGCGGATGCGCGCGACGAGCACGCGCGGGGAGAACGGCTTGGTGAGGTAGTCGTCGGCGCCGACCGAGAGGCCGACCAGGACGTCCACCTCCTCGGCCCGCGCCGTCAGCATGATCACGTAGGCGTCGGAGAACGTCCGCAGGCGGCGGCACACCTCGATCCCGTCCAGCCCCGGCATCATGACGTCGAGCACGACGACGTCGGGACTCGCCTCTCGGACCAGGCGCAACGCCTCGACGCCGTCGCCCGCGGTGAGCACCTCGAAGCCCTCCCGCTCCAGGTACGCGGCCACCACACGCACGAGCGAGGCCTCGTCGTCCACCACGAGCGCCCGGATCCGGCCGGGCGGCCCGGACTCGCCGAGTGGTCCGGCCTCGCCGGGCGTGGCCGTCAGTCGTTCCACCCGCGCATCATGCCCGGCGGGGCGTCCTCGCCACGCCAGCCGGGGCCACGACCCGGCGGCTCGCAGGCGATGCCACCGCCGTCGTCGTCGGAATCCGCCCAGCATCGCGACGCCCCCGGCCCTCGTTCTCCCGCGAAGGGAGCGGAGGGGCCGACGGCGAGCACCGCCAGCGCCATCGAGGCCACCAGGACCACCACCGCCGCGACCAGGGCGGCGATGAGCCATCCGCGATGCGCCGGCGCCGGCGACCGCCCGGCTGCCGGAACAGGTGCCGGCGAGCCTCCGGCCACCACCCCGTCCGCGGCATGCGCTCCGGCCCGCTCACCGGGTTGCTCGCTCATCGCTCGCCCCCGCGTGCTTCGATCAGCGCGGATCGCTGCGCCCGGTAGGTCTCGAGGTCGAGTTCCCCGCGGGCGAACCGGCGGTCGAGGATGTCCAACGGGGACTCGGGAGCCGGGGCGCCCGGTGGGAGCACCTGCGGCGGGGCCGGAGGACCGGCGGCCACGTCCCGGCGCGAGCCCCCAGCGGGAATCAGGCGCATCACCAACCAGACGATCAGCGCGATGAGCGCGATCCAGAACAGGATCATCATGACCCAGCCGAGCGGGTGCATCCCGCCGGCGTACCACCGCATCATCGGTCTCTCCTCGGGGTCGAGCGGGTGCACCCACCCGCTGTCGATTCCATCCCCACCAGGATCCGCTCGCCACGCGACGTGGCCGCGTCGCGCGCATGAAGGTTCGGCGAAGACCCTCGCCGCGCGGGGCTCTGGCGCTCAGGTCCCGCCCTCGAACATGATCCGGATCGCCTGGAGCACGGCCGTGTCCGGGTCGAGGTATCGGCCGCCCCGCGGGGCGGCGCCGCCCTCCGGCCCGACGTCGTAGACGATCGGTTGGGCGGTCGGCAGGTTGAGCTCCTCGAGCTCGATGTCCGTGAGGTCCTCCACCAGGGAGGTCAGAGCGCGCAACGAGTTCCCGTGGGCCACCACGAGCACGGTCTCGCCGGCCCCCAGGTGCTCGAGCATCCGCCCCTCCCAGAGGGGTCGAACGCGTTCGACGACGTCGTGCAGCGACTCACCCGCCCCGAGCGCACCTTCGGGCTGAGGGTCCTCGGGGTCCTCGTCCCGCGGGACCATGCCCAGGGCTGCGCGGCGCTCCTGCGGCATCGGCGGCGGCGTCCCGTGCAGCGTCCGCCGCCAGGCGTGGAACCGCTCGGCACCGAACCGTTCCCGCGCCTCGGTCTTGGGCATCCCCATGAGCAGCCCGTAGTCGCGCTCGTTCAGCCTCCAGGTCGCGAGGACGGGCGCAGCGACGTCGGCCAGATCCCCGAGAATCAGGTCGGCCGTCCGCCGGGCGCGGCGCATGCGCGAGGTGAAGACGACGTCGGGGACCAGGCCCGCCGTCGCCAGGAGACGCGACGCCTCGTGGGACTGCTGGACGCCCCGCTCGCTCAGCTCGACATCCCGCAGACCCGTGAAGTCCCCGGCCGCATTCGCCGTGCTCTCCCCGTGCCGTACGAGGATCAGGGTTCCGGTCCGCCCCATCGCCTCCACCGCCCATCCGCCTCCGCCGCGCATCGCCGTCGGCCGGACCCATTCCACACCCCGGCGGGGCGGCGCGCCTCACGGACGGTCCCGGGAGCCGACGCCGCGCCGAGCGTCGGCGCGCCGACGTCCGGCGCGGGTGCCAGACTCCCACCGGACGCGAACAGGGAGGGGACCTGCATGAGCCCGAAGAAGCCCAAGAGCGAGCTCAAGGGCACCGGCTACGAGATCTTCATCGGGCTGCTCTCGATCCTCTCGATCGCGAACCTGGTGCTGCTCTACGCCGTTCGGGACGACAACCTCAAGCAGGTGCTCGAGGTGATGAACGGCCTGCTCAGCGGCATCTTCCTCATCGACTTCACGTATCGGCTCTGGACCGCCCCCTCGCGCTCGCACTACTTCTTCCGGGGCTTCGGTTGGGCCGACCTCCTCGCCAGCCTGCCCCTGCCCCAGGTGAAGTTCCTCCGGATCTTCCGCCTGGTGCGGGTGATCCGGCTCCTGCGCGAACTCGGCGGACGCACGGTGCTGCGCGGTCTCATCGCGGAGCGGGCCGGGAGTGCGCTCCTCACTCTGCTGCTCATGGGCATCCTCGTGCTCGAGTTCGGCAGCCTCGCGATGCTCCGCGTGGAGCAGGGCGCTCCGGACGCGAACATCACGACGGCCTCGGACGCCCTCTGGTACACGATCGTCACGATCTCCACGGTCGGCTACGGCGACCAGTACCCGGTCACCGGCCTGGGCCGGGTCCTCGGGTCCGGGATCATCGTCATCGGAGTCGGGATCTTCGGCACGTTCACCGGCTACCTCGCGAACGCCTTCCTCGCCCCGCGCAAGCAGTCGGCCGGCGGCGAGGCGCCGCGCGAGGAGGAAGAACAGCCGACGACGGCGCCCGCCTCGGACACCCTCGACGCCCTGCGTGCCTTGGTCGCCCGCCCGGAGGCGAGCCTCGCGGAGGTCGAGGACCTCCTGCGCGCCGGGGGTGGCGCGACGGGCGTGTGACCGACGCCGGGAGGGGCGGGGCGGCAGGCTCCGCCCGACGGCGTGGCGGTCCCGGACTTCGCGGCCCGTGGGCTGGGACGATGGGTGCGAGCGGGACGGAGGACCGGCTCTGCGCTCGATCCGGCCGCCGATCCGCGCCTCACCTTGGCACGAGATGAAGGAGGCCGTGATGGCCGCACCCAAGAGCACGCCTCAGCGCAAGCCCGCACCGGCCCGGACACCCACCCCGGCGCCGGCCCCCGCCCCCCAGCGCAGCGGCGCGGCGGTGGGCCTGACCGTCTTCACCGCGATCGTGATGATGATCGCCGGCTTCTACTCGATCATGACCGGCCTGGTCGCCGTCATCAACGACACGTTCTTCGTGGCCGGCGAGAACTACATCTTCCAGTTCGACCTGACCACCTGGGGCTGGATCCACATCCTCCTGGGCTTCGGCGTCGCCGTCGCCGGCTTCGGGCTGTTCGCGGGAGCGGTGTGGGCACGCACCGTCGGCGTCGTCCTCGCGATCGCCAGCGCGATCGCGAACTTCATGTTCATCCCCCAGGCGCCGATCTGGGCCATCGCGGTGATCGTCCTCGACATGTTCATCATCTGGGCCCTCACCACGCACGGTCGCGACATCACCGAGTAGCGCTCCGACCCACCCTGACGTCCCGGCGGGGCGTCGCCCCTCTCGAGGGGTGGCGCCCCGCCGTCGTCCCATCTGCAGGACGAGGAGTGCTGGGCCCGGAGCCGAGGTGCGCCCCTACCAGGACCAGCCCACGCGGATCAGGTCTGCCTCCATCATGAGGAGACGCGCGGGACGGTCCGCATCGGCCGGGACCTCCAGCCCCATGAGCCGGCACGCCTCGGCGAGCGTCATCTCGTAGGCGCGGGTGGCGGCTTCGGCGTGGTGGGCGATCGCGAAGCGCGGGACGCGCTCGTGAGCGAGCGCATCGAGTTCCGCCGAGAGGCGTCCCAGGCGCGTCTGCAACTCGAGGGTGAGGAACGGATCAGGCGCGTTCCGGCGCCTGCCGGGCAGGTGCCGCAGCGCGCGTTCGATGAGGCCGGGCATCGTCGCCTCCCTCGCCCGGGCGAGAACCGATCACCTCCGAGCGTAGGTTGCTCAGCCGCATCTGACCATGGCTCGGCGCGCACCGAGTCCGCACTCGCTACGGTCGTGCCATGTCGCGCATCAGGGAGGGCGAACGCGTGAGTCCTCGACGCTTCGGCGACCTCACCCGCACCGACCGGCGGCGGGCACTGCTGAGAATGAGCCTCTCGATCGCCGGGACCTGGTTCGCGACGATGACCGTGTACTTCCTGCTCCCGCTGGATAGCGACGTCGAGGGCGTCCTCGTCCAACTCGTCCTCGGGGTGCTGTTTTTCGTCGCCCTCGCGGTGTGGCAGGTCATCCGGATCATGCACTCCGACCTGCCGCAGCTGCGGGCGATCGAGGCGCTCGGGGTGCTCGGCGCGTTCTTCGTCGTCCTGTTCGCGGGTGTCTACCTGGCGCTCGCCGGCGCCCGTCCGGAGTCCTTCACCCAGCCGCTGGACCACACCGCCGCGCTGTACTTCACGATCACGGTGCTGGCGACGGTCGGCTTCGGGGACATCTCCGCCGTGTCCGAAGTGGCGCGGTGGGTGGTCTCCGCCCAGATGATCCTGGACCTGGTGCTCCTGGCGGGAGTGGCGCGCGTCGTCGTCGGCGCCGCGCAGCGCTCCCTCGGGACGAAGTGAGCGCGGGACCGGTCACGGCGCACCCCACCCCACTTATCGGTCACCAGATCCCGGGGACCAACCGATACCGGGTTCGCGCGGCGTAGCCGGCGTACCCCGGCAACTCGGCGCTCAGAGTGCGATCTTCGAGCGCCGTCCGCGTGACGACCAGCGCTGCGTAGGCCACCCACGGCACGAGCGACCACGGGGCGTCGAGGACTCCGACGGAGCCGAGAGCCGAGGCGAGCATCCCCACGTATCCGGGGTGCCGGACGATCCGGTACGGCCCGTCCGTGACCACGCGATGTCCACGCTCGGTCTGGATCCGGACCACCTCGGAGAAGTAGGTGTTGGTGCCCATGGCCCACAGGACAACGGCGTAGCCGCTGATGAACAGGGCGATCCCGCAGGCGCGAACCGCCCAGGGCATCGGAGGGGTCCAGTCGAACCGCGCGCTGAGACCGCCGACGGCGAGGATGGCGAGGGTGGGGATCGCTTGGGCCCTGGTCAGCCGGACGTCCCACGACTTGCCCCCGGCCGTCCCCTTGCTCCGCTCCGCCACCACGTCTGCGTGACCGGGCAGGAACACCACCGAGGCGATCACCAGGAGGAGGACGTAGAGCCCGACGTACAACCACCCCGGGCCCCAGAGCAGCGTGCCCGCAGAGATGAAGAGGATCGCCGCCTGGACCAGGGTCAGGACCAGCAACTGGACCATCCGGCGCGCGACCGGGGACATGCCCCGAGTGTGGCAGCAGGGTGAGATGACGGTGGGTGCGATGGGCCGGGCGACAAGACGCGGGCCTACCGGTGGAAGCGCGCCCCCGCCGTCGGATCCGCGCGGTAGGCCAGGGCCTGGGCCAGACGGTCACGGGAGGTGGCCGTCATCGGTTCCGGTAGTGCGTCGAGGGGGAACCAGCCCACGTCCGTGGACTCCTCGTCCGCGACCACGGCCGTCCCGCTGACGTACCGACACAGGAAGGTGAGGTCCAGGTACTGCGCCCGGTCTCCGTTCGGATAGGTGACCGGTGACGTCACGTCCGCATAGGCGAGCGCGACGACGTCGACGGTCACCCCCGTCTCCTCTGCCACCTCGCGTGCCAGGGCGCGGGCGGGCTCCTCGCCCGGTTCGACGATCCCGGAGACCAGCGCCCACCGCCCGTTGTCGGAGCGGCGCACCAGGAGGACGCGGTCGTCGGCGTCGAGCGTGACGGCCGTGACCCCCGGGAGCCAGAGGAGCGCGGTGCCGACGTGGGCCCGCAACTCGGCGACGAAGGTGGGGATGGGCACGACGCGAGCGTACGGGCTGGGTATCCATTGCTCGGCCGCCGGTGCCGGCTGCGGCCTGCGCCGGGTGGTCGGGTACCGTTCCCGGCGTGCCGGCGGATGCGCTCGTCGCCCTTCCTTTGATCCTCGCCGCGGTCCTCGGCGTCAGCGGCATCGCCAAGGTGCGCGACGACGACGACGCAGCGCGGCGCTCCTGGGCGGACCTGGGAGTCCCGCCGCGCGTGAACACCCGGTTCCTGCGCCGCGCGCACCCGTGGGCGGAGATCGCCCTCGCCCTCGCGCTGGTAGGAGCGCCGGGGTGGTCGGCTGTGGTGGCTGCGGGGGCCGCCGTCGTCCTTTGCGTGGTCTACCTGGTGCTCATTGCGCGCGCGGCCGCGCGGTCCGAGCCGGTCGCGTGCGATTGCTTCGGGGCGGCGGCACGGACCCCGGTCACGGGCAGGACCGTCGCTCGCAACACCCTGTTGCTGGGCCTTGCGATCGGGTCTGTGATCCAGGCCGTCCGCGGCGGGTCACCGCTCGAGGTGCTCGCCACGGCGCCGTCGGCCACGTGGGCGTGGTTGGCCGCAGTCGGTCTCGCCGCGCTGACCACGTACCTGGTGCTGCCCCACACGTCCGAACTGCCTCAGGTCCCCGAGCCCGCCACCCCGCCGGCGCCCGAACCGGCCGACGACGACGGCGCGGAGTACCTCCGCACGCTGACGCCGATGACCACCCTCGTTGCTGCCGACGGCACCCATCACGACCTCGTCAGCATGTCTGCGCGACGCGCGCACCTGCTGCTGTTCGTCAACCCCGGCTGCGGAGGGTGTGCGCCCGTGTTCGAGAAGGTCCCGGCGTGGCAGGACCGAATCCCCGAGGTGGCGATCCGACTGGTGGTCCGGCAGGAACTCACGGACCTGGCCGCGTCGCATCCCGACTGGATGCCGATCGCGCTGCACGACCCGGACGGCCTGACGGCCCGCGCCCTGCGCGCGATCAGCACCCCGACGGCGGTGCTCCTGGGCACCGACGGGATGCTCGCCGGCGGCCCGGTCGCGGGCTCCGAAGCGGTGGAACACCTGGTCCTGGATGTGGTCGCCGAGTTGGAGCAGGCCCGAGCGGCACTGTGAGGTTCGCCGGTCCGCGCGGGGAAGGCTTCCGCGCGCGGGCGTCGCACCGGGGAACGGGAGATCTCCTCGACGCTGCTCAGTCGGTCAGTCGGGCGTCGGCCCACCACGCCGGCGGCTCGTGCAGGGGATGCATCGGCGGTCCGGAGATGTGGGTCGGACCGAGCACGGGCCACGCGGTCGGGTCGACCTGTGCCTGACGGGTGACGACCGCCTCCGGGGTCAGGTTGAAAACGGTGAGGTCCTGGGCGATCGTGACCGGTCCGTCATAGCGCGTGCGCATCTCGCGGAAGGCGGAACCGGCGGTCTCGTGGTCCACCGACAGGTGCCACATCACACTCATCCTCGCCCCGGACCGCGCGAACACGGTCCCCGCCATCAACGGGCTGGTATGGACGCCGTTGACGATCTTCTCTGCGAAGGCCGGGGGCACGCCCGCCTTCCTGGCGTAGACCTCGACGGTCGGGAACGTCTCGTGGACGAGCAGGTCGACGCCCTGGGCGGCCTCGACCAGCGTCCTGCACGGCAGCGTGTCACCCGAGAACACGACTGATCGGCCGGCGTAGTCGAGGCGGTAGCCGACCGAGCCGTTCTGGATGTGCAGCACGGGGAAGGAGCTGATGGTCACGCCGCCGCGCTCGTAGACGGTCGCCGTCCGGTCGTATGGGACCTCCGTGGCGATCGCGCCGGCGCCGGACTGCCCGGGGTGCCCGCACAGCGATTCGTGGTCCCACGCGTGCGCGGCCAGGAGGTGTTTCACGTAGGCGGCCGTGCCGAGCGCTGGGTCCGAACTCGCCGGACCCCACACCTCGACCGGGTCCCGGCGACCGGCCTTGGCGAGGCTGAACAGCAGCGTCGGCATGTCCCCGACGTGGTCGGCGTGCAGGTGCGTGAGGAAGACCTTGGTGGTCGCGGTCACCGGTAGGCGCAGACCGTCGAAGTTCTTCAGCGCGCCGGAGCCGAGATCGAAGAAGAACAGGTCCCGCTCGGCGTTGCCCACCTCGATCAGGACCGAGGCCGACGCCTGCGCCGGCCGCACGAACGGGTCGCCGCTGCCGAGGATCGTGACCCGGACCTCATCGGGCGCGAGGTCCTCGGTCCCGGGTTCCAGGACGGGCGCGTACGTGCGCGTCGGAGTGCCGACCACCGGATGGCTCGTGAGCGGCGTGTCGCTGCCCTCGGATGCCAGCGGTGTCGACTCGCTGATCTCTCTGCTCACCATGGCTACCTCCATGTCCGTACCGCCCCACCAGGTGGAGCCGGGCTCACGTCTCCCACGTCGCATCCACGCGCCTCTGCCAGGGCCGGCCACCAGTGAGTCAACCGTGGTGCGGTCGTCACGGCATCCTCCGCAGCGGAGGAGTCGCCGCGCCGTCGTCAGTCGGTGGGCAGGGACTCGACAAGGCCAAGGGCCCGGGCACGCGCCACGGCGTCGTCACGAGAGGAGGCGCCGAGTTTGCGGTAGATGGCCAGCGCGTGGGTCTTGATGGTGGTCTGCGAGAGGAAGAGGTGCTCGCCGATCTGCTGGAAGGTCAGCCGGCTCGGGAGAAACGGCAGGACGCGCAGTTCGGCGGCCGTGAGCGTGGCGGCCGAGCCGCCCTGCGACTGCCGCACGCGGAGCATCGCCTCCGTGTCCGTCAGGAGGTCGCTCAGGAGCGTGTCGGTCAGACCAGGTCCGAGCCGCCTCGCCGCCTCCGAGCACAGGGTGCGGGCGAGTGCGCCGTCGTCGAGCAGGATCGCCGTCCTGGCCTGCACGAGTCGGCCGGCGACGGCGAACCACGGGGCGATCTGGCTCACCTTGGCGGTGAGCCGGCGCGCGGCGCCCAGGGTGACCCGCGCCTCGTCCCGGTGGCCGCGCGCGGCCTGCAGGAGGGCGAGCGCCGTGACGCAGTTGGCCGAGGTGGCCAAGCGGTCGAGTCGATGGTGCCGGATGAGGTCGCCGGCTCGCGCCACGAGCGGTGCGCCGTGTCCCCAGTCGTTGGACAGGAGAGTGAGCATCCCTTCCCACGCCAGGGCGTTCGCCTCGATGAGCGGCACGCCCAGGGCCCGGCCCAGGCGCTCCGCCTCATGGAGGCAGGCCAATCCCTCCGGGAATCGTCGGGTCAACGTGAGCGCCACGCCTTCGTTCTGGAAGGCAGCTGCCCGGAACGCTGAGTCCCGGGGCAGGCCATGGCGCATGGCGCGGCACAGGTCGATCGTGCCGTCGAGGCCGTGGTCGCCGATCACGACGTGGACGGCCGCCAACGAGGCCGCGTACTCGTCTCCGGCGGCGTCGGCGATCCAGTCGGGGCCGGCGTGGTCCTCCGCGGCGAGGGTCCATCGGGTCATCCGGTCCGGATCGCCGGTCTGGAGTCCCAGCCAGGCTGCGGCCAGCGTCAGCCAGCGGTCGGAACGGATCTCGACGTCGTCGAGGCCTGTGAGCCAGGACCCCAACGTGTCCGGATGCCCCGACGCGATGCAGCCCGGGACACCCGCCCAGACGAGCCTTCCGGTCCGGTGGAGATCCCCCGCGGCCTTGGCGTGACGGATGGCCGCCTCCCGGTCACCTCGCGAGGCGTACCACTCCGCCGCCCGCAGATGCAGGTCGGGTGCCCTCCATGGCTCCTGCGCCACCAGATCGGCGCGGAGGGCATCGACCAGCAGGTGGTGGTAGCGGAAGCGGAGACCCTCGGGATCGAGGGTCATCACCAGCGGTATGTCCCGGCTCAGCCGGGACAGAACCGCCGCCGAGTCCCGTCGACCGACCACGGCATCGCACAGCGCCGCGTCCAGCTCGTCGAGGACGGACGTCCAGCGCAGGAACTCCCGAACCCGTGGCGGGAGCCCACCCAGCACCTCGGCGCGCAGGTAGTCGACGACGAACTGGTCGGATCCGGTCGGGGCGATCCGCGCGTCCGCCACACCGGCGTTCCCACGCGACCGGAGCGCCAGCGCCGTCAGGTAGAGGCCAACCGGCCACCCCTCGGCTCGCGCGACGAGAGCGTCTGCCTGGTCGCGGGACGTGATTCCGAGGCCGTCGAGCAGTCGGCGGCTCTCCTCGTCGTCGAACGCCAGATCGGCAGTGCCGAGTTCGAGGAGTCGGCCCTCGGCGCGGGTTCGCGCCAGCCACAGCGGTGGCTCGGCGCGCGTGAGGAGTGCAATCTGCGAGCCGGGCGGCACGCCCTCGGCGATCGAGGCGAGCAGTTCGTGGCAGCCCGCGTGCGTCAGGAGGTGGACGTCGTCGACCACCAGGACGAAGGGACCCCCGCGGGAGGCGGCGAGTCGAGTGATCGCGGGCATGAGAACGGCGGAGAAGGCCGGCTCGGCTCCGGTGACGACATCGCGGATCTGCACCGCAGAAGGTCCGACCGACTCGAGCGCGTCGATGAGCGTGAGCGCCAGCGGGGCTGGATGGTCCAGGTAGCGCGCGACCCGCACCACGGCGTGGGTCCTCGGATCCTGCTGGGCCCACTGCTCCGCGAGGGTGGACTTCCCGTACCCGGCCCCCGCCCGGACCACCACGACGGGGACGTCCGCGTGCTCCCGCAGTCGCGACAGCAGTGCCGTGCGCTCGACCGACAGCACACCGGTCGTGGCGACCGGAGTGCGGCGTTGGGGCATGTGACGATCGTATCCGTGCCGCCTCGTCCTCCTCGGAGGAGGATGTTGCGGGGAGCGGTTCGTGATCTGCTCTGACGATGGCGACGCTCGTCAGCGGGGCGGTGTTCGCGCACATCGCGCGAAGCCTGGTGAGCGACGGCACGTCGCTCACTCTCGTCGACCTCGCGCCGTCGACCATCTGGCTGCCCCGAGCCCCCAGCGCCGGGCTGGGTTACCTCCCGACCGGCGCGTTCCTCGACCTGTGGCGCGACGACGACGGCGGCCAGGAACCGGTTTTGCGTCGCGTGACGGGCACGCTGTCCATCCTGGACCCCGATGCACAGATCGCCGGCGAGGCGGTCCTCGTGCTCACGCGCCCCCGGGTGACGGCGTCGGGCCTGACCTACGACGTCGTCGACCTCATGCGCGGCGTGGTGCCCGCACGGTCGGGGGCGTGCGTGCTGTTCCTCTCCTGGGATGCGGCACCGACGACGGGCGACGGCGCGGCGTCGGTCCGTTCGGACGATCGAGAAGGGCCGAACCGATGACGGAAAGCCTCCACGCCGCCGACGAGTACGGGCACCAGCCGCAACCGTTCCGCGCCCAGGAACGCGCGACGTCTCTCTGGCGGTTCGTGCCGTTCGTCGCGTCGATGCGCGGCTACTCCTGGCCCACCCTGCGCGTCGACATCCTTGCCGGCGTCGCACTCGCCGCGCTCGCGGTCCCGCAGGGCATGGCATACGCCCAGACGGCCGGCCTGCCGGTGGTGGCCGGGCTCTATGGGTTGCTGGTGCCCCTCGTCGCGTATGCCGCCTTCGGTTCCTCCCGTTCCCTCATGACAGGGCCGACGGCGACGGCGGCGCTGCTGGTGGCGCCCGCCCTGGCGACGGTCTCCTCGGACCCGGCCGACTATCCCGCGCTGGCCGCGATGCTGGCCCTCCTCGTCGGCGGGGTGTTCCTCGTCGCCCGACTGCTGAGGCTGGGCTGGATCTCGGACTACTTCTCCGCCGCCGTCCTTCTCGGGTTCCTCACGGGGCTCGCTCTGACGCTCGTCTCGGGACAGCTGGACGACTTCACCGGCGTCGCCGTCGAGGGAGACACACCGCTGGAGCAGTACATCTCCTTCGCCGGCAACGTCATCGGCGGGACGAACACCTTGACGTTGGTGATCGGCATCCTGAGCCTCACCGCTCTGCTGGTCGGGGGCCGCTTCCTGCCCAAGTTCCCGATGCTGCTGCTTGTCACGGTGGTCGCGATCGCCGCCTCCGCGATGTGGGACCTCGGCGAGCGGGGCGTGGTGCTCGTCGGTGAGATCCCTCCGGGACTGCCGGAACTGGCCTGGCCGTCGGTGTCGCTCACGGACATCGCCGTGCTTGTCCCCATGGCGATCGGGATCGCGCTGGTCGGCTTCTCGGACGCCATCCTCACCGCCCGCAGCCTCTCCCGGCCGGACTCGCCACCCGTCGACACCAACCAGGAACTCATCGCGCTGGCCGGCATCAACGTGGCGGCCGGGTTCTCCCAGTCCTTCCCCCTCGGCTCGAGCGGTTCCCGCACCGCCGTCAACATGCGGCTCGGTGGGCGGACCCAGGTGGTCGGACTGGTCCAGGCGGCCGGCGTCGCAGCGGTCCTGCTCTTTCTCACGGAGGCACTCGCGCTGCTCCCGAAAGCGACCCTGGGGGCAGTGATCATCTACGCCGCGCTCGGGCTGATGGACATCGGCGCGTGGCGGGCGCTCTCCCGCGGCGCACGCGGCGAGTTGGTGGTGGCCGTCATCACCGTCATCGGCATGCTCACGGTCGGGCTGCTTGTCTCGCTGATCCTCGCGGTGCTGCTCTCGATCATCGACGTGGTCCGCCGTAGCGCCCAGCCGCGCGACGCGGTGCTCGGATGGAGCCCCAAGGCGCGTCGATTCGTCGACGTGGAACGCCACCGCGACGCCGTCGTCTTCCCCGGTGTGGTGGTCTACCGCCTCGACGACCGGCTCTTCTTCGCCAACTGCCGCTACTTCGGGTCCCGGGTGCGCGAGGCGGTGCGAGGCGCGCCATACCCGGTGAGCACGCTCGTGTTCGACGCCGAGTCCGTGACCGATCTCGACGCCTCAGGTGCCCAAGCGCTCGCGGCGCTCGTGTCCGACCTGAGGGACGACGGCGTCCGGTTCGTCCTCGCCCGATCCCGCACGACGTTCGAGGAGCAGCTCGCCAAGACCGGGCACGCCGAGGTGCTGCCAGCCGGGGACCGCTTCCCCACCGTCCGGGGGGCCGTGTCCGCGGTGGCCGGCGTCGACCTCGAGTCTCTGGTCACGCCGGAGCGGCGGCCATGATCCGGCCCCCACGCCGTCGGGTCTGGCGGCAGTCACGCCCGGGGTGAATGATGTCGGCAACCCTGCGACGCGAGGAGGCCGGCATGGGAGCGCACGAAGGCGGAAAGCGGCGGAACAAGGGTCAGGACATCCAGGCGGTTGTCCGCCTCGTCATGATGGCGCTCGTCGTGGCCGCCGTCGTCAAGGAGATGCGGCTGCCACCCGAGCAGCGGACGTGGAACGGCAAGATCGGGTTCGTGCCCTACGACCTGCGCTTCCCGACCCTCCAGCGGTGGAAGGAGCGGGTCTGGAACCCGGACAGCCCCACGCTCATCGGGCCGAAGGTCTTCGGTGTGGGCTGGACACTCAACGTCGGGCGCGCGGTCGAACTCATCCGCAAGAAGGTCGCCGCAGCCTGACCGGACCGTCGGGTCGCCGGTCGGCTCAGCGCGACGTGGGCGCCACCCGCACCTGCGCGTGGTGCCCCCCTCCGGCGAGTGTGGCGTCGCAGGTGTAGAGCGGCACTGCGAGGCCTTCGGCCAGAGCGAGGTAGGCGGCGTCGTAGCTCGTGTAGCGGTGGCGTAGGCGCCAGATGCGATCAGCGAAGGGCGCGGTCTGGTAGCGGGTGATGGTGAAGGCGAAGTGGTCCTGACGGGCGGTCTCCGCGACGTCGGGCTCGATCTTGCCCGCCGAGCGCCAGTCCGCGCAGCACGGAGAGCACCTCGACGTCGAGCAGGTGCGGAGAGGCGACCTCGCCGGCGAGGGCGTCGAGCAGCTCGAGGTCCGCGTGGCGACCCACGAGGGCCTCGACCATCGCCGAGGCGTCGATCACGATCACCGGCGGCCGGCGTCGACTGCGGCAACGATCGCCGCCGCCGTCGGTCCGGTCGAGCGGTCGCGGTGCCTGAGCCGTTCGACGATCTCGGCATTGGTGGGCCGGGCCGCGATCGTCGCGAGTTCCATCGCGACGTAGGCCGACAGCGACCTGCCCTCGGCCGCCGCGCGCTCCTTGAGCGTCTCGACGACCTCCTCCGGGACGTCGCGGATGTAGAGCGTCGTCATGAGCCCATGCTCGCAAGGTGCAAGCAGGCCGGGTAGTAGGGGCCAGGGTCGGCCAGCCGCGCGCGGTCGCGGGACCGATTGGTGCATGGATTGGTGCACGGGCCCATGGGAAGGGCCCCTGACCGGGGTGTTATCCCTGGTCAGGGGCCCTCTCGTAGCGTGCGCGAGGGGGGAGTTGAACCCCCACGCCCTTCCGGGCACACGGACCTGAACCGTGCGCGTCTGCCTATTCCGCCACTCGCGCGTGGTGCTGCAAACCGGGCAGAAGGGTAGCACGCAGGCCCGGCGAGCCCTCGCTGCCGAGCGAAGCCGAGGCGGCGGCCGAACCTCAGGGACGATCGAGTCCTCCGGCCGCACGCTCGGTCGGCGTGTCGTCGGAGGGTCGACCGCCCCCTCCGGCATGCGGACCGACTGATCGTCCCTCAGGTCCGGCCAGCAGCTCACCTACCGTCCCGTCCCGCCATCGGCACGAGGCGGAGCGGGATCTCCGGGCGCGTTCTGCGGCGAATCCCCTCGCGGTCGTTACGATCAGGAAACGTCCGTCGCGCCGCGTCGCAGAGTCGCCGCGCCCGCACCCCGGCCGTCCGCTCGAACTCGCCCATAAGGAGGTGCGCAGGTGGGGGTCCTCGACCGCTTCGAGAAGGGCGTCGAACGTGTGGTGAGCGGCGCCTTCGCCAAGGCCTTCCGCAGCGAGGTCAAGCCCGTGGAGATCGCGAGCGCCATCCGCCGCGAGATGGACGACCGTGCCGCCGCCGTCACCCGCGAGCGCACCGTGGTGCCCAACGAGTTCGTGGTGGAACTCGGCACGGCGGACCTGGACCAGGTGGAGACCTGGGGCGCGGACGCCCTCGCCGAGGAACTCGTGGCCACGGCCACGGAGCACGGCGCCCAGCAGCGTTACACGTTCGTCGGCCCGGTCTCGGTGACCTTCTCCGAGGACACAGCCCTGGAGCAGGGCCGCTTCCGGGTCCGCTCGGCCACCGTCCGGGGAGCGGTTGCCCCCGTCACCACCTCGGCTCCCAGCCAGCGCCACCCGATCGTCGACATCGACGGCCAGCGCTACCTCCTCACCGGCCCGGTCACGGTCATCGGGCGGGGGTCGGAGTCGGACATCATCCTCGACGACCCCGGCGTCTCCCGGAAGCACCTCGAGATCCGCGTGACGCCCGATGGCGTGATCGCCACCGACCTCGGGTCCACCAACGGCACGTTCGTCGAGGGCCACCAGATCACCGCGGCCACGCTCGTGGACGGCAACACCGTCACTCTGGGCCGCACGCGCATCCTCTTCTGGACCGGCGCGGCCGACGACCCCGACGACGCCGGGTAGGCGGCCGTGAGCGAACTGGTCGTCACCCTCCTGCGCCTGTCCTACCTGGTGCTTCTCTGGGTCCTCGTGCTCGCGGCCATCGGCGTGCTGCGCCGCGACGTGTTCGGGACGCGCATCGTCCAGCGCGGCCGCAAGGCCAGCACGGCCGCCAAGCCCGCCACGGGACGCGCGGCCGTGGTGGCGCAGCCCGGGCCCCCGCTCCAGCCGCGCGCCGCCACCCCGGCACCCGCGCCTCCGCCGGCCGCACCCCCCGGCGGAGCGCCCGCGCGTTCCTCGATCGGCGCAGGCGTCGCCGTCGCGCCGCCGGCCGCACCCGTGCCCGCGGCCGCACCCCCCGCCCGTCTCCAGGTCACCGACGGCCCTCTGCGCGGCACCTCCATCCCGCTCGGCACCTCCGCCGTGGTCCTGGGCCGAGCGCCGTCGTGCACCGTGCCGCTCCAGGACGACTACTCCTCCAGCCGCCACGCGCGCGTCTACCCGCACGAGGGCGCGTGGTGGGTGGAAGACCTCGGTTCCACGAACGGGACCTTCGTGGACGGCGAGCGCATCGACGCGCCGACCGTCCTGACCCCGGGGAAGGCCGTGCGCATCGGGCAGACCGTCCTCGAGTTGCAGAGGTAGCCCGTGGCCGTCGCCCTGAGGTACGCCGCCCGCTCCGACGTCGGCCTGATCCGCAAGAACAACCAGGACTCGGGCTATGCGGGCCCGCACCTCCTCGTGGTCGCGGACGGCATGGGCGGTGCGGCCGGGGGCGACGTCGCCTCCTCGGTGGTGGTCTCGCACCTCGCGCCCCTCGACGACGACGCCCCCACCGGCGACCTCCTCACCCGCCTCAAGGAGGCGGTCTACGCCGCCCACGACGAACTCGTGGACCGCGTGGCGGAGGACCCGTCCCTGGCGGGCCTCGGCACCACGGTGATCGCGCTGCTCCGCTCGGGCAACCGCTTCGCGATGATCCACATCGGGGACTCGCGCGCCTACGTGGTGCGCGACGGCCAGATGTTCCAGGTCACCACGGACCACACGTTCGTCCAGCACCTGGTGGACACCGGCCAGCTCACCCCCGAGCAGGCCGAGCACCACCCGCAGCGTTCGGTGCTCTTGCGCGTGCTCGGCGACAACTCCTCGGACATCGTGCTGGACGAGTGGGCGCACGAGGCGCGCATCGGCGACCGCTGGCTCCTGTGCTCGGACGGCCTCTCCGGGGTGGTCTCCGCCGAGACCATCGCCCACGTGCTCGGCGGCACGCCCGACGTCGGCGAGTGCGCCGAGTCGCTCGTCGCCCTGGCGCTCCACGGCGGCGGCCCCGACAACGTGACGTGCATCGTGGCCGACGTCGTCGACCTCGACGTCCTGCCCGACGGCGCCGGGCCCGCTCTGGAACCGCAGGTGGTGGGCGCGGCGGCCGCGGATCGCCTGCGACCCACGCGTGGCGGTGCCGGTGCTGCGGGACGAGCCGCGGCTCTCGCCGCGCCCGCCGCGCCCGTGACGGTGGAGCCCGCGGCCTCGGTGCCGGGCTCGCCGGGGGCCGGCGTGGACGCGGACGACGGCGATCGCCCCGGCGGGCGGACGCGTCGGGTGATCGCGTGGCTGGTGGGGGTCGTCGTCGTGCTGGGTGCCCTCACCGCGGCCGGCGCACTGGCCTACCGGTGGACGCAGGAGCAGTACTACGTGGGGATCGATGACGGCTACGTCGCGATCTTCCGTGGCATCCCGCAGGAACTCGGGACCACGCCCCTCTCGTCCGTCCACGAACGGACCGAGATCGCGGTGGACGACCTCCCCGCGTTCGCGCGCCAGCGGCTCGAGGACACGATCACGGCGTCCTCCCTGGAGGAGGCCGAGGCGGTGGTCGCCCTGCTCGAGGAGGAGGTGGCGCCGCCGCCCACGCCGGCGCCCACGCCAGAACCGACTGCCACCCCGGCGCCGGCGCCGACGGCGAGCATCGGCGCCGCGCCCGCTCCCGGCGCAGCCTCGGGAGACGGCGCCTGATGGCCACCGTGACGCAGGCCCGGCCGAGCACCCGGCGGTGGTCCGAGGTCGGGCTGCTGGTGATCGCGCTCGGGCTCGGCATCTACGCGTACGCCCAGGTGGGCCTCAACACCGAGGGCACGGTGCCGGCGAACATGGTCGGGTACAGCATCGGCATGGTGGTGCTCGCCGGGGCCCTCCACGGCATCCTGCGCTGGCGTGCGCCGTACGCGGACCCCGTCATGCTGCCGGCCGCCGTCGCCCTCAATGGCATCGGCCTGGCGATGATCTACCGGCTGGACTACTCGTACGCGCTGCGCGGCCAGGAGGCCACGTTCGCGCCGCGCCAGTTCGTGTGGACGGTGGTCTCGGTAGCGGCGGCCGCTGCGGTGCTCATCTTCCTGCGCGACCACCGCACGCTCCGCCGCTACACGTACACCGCGCTGATCGTCGGTCTGGTGCTGCTGGTCCTCCCGCTGGTGCCGGGCCTCGGCGTCACGATCAACGGTGCGCAGATCTGGATCCGGCTCGGATCGTTCGCGTCCTTCCAGCCCGGCGAGCTGGCGAAGATCGCGCTCGCGATCTTCTTCGCGGGCTACCTGGTGACGCATCGCGACAACCTCGCCCTGGCCGGGCCCAAGGTGCTGGGCGTGCACCTGCCGCGCGCCCGCGACCTCGGGCCGATCTTGCTCGCCTGGGCCGTCAGCCTGGCCGTCCTGATCTTCGAGCGAGACCTCGGCACCTCGCTCCTCTTCTTCGGGATGTTCGTGGCGATGCTGTACATCGCCACGGAGCGCTTGTCCTGGGTGCTCATCGGCGTGGTCCTCTTCGCCGGCGGCGCCATCGCGGCGGCGACGCTGTTCCCGCACGTCCAGGCCAGATTCGACGTCTGGCTCCACCCGCTGGACCCCACCGTCTACGAGCGCTCGCCGGGTGGCTCGTTCCAACTGGTGCAGGGCCTGTTCGGGATGGCGAACGGCGGGTTGATGGGCACGGGGTGGGGCCTGGGATACCCGTACCTCGTGCCGTACGCGAACAGCGACTTCATCATCGCCTCGCTCGGCGAGGAACTCGGCCTCACGGGGTTGCTCGCGATCCTGGCGATCTACCTGGTGCTGGCTCAGCGCGGCCTGCGCACCGGGATCGGCGTGCGCGACGGATTCGGGAAGTTGCTGGCCAGCGGCCTGGCGTTCGTGATCGCGTTCCAGACGTTCGTGGTGGTGGGCGGCGTGACCGGGCTCATCCCGCTGACCGGTCTCACCGCGCCGTTCCTCGCCTATGGCGGTTCGTCGCTGCTGGCGAACTGGATGATCGTGGCTCTCCTGCTGCGCATCTCCGACGGCGCCCGCCGCCCGGCGCCGCTCGCCGGCGTGGTGCCCAGCGCCGGGGGAGCGGTCCCGCTCGGCGGCCCGGCGGCGGCCGTCCAGCCCACCGACGCCGAGGCGACGACGACGAGCGGCCCCCCGGTCGCCGTCGCCGTGGTCGCCCCAGTCTCCGCCCCCGCCACTCCCGCCGAACACGGGGTTAGTCGTCCCAAACCGCCGAATGAGCCGACCAACCCCGTGTTCGGCGGGGATGCGGGCCGCGGGGATGCGGGCCGCGGGGACGACGAGAACCCCACCCAGGCGGTGAGGCTCTCGTGAACGCCCCGGTGCGCCGCGTCTTCGTGGTCGTCATGATCATGAGCCTCGCGCTCATGGTGAGCATCACGGCCGTCCAGTACCTCCGCGCTCCGAGCCTGAACGACGACGGCCGCAACGTCCGCGCGCTGTACCGCGAGTACGGCCGCGACCGGGGCCCGATCGTGGTGGCCGGCGAGCCGGTCGCCGTGTCCGAGCCCGTCGACGACGCCTTCTCCTACCTGCGCACCTACCCCAAGGGCGCGCTGATGGCCCCGGTCACGGGCTACTTCTCCCTGGTCAACGGCATCACCGGCATGGAGCGTGCCGAGAACGGCGTGCTCAACGGCACGTCCTCCTCGCTCCTTCTCGAGCGCATCCAGTCGTTGTTCACCGGGAGCCAGCCGCAGGGCGGGTCCGTGGAGCTCACCATCGACCCCGCCGCCCAGCAGGCCGCCGCGGACGCATTCGGCGACCAGGTGGGCGCCGCCGTCGCCCTCGACCCGAAGACGGGCGCCGTGCTCGCCCTCTTCTCCACGCCGTCCTTCGACCCCAACGTCCTGGCCGGGCATGACACCCAGGCGGTCGCGGACGCGTACGCGGCGCTCGACGCGGACCCCGCCAAGCCGCTGGACAACCGCGCGATCGCCGGGACGCTCTACCCGCCAGGCTCCACGTTCAAGTTGGTGACCACGGCGGCCCTGCTCGCGGAGGGCTACACCGCGGACAGCCAGGTGCCCGCCCCGGACTCCTACCAGCTGCCCGGCAGCACCGCCACGCTGGGCAACCCCGGGGGCGAGCGCTGCGGCGACGGCCAGAGCGTCACGCTCGAGTTCGCTCTCCAGGTCTCCTGCAACACGCCCTTCGCGATCCTCGGCGTCGAGATGGGCGACGACGCCCTCCGCGCCCAGGCCGAGGCGTTCGGCTGGGGTCAGGACCTCGACATCCCGCTCGTGGTGACCCCGAGCATCTTCCCGGAGGACCCGGACGCAGCGCAGACGGCGATGTCCTCGATCGGCCAGTTCGACGTGCGCGCGACGCCGATCCAGATGGCGATGGTCTCGGCCGCCGTCGCCAACGGCGGCGTCCTCATGCGCCCCTACCTCACGGCCACCACCCGCGGGCCGAACCTCGACATCCTCTCCCAGACCGAACCGTCAGTGTTCTCCACCCCGATGACCGAGGCCAACGCGGCCGAGTTGCGCGACATGATGATCAACGTCGTCGAGAACGGCACGGGCTTCCGCGCGCAGATCCCGGGCGTGCAGGTGGCGGGCAAGACGGGCACCGCGCAGACCGCCGAGGGTCAGCCCCCGCACGCGTGGTTCACCGCGTTCGCCCCAGCGGACGACCCCCAGGTCGCGGTCGCGGTGGTGGTCGAGTACGGCGGCTCGCTCGGCAACGACGCCACCGGATCCCGGGTGGCGGCGCCCATCGCCAAGGCGATCATGGAAGCGGTGCTGGGCTCGTGAGGCACGCGGCGGAGGTGGGGGGAACGCCGCTGCGACCGGAACGTGGGGTGCGCCTGGGCGGCCGGTACGAACTCCGCCGCCGGATCGCCGTCGGCGGCATGGGCGAGGTGTGGCTCTCGCGCGACCTGTCCCTGGACCGCAGCGTGGCCACGAAGCTGCTCCGCGTGGAACTGGCCGGCGACGACCGCTTCCTCGAGCGCCTGCGCGCGGAGGCCCGCGCCTCGGCGCCGCTGGCCCACCCCAACATCGCCGCGCTCTACGACTACGGCGAGCAGGCGGGCTCCGGCTACCTGGTGATGGAGCTGGTCCAGGGGGAGACGCTCTCGGAGCTGCTGGCCCGCGAGCGCACCCTCGCCCCGGACGCGCTGCTCCCGGTGCTCGCGCAGACGGCGCGCGCGCTGCACGCCGCGCACGTCTGCGGTGTGGTGCACCGGGACGTCAAACCCTCGAACATCCTCCTCACGCCGGATGGCCGGGTGAAGATCACCGATTTCGGCATCTCCCAGGTGGGCTCGGAGGCGGCCGCCGCCACCGCCGGAACGGTCATGGGGACCGCGCAGTACCTGGCGCCGGAGCAGGCCCTGGGCCGCGCGGCGACGCCCGCGAGCGACATCTACGGCCTCGGCGTAGTGGCCTACGAGGCCCTCGCCGGCCGCCGTCCGTTCACCGGCCCCAGCGTGGTGGACATCGCGTACGCCCACGTCAACGCCCCGGTCCCGCCTCTGCCGGCGTCGGTCCCGGAGAAGGTGCGCGCGGTGGTCCTGCGCATGCTCGAGAAGGACCCCGAGCGACGTCCGCGCTCGGCCGCGTCCCTGGCCCGCACGCTCGACCGCATCGCCGCCGAGCTGGAACTCGCCCGCCCGTTCGATGCGATGGACCGGCCGGGGGTCACGTCCGGCGCACATGCCCACGACGACGGCGACCGCGTCCCCGCGCTCTTCGCCGCGCCCCCGGACGGGCGGACGTGGGGCATCCTCGACGACGCCGAGCCGGTCCCGACCGAGTCTCCCGCCGTCGGTTCGCTGCCGGCCCCTGTCGACGGGCGCAGGGCGCCGACGCTCGACACCGAACCCTTCGACGTCGACGCCTTCAACGGCAACCTCTTCGCGCCGCGCCGGCCGCCGCGGGCTCGTGCCGTCGCCGCCGTCTCGGTCTCGGCGTCGGTTGGCGTGATCCCGGTCGAGCCGCCCGCACGGGTCGAGGCGGCCTCCGCCGTCGCCCCGGGCGTCCGCGAGGAACCCGCCGTGGCTGCCGCGGAGGCGGTCGCCGAACCCGACGAGGACTTCCTCCTCGCGTGGCACCCCACGGGGACGACGGCGGTGGTCGAGCCGCCACGTGAGCCCGCCGCGGCGCCCGCCCCGCCTCAGGACGGTGGCCCGGGCACGCCGTCGTCCGCAGCCCCGGACGGGAGAGCCCGGCGGCCGCGCCGGGCGGCGCACCGCTCCCGGCGGTTCCCGCCGTTCGCGTTGGCGGTGGTGGTGATCGCTGCGGTCCTGCTCCTGGCCGCCGCTACGCTGGCATGGTCCGCCGAGCCGAGCCCAGCCGGCGGAGGGAACCTGGGGCAGGCCGCTCCCTCGACTGCGGGATCGGACGATCATGGGCATGCTGCGCCGGGTGGACTCCCGGAGCACCGGACGTGGAACGAGGTCGGCTCGTGGTAGAGGGGATGCCGCGCCTACTGGGCGGGCGATACGAGGTCGGCGAACTCATCGGTCGCGGCGGGATGGCCGAGGTCCACATCGGGACCGACACGCGGCTCCACCGCACGGTGGCGATCAAGATGCTGCGGCCGGACCTGGCCCGCGACCAGACCTTCCTCGCCCGCTTCCGCCGTGAGGCGCAGTCTGCGGCCGCGCTCAACCACCCCTCGATCGTCGCGGTCTACGACACGGGCGAGGAACTCGTCACCACGCCGGCGGGCGGCACGTCCGCGGTCCCGTTCATCGTCATGGAATACGTGCAGGGGCACACGGTCCGCGAACTCCTGAAGGACGGCGCGGCCGTCCCGATCGAGGAGGCCGTCGAGATCGTCTCCGGGGTGCTCTCCGCCCTCGAGTACTCCCACCACGCGGGAATCGTCCACCGCGACATCAAGCCCGGGAACGTTATGCTGACGAACGCCGGCGCGATCAAGGTCATGGACTTCGGTATCGCCCGGGCGATGGGCGACAGCGGCGCAACGATGACCGCCACGCACGCCGTGGTCGGCACGGCGCAGTACCTCTCCCCGGAGCAGGCACGCGGCGAGGTGGTGGACGCCCGGTCCGACCTCTACTCGACCGGCTGCCTGCTCTTCGAGCTCCTCACGGGCCGCCCGCCCTTCCAGGGCGAGTCCCCGGTGGCCGTGGCCTACCAGCACGTCAGCGAGGCGCCGCCGCTGGCGAGTTCCGTGGCGGCGGACGTGCCCGAGGCCCTCGACCGGGTCACCGTGAAGGCCCTGGCCAAGGACCGCACGCAGCGCTACCAGACCGCCGCCGAGTTCCGCGCGGACCTTGAGGCGGCCGCGCGAGGGACCGCGGTCGGTGCCCCGGCGGTCGGTGCAGCGGCGGGTGCTGCTGCCGCGGTGAGTGCCACCTCGGCCGCCACCGCCGTGCTCGGCGCCGTGCCCGGTGGAACCCGCGTGATCCCCCCGACCCCGCCGACGCCGGAACCCGAACCGGAGCCGGAACCGAAGAGCCGCAAGGGCCTGATCTGGACGCTCGTGCTCATCGGAATCGCGGCGCTCGCGGGCATCGTGTTCCTGGTGACGCGGGGCGACTCACCCACGACTCCCGAGACCGTGGCGGTGCCGAGCCTCGAGGGCATGACGGAGGCGCAGGCCAGGACCGCGCTCGACGAGGTCGGCCTGCAGATGTCCGCGCAGACGGAGGTCTCCGAGGACGTGGACGAGGGGCTCGCGATCCGCTGGGAGCCGAGTGACCAGGCCGACCCCGGCAGCGTGGTGACCGTCTACTTCTCGAGCGGGCCGTCCGCCGTCGTCGTCCCCGACGTCGCAGGGCTGAGCCAGGCACGAGCCCGCCAGCTGCTGGAAGGCGAGGGCCTGACCGGTGATGTCCTGACGCAGTCCGAGGACTCGCCGGGCGTGGCAGCCGACGTCGCCGTGCGCACCGAACCCGCCGCCGGCAACTCCGTGGCCCCGGACACGGCGATCACCCTGGTCCTCGGAACCGGCAACGTCCAGGTCCCCGTGCTGACCGGGCAGAGCGAGACCGACGCCCAGGCCACCCTGGAATCCCTCAAGGTGAGTTCCCGGATCGTCTACCAGGTCTCGGCCACCGACCCCCCCGGCACCGTGATCGACCAGGACCAGAGCGGCACCGTGCCGATCAACGCGACCATCACCCTGGTGATCGCCCAGGCCGCACCGGAGCCGTCGCCGCCGCCGTCGGATACCGCCACCGTGGTGCCGACCGACGTCCCCGTGCCGTAGCGCCCGCACGTCCTGGGCGCGGGGAACCACGGGCCCCGAGCGGACCACTGGGTGCACGCAGGGCGACTACGCCGCCGAGTGCTACCGCCATCCTGCTCTCGGGAGGCGGCATACCGACTCTGCCCTGCGGGCACAGCCGCCCTGGAAGGCCCTTGCAGACACCTCGCAACCGGGTGTAGTCCGTGACGTGTCACGGCTCCCTCGGGAGGCGTCGGCGCGGCCGCAGTCTTCGTCTCGAAACCCTGGCCCAGGACGAGCCCGGAGCACGGGTCGCTCGGGGCGGCCAGATCGTCGAGTCGCCGGAAGGGAGAGCAACGATGGGCGAGTATCGGTTCGCGACGCACGGCGTCGCTACGGTCGTTGAGTATCCGCAGTCAGCAAAGCTGATCCAGCACCGGGGCGATCTCGGAACCGTCGTGGAGCAGGAGGCGGGAACCTACGGCTGGTTCCACATCCCACTCACCACTCCCAACCAGATGGACGGCGACGAGGTCGAGCTGAAGTCGTTCTGGCTCGATGTCAACCTCAACGAGAACGCCAAGATGACCCGGATCGACCTTCGCTACGGGCAGGAATGCATCTACCGGTTGGAGGACCTTTCCGTCATGGGGCTTCTCTTCGGGCAAGGCATCAGCCTTCCCGAACCCGTCAAGGTCAGCAACGGCGGAGGTTCGTACTTCGGGTATGGGCTGACCCTCTGCCTGCGCATCGAGTTCCTCTCGGGCGAGCCCCGGGGCCGGGTGGAGTTCTACAGCGCGGCGGCGCACTTCGAGACCTGAGGCCGCGCCGGCGGGCCGGGTTCCTACCGCCGCACGAGTGGGGCGAGGCCGCGGGAACGTTCGACGGCGCCGGCGTCCCCGCAGATCGCCAGCCAGTTCGCGAGGAGCCGGTGGCCGCCCTCGGTGAGCACCGACTCCGGGTGGAACTGCACGCCGTGCAACGGCAGGTCGCGGTGCTCCAGGCCCATGACGATGCCGTTCGTGGTGTGCGCCGTCACGATCAACTCCTCCGGCACCGAGTCCGCGACCACCGCGAGCGAGTGGTACCGGGTGGCCGTGAACGGGGAGGGCAGCGAGGCGAAGACGCCCTGGCCGGTGTGCACCACCAGGCTCGTCTTGCCGTGCATGAGTTCCGGCGCGTGGGTCACCACCCCGCCGAACACCTCACCCAGCGCCTGGTGGCCCAGGCACACGCCGAGCATCGGGACCCGCTCGGCCGCGCACTCCTCGATGACCTCCAGGCTCGAGCCCGCCTCCTTGGGCGTCCCCGGTCCCGGCGAGACGAGAACGCCGTCGAACCCCGTGATCGACGACGGCACCGCGTCGTTGCGCACCACCGTGGTGTGCGCGCCCAGTTGCTGGAGGTAGCCGACGATCGTGTAGACGAAGCTGTCGTAGTTGTCGATCACCAGGATCGACGTCGGCCGGGGGGTCGTCGCCGTCATGTGCTCTCCGGGGCTGGCTGGTGGCGGTGCGGGATCCGGGGGCGCGGTCCGATGCGGCGGGTGAGGAGGAGACGCGCTGCTCATTCGTCCTCCGGCGCTGGATCCGAGGCGGTGTCCGCCGCTGCTCCGCTCGCCTGGAGCGCCGAGCGGAGCGCCTCGTCCGGCACGGTCGCATACGACAGGCCCGTGACCGAGTCCGCGGCCGGCATGTCGAGTTCCGATTCCCGGACCGCGGACCAGCCCAGGCCCACCGCGTCGACGTACTCGAGGTACACCTCCACGCCGGGCGAGGAGTACAGGGAGCTCATCAACGTCGACGGGTCTCCGATCGCGGCGATCTCGTAGGGCGGCGAGTACGTGGCACCGTGCAGGAGCAGCACGTTGCCCACGCATCGCACGGCGGTCTTGGCGGTCACTCGTTGCCCCTGGATGGTCATCGCCTCCGCCCCTCCGGCCCAGAGCGCGTTGACCACGGCCTCGACGTCCTGCTGGTGGACCAGGAGGTCGTCCGGCCGCGCCCCCTGCGGGGCGTTCGACGTCGGCGCGTCCCACAACTTGACCACCACGCCCGGGCCGACGACGGCGACGCGGCCGGCCGCGATCGCGGTGGCCCCCGTGAGCCCGCCGTCGGACGGCGGCTCACCCGCCGACGCCTGCTCCACGAGGCGGTCGACGTCCGCCCGAAGGGCCTCGACCTCCTGCGTGATCTGGTCGACCCGGACCTCCTCCTCCTGAACCAGGTCGCTGAGGTTCTGGGCCTCGCGGTCCCCGGAGGAACGGAACAGGGTGGCGTTGATCGCGAACAGCAGTCCCGCGATCACCGCCACCACCGCAATCGAGACCGAGCGCTGGGTGAGGAAACGGTGCGCAACCGAGCGCACCCGGTGCGGCGGCTCGGGCGTCGACGACGCCGGTTCGGCGGCATCGGTGTCGGCGGCCGTCTCGACGGCGTCCACCGCCGCGGCACCGCCTTCCGGGCGGGCGTCGACCTCGCGGTCGATGCTCTGGCCCTGCGTCACGGCTCCTCCGGCTCCTTGGCTCCCGGGCCGGCCCGTCGGATCGGGCCGGGCGCCGGTACTGTCTCCTACGCTAGATCACGCGCCCCGCGAGCGGCATTCCGGCCGGACCGAGCCGGCCCCACCGCGCTGGTGACGCGAGCCCCGCCGAGGAGACGCCACGTGCCCGAGTCCCGCAACCGCCGCAAGAAGGCGGCGTACGTCCCGCCGCCCCGCGAAACCGCGCCCAAGACCAACCCCACGTGGTGGGTCCCCACGATGCTCA
>JARKOU010000193.1 GCA_029975645.1 Actinomycetales bacterium
CGCGCGCGGGCAACCATCCGCCGCTCGTTCCTCGCGGCTCCCGCCAGGCCCATCCACGCCCGCGCGCCCTCCTCCCCGCCGCCCGCGCCAGCTCTCCTCACCAGATCTCCCCCGCGAACTGCGAACTTCCGGGCGGCTCGCGAACAACCAATCAGTTTGCGAACTCCGGGAGTTCGCGAAGCGACCGGATGTTCGCGGTTTGGCCAGCTCTACGGGATCAGGAGCACCTTGCCGAAGACCTCGCCGCGCTCGAGCATGCTGTGGGCCGCGGCGGCGTCGGCCAGCGGGAGTCGGGCGTGGACCACGGGTCGCAGCCGCGCGATGCCGTCGTCGGTCTCCTCCAGGAGCGGCCAGGCGCGGGAGGCGACGTCGGCCACGATGCCGGCCTTCTCGGCGTGCGGCCGCGACCGCAGCGTGGTCCCGTGGATGCTCGCGCGCTTGGCGAGAAGGAGGCCGAGGTCGACGTCGGCCCGGCGCCCCTGCTGCAGGCCGATGATCACCAGGCGGCCGCCCGTCGCGAGCGCGCGCAGGTTGGTGGCGAGCGCCCCGGCGCCGAGGACGTCGAGGATGACGTCGGCGCCGCGGCCGTCGGTGGCCTCGCGGAGGCGGGCGACGACGTCGTCGGCTCGGTGATCGATGCCGATCTCGGCGCCGAGCGCCAGGCAGCGAGCGACGCGCTCCGGCCCCCCCGCGGTGGTCGCGACGAGCGCCCCGAGGGCCCGGGCGAGTTGAATCGCGATCGTCCCGATGCCGCCGCTCCCGCCGTGGACAAGGACGACGTCGCCACGCGTCAGCCCGCCGACCGTCACCAGGTTGGACCAGGCGGTGCACAGCGCCTCGGGGAGCGCAGCGGCGTCGACGAGGTCGAGGTGCTCCGGCACCCGCAGCAACTGGCCGACGGGGGCGACGGCGCGCTCCGCGTACCCCCCGCCGTCGAGAAGCGCCGCGACGCGATCCCCTGGAGCCCACCCGGTGACGCCCGGCCCCAGCTGCGCGATCACGCCGGAGCACTCGAGGCCGGGGGTGTCGGGGGCGCCCGGCGGGGGCGGGTAGTGGCCCTGTCGCTGGAGGAGGTCGGCGCGGTTGACCCCGGCCGCGGCGACGTCGATCAGCACCTCGCCGTCCCCTGGCACGGGGTCCGGGAGGTCGAGAGGCGCGAGAACCTCCGGACCGCCGGGGCGGGTGATCGCGATCGCGCGCATGGCGGCAGGGTACGGCGGCCCGCGAGGGCGGGTGCGTGCGCCGAGGGCAGGTCGGTGCGCACCCGCGGTCGGCGCACGGACCCGCCCTCGCGCGGATACGTCACAATGGCGTCCGCCAGGAGGGCTGACAGAGCGGCCGAATGTGACGGTCTTGAAAACCGTTGTGCGGTGACCCCGCACCAAGGGTTCGAATCCCTTGCCCTCCGCCAGGACGACGGCGGCCCGGCGCGCCGTCGTCGGCCGTGACGCAACTCACGCGTCCGGAAGGTGAGACGTTCCGGTCCGCCCTTTGGTTGCCGCGATCACGGACCTACCGTGGAGCGATGGCCTCCCTTCTTGGTTTCCCGAACCCGGTGAACGAGAAGGCCGCCCGCACGGTGGCGGCCGTCGTCGCCGCGTCCTGTGCCCTCGTCCTCGTGACCGGCTGGTACTGGCTGCTCGTGCCGATCGCCTACGGCTTCGTCGCGCGCGTGCTCACCGGCCCGAAGCTGAGCCCGCTCGGCTGGTTCGCCCAGCGGGTCTTCGCGCCTCGCTTCCTCGGCAAGGCGAAACTCGTCCCGGGCCCGCCCAAGCGGTTCGCGCAGGGGATCGGCGCCGTCGTCACCGTGACGGCCGCGCTCTCTGCCCTGGTGTTCGGCTGGATCGGGCTTGCGAACGCCCTGCTCGCGATGATGGTGCTGTTCGCGACCCTCGAGGCCGCGCTCGGGTTCTGCGTGGGGTGCCGGATCTTCGCGCTCCTCATGCGACTGGGCGTGATTCCCCAGGAGGTCTGCGAGGCCTGCAACGACATCTCCCTGGTGCGCCAGGCCGCCTGAGCGGCGCGCACCGGCGCCGCCGGAGAACGACGACGGCGCACGGTCAGCGATCCGACGCCGGAGCCGCCAAGATTGCCCGGTGAGCGAAGAGCAACTCGAACCGGTCTCGCTGATCCAGCAGTCCGGCGTCGTCCTGCGGATGGGCAAGATGATGCTGGCCTCGGGTACGGCGTCGTACCGCGTGAAGATGGCCATGCGCCGACTCGCCGCTGCGCTGGGCCTGGACCGGCATGAGGCCCTCGTGACGCTCACCGAGATCACGACGACGTCGCACCGCGGCCCGATCTTCCGCACCGAGGTGGCGGAGCAGCGCACAATCGGCGCGAACGCGGACCGCCTCACCCGGCTCGAGCGGTACGCCGACAGCCTGAAGCCCAACTCGATCACGGTGGAACAGGCGCAGCGCTCCCTCAACGAGATCGCGGCGTCGGGTCCGCTGTACGGCGCGGTAGCGAACGCCCTGTTCGCGGGCCTCGCGTGCGCCGGGTTCGCCCTGCTCAACCGCGGTGGGTGGATCGAGTGCGCGGCGGTGTTCGTGGGTGCCTCGCTCGGCCAGGCGACGCGGCGCGCGATGCACCACAAGTCGTTCAACGTCTTCGGGACTACGATCATCGCGGCGACGGTGGCGTCGCTGGCGTACCTGACCGTCGTCGTCGGCCTCGACGCCCTGGGCGTGGCGACGCCCGGAAACCAGGTGGGCTTCGTCTCCGCGGTCCTCTTCCTGGTGCCCGGCTTCGTGCTGGTCACCGCCGTGCTCGACATCTGGAAGATGGACCTCTCAGCCGGCATCGGGCGGACGGTCTACGGCGTGATGATCCTCGTCTCGGCGGGGATCGCGGTGTGGCTCGTGTCCTTGACCGCGGGGCTCGAGCCCACGCCGGGTGCCGATTGGCCGATCCCCGACCCCTGGCTCGTCCCCGCCTGGGCCGTGGCGAGCTGGGTGGCGGGGCTGGGGTTCGCGATCCTGTTCAACTCGCCATGGCGCATCGCGCTCACCGCGGCGACGGTGGGGATGATCGCGAACACGGGGCGGATCTCGCTGATCGAGGCGGGCCTGGTGCCGCAGGCGGCAGCGGGCTTCGCGGCGCTCGTGGTGGTGCTGCTCTCCGCATTCGTGGGGCCGCGGGTGAAGGTGCCCCGGATCACGCTGAACGTTCCCGCGGTGGTGATCATGGTGCCGGGCTTCGCGATCTACCGCTCGATGGTCGAGGTCAACAACGGGGACTACACGGCCGCCGTCGGCACGGCGCTGCAGACGATGTTCGTGGTCATGGCGATCGGTGTGGGCCTCGCCGTCGGGCGCATGCTCACGGACAAGAGGTGGACGTACGACGTATAGGGCCCGCGGCGGGGGACGACACTCCCGCGAGCGCGGGTCCGTGGGTGTGCTTTGCCGCGGACGGTTCGGGATCGGTACCCTGATCCCCGACTTGGAGACGTCGCATAGTCCGGTCTAGTGCGCATCCCTGCTAAGGATGTGAGGGAGCAATCCCTCCGTGGGTTCAAATCCCACCGTCTCCGCTCGATCGAACGGCCCGAAAGCGTTGGAGTTCCAACGGTTTCGGGCCGTTCGGCTCTCCGGCTCCGGACGCCTGCCCACAACTGTGGCGGTCTGGCGACGGCGTCCCGGTCGTGGTCGACGAGGTCGGCGTGGGTATCCGGCCTCATCGCGGCGGGGCGACCTGAACGCGAGGAGATTCATGGACCGCTGGACCAACGGTCTCCAGCAGTTCAATTCTCTCCGACACCGAGGGGCGGTGGGCACGCCGAGCCCACGCCCCTGCCCAAGCGGCCCCGAGCGCCGAAGGATCGCCCACACCCCGCCGCCCGGACCTGAGGGACGATCAGCACTTGGGCTCTCGGCGTGTCGCGCTCCGACACGCCGCCTCGGGCGGCTCTCGGTGACGCTGAGCGTCCCTCAGCACCGGCGAGGCCCTCTGGCGGGCTCGGTCCGTGCCAGTCCGTCACGCCTCGAGCCCGGCCGACGCTCCCGCCCGGCCGCACCCGACGAGCAATCACGCCTGCAAGCGATTACAGTCGCGGCCGTGACCGACCCGCACCTCCCGCCTTCGGTGACGGTTGTGCCGTTCAGTCGAGACTTGGCGATCGCCGTCGTCGACCTGCTCGCACCGCGCTCGAGCGTTTCCCCTGCGCCTGCCGCCTCCGCCGAGACGGACGAGATCCTCGGCGGCTTCAGCTGGCCGCATCCCACGTTCGTGGCGCTCGCCGAAGGACGGGTGGTCGGGTACGTGGAGGGTCAATTGGACTCTGGCTGCGCGGACCGGGAGCCTCCATCCCTTCCTGGCGAGACGGGCGACGGCGCGACGCCCCCGGGGGCGGAGTGCGCGTGGATCGACCACATCTACGTGGATCCCCGTCATCGGCGCGGAAGGGTCGCGGCGAACCTCGTGGTGGCGTTCGCAGCGGCCGCCGAGGCCCACGGATGCGACCGGATCGCGTGCCTGCCGGACACCTCCGAGGGCGTCGCTGAGCGGCTCGCCTTCTTCAGCGCCGTCGGGCTCACGACAGCCTCGACGGCGAACGGCGGCGGCACCCTCGCCGGTTCGGTCGCGGATGTCCTTCAACGGGCGCGGGCTCTGGCCGGGCTCTGAAGACCCGGCGCGGGGCGCCGTCGTCCCTCCCGGCCTACCGCGGTGGCCGTGAGCGCTTCCGGCGGGGTGTGCGGGGCCGGCGACTCACGGAGGGCGTGACGGAACGGCTTGCAGGGTCGGGGCGGTGAACCGGCGCCTGGCGCTTCGGTGCGTGTTGTCCGGGAGGTCAGCCCCGACCAATGCGGCGCCTCGCGGGCGTCCGGGACCTCCACGAGACCGCTCACGACGGCGCTCGCGGCCCGGCGTAAGTGGCTCGGTTTGGGCTGGGCGCGCCTGGGCAGTAGTCTCTTCCCCGGTCGCTGCATCGCAGCGGTGGCCCTGCGCCCGTAGCTCAATGGATAGAGCATCTGACTACGGATCAGAAGGTTGGGGGTTCGAGTCCCTTCGGGCGCGCTTCTGAATGGGGCCCTGGGCTGCAACTATGCGGCGCAGGGCCTCACTCTTTCGCCCGGTTACGGGGTCGCGATCCACCGCTTACCCATCGCTTTCCCCTTGACCGGCAGCGAACGCCGCAAGCGTGCTCCGGGCATCAGGGCCCTCGTGTGCGCGGGCGACGTAGTACTTCTCCGTGATCGCCGACGATGAGTGACCCAGTTGTGCCGATGCCGTGAGGGCGTCGAACTCCCGCGAGAGGACGGTCGCGACGGTCTTCCTGAAGACATGCGAAGTGACGTGCGACCAACCGGGGTTGCGGCGCTGGAAGTCTCTCCACTGCCGGCTGACGTTGTGAGAGTCGCGAAGTGTCCCCGCAGAGGAGGGGAATACCACGTCGTCCTCGTTCGGCGGCTGCTCGACGCTGCGACGCAGGAGCATCTCCACAGCGAAAGTCGGGAGCAGGAGCCTCCGCTTGCTTGCGTTCGTCTTGGGGTGGTCCTGGATGGTTAGGCCGGAACCTCTGCGCCGCACGACCGTGGCGACGATGCTCAGCGTCGGGACGTCGGACTTGAGGTCGACCTCCGCCCATCGCAATGCGAGGGCCTCGTTGATCCGGCACCCGGTGGCGAGCATCAGATCGACGAGATCGGGCAGGTCGGCGCGCGCGGCAGCACGGTCACCGGCGATGGCCCGCCGAAGGCTACTCACCTCCTCGACCGAAAGGGCGACAACGGGTTTGGCCTTAGGGGCGATGGCCTTGGTCTGGCGGGCCGGGTTGCTCTGGAGTGCATCGTGTCGCAGCGCGACGTCGATGATCCCAGCGAG
>JARKOU010000267.1 GCA_029975645.1 Actinomycetales bacterium
AGAGAGGCCTGGAGCTCCGCGAGCCCGCGGCCGGCCGCGTCCACGAGTTCGGACCACTCTCGGCGGAACCCGCGCACCACCAGCCAGATCACCACGCCGAGCGCCGAGAGCCCCGTGACCAGCGCGGCCCACACGGCCAGCACCGTGGGCACGCCGCGCCGTTGCAGCGCCCCCACCACCGGGCTCACCGCGGCCGCGACCACCACGGCGATGAGCACGGGGATGACGATGAGCTTCAGCTGGATGAGGCCGAGCACCACGGTGGTGGTGAGGGCGAGGACGAGCAGGACCTGGGCGCTGCGCACCGCGAGCCGCCCGAACGGGTCGGCCCACGGGCCGGCGCGGCGCGGGGTGTCCGTGGCCTCACCGTGCGGACCCGGCGCCGGGGCTGCGGGCGGCACGGGAGGGACGGCGTCGTCGGGGATGTCCACGGTCTCCACGCCTCGAAAGCGTACGTCCAGCGGACCACGGCGACCGTGACCAGGTGCGCGACGGCGGCCGACTCGGGCGAGGCTTGATCAACTACGGGCCGCGGCTGGTCTACGGTGTACCCCGTGAAGCGCATGGAGCCAGGCGTGGGGGACGCCGTGGTGCCCGTCGAGGACGCCGACGGGACCGTCGGCCGGATCGAGCAGCAGGTGGCCATCCTCGTGCGCCTGGCCGCCGGCGCCCTGCGGGCCGCAGGAATCAACGGTCACCTCGAGCGCTCGGCCTACCTCCTCCTGACGATCCTGTCCGAACAGGGCGCCACCAGCGTCAACGCCCTCGCCGAACGCCTGGGGTTGAACGCCTCGACGATCACCCGCCAGGTGGACGCGATGTCCTCCGCCGGGCTCGTCGAGCGCGTCCGGCACCCGGACGACGGGCGCGTCACGCTGGTGGCGGCCACCGAGCGCGGACTGCGGGCCTTCGCCGAGAGCAGGGCCGCCCGGTCGCGCTTCTACGACGCGGTGACGGACGCGTGGCCGGAGCAGGACCGTCGGGACCTCGCTCGCCTGCTCACGCGCCTCAACCGCGACCTCGACCTGATCGGCCGCGCCCAGTAGGGACCTCGCCCGAGGCCGGCAGCCCGACCCGGCGACGGCTCGCCGCGCCGGCGCGAAGGTCTCGTCCTACACTCCCCACGTGATCTTCAAGCGGGTCGGGGATGGTCGTCCGTACCCCGACCACGGCCTGACGACGCCCAAGCAGTGGGCCGAGGTGCCGCCGCGCCAGGTACGCCTCGACGAGCTCGTGACCACGAAGAGCACGCTCGACCTGCGCAGTCTCCTGTCCGAGGACTCGACGTTCTTCGGCGACCTCTTCGCGCACGTGGTGCAGTGGCGAGGCGAGCTCTACCTCGAGGACGGCCTCCACCGGGCCCTGCGCAGCGCCCTCCAGCAGCGGGCCGTCCTGCACGCCCGCGTGCTGGTCCTGGACGTCACGTAGCCCGAACGCCGTGCGCGGGGCGGCGGCGGGCCACCCAGCCGCCGCGGGATCCATCGGCTAGTTTGGGCCACCGTGAGCACAGGAGCGAACGATGTCGCCCGTCGTCGGGCGGTCCGGCGTCGCCACCTGCATGAGCGGCAGGCGGTCATCTTCGGCACGCTGATCACGGCGCTGGTCGCCGCCGGGCTCCTGGGGACGGGGGTCTACTTCGGGGCGATCCCGGCACCGTTCAACGTCCCCTTCGCGGCCGCGTCGGCCTCCGCGGACGCCGTGCCGTGCCCGCCGGAGGGCGCCCTCCCCGTGTCCTACGACTTCATCACCGTCAACGTCTACAACGGAACCACCCGCGCCGGGCTCGCCGCGGCCACGGCCGCCGATCTCTCCGGTCGCGGATTCGTCATCGGCGCCACCGGCAACGAGACCCGGGGACGGTTCGACGGCACGGTGCTCATCCGATCCGGCCCCGCCGGCCTCGCCGCTGCCTACACGATCGCCCCGATCTTCGATGGCGCGGTGATCCGCCTCGACAACCGAGCGGACGCCACGGTGGACGTCACGATCGGCTCTGCCTTCGACTCCATGCGCTCGATGGAGGAGTCGGTGCTGGACCCGGCCACGCCGCTCGTCGCACCGGAGGGGTGCACGCCGGTCGGGGGCACACCGGACGGCACCACCTGATCCGGGCTCGTCACCCCTTCGCGCTCGTCACCCCTTCGCGAGCGACACGCCCTTCGGCTCCTCGGGTGAGACCGCCGCGGTCCCGCGCCAGCGGGCCAGGGCGCGCATCACGTGGTAGATCACGATCGCGGCGCCCGTACCCAGGGCGATGCCCTCGAACCGCACGTCCCCGAGCACCACGGAGTAGTTCGCGATCGCGATGACCAGCGCGACACCGGCCGTGGTGAGGTTCACCGGGTCGCCGAAGTCGACCTTGTTCTGCACCCAGATGCGCGCGCCGAGCACGCCGATCATGCCGTAGAGCAGGGTGGCGACGCCGCCGAGAACGCCCTGGGGAATCGTCGCGATGAGCGCCCCGAACTTGGGCGAGAGGCTGAGCACGAGCGCCGTCGCCGCCGCGACGGCGTACGCCGCGGTCGAGTACACCCGCGTGGCCGCCATGACCCCGATGTTCTCGGCGTAGGTGGTGGTGCCGGACCCCCCGCCGATCCCGGCGAGAGTGGTGGCCACGCCGTCGGCCAGGAGGGCCCGCCCGGTGACCGGGTCGAGGTCCGCGCCCGTCATGGCCGCCACGGACTTCACGTGCCCCACGTTCTCCGCCACCAGCACCACGACCACCGGGATGAACAGGCCGAGCACCGCGATGTCGAAGGTGGGGGTGGTGAACTGCGGCAGGCCCACCCACGCGGCCTCGCGCACCGGCGCGAAGTCCACCTCGCCGCGCACGTACGCCACCACGTAACCGACGATTACGCCGAGCAGGATCGAGAGGCGCCCGAGGATCCCGCGGAAGAGCACCGAGGCCAGGATCGTCGCGCCCAGGGTGAGGAAGGCGGTGAGCGGCGCGGCCTGGACGTTGGTCCATGCCGCGGGCGCCAGGTTGAAGCCGATGAGGGCCACGATCGTGCCGGTGACCACGGGCGGCATCACGACGTCGATCCACCGCGGACCGGCGAGGTGCACCACGAGGCCGACGGCGGCGAGCAGGAGGCCCACCACCACGATTCCGCCGAGCGCGCTCGACATCCCGCCGCTCGCCATCGCCGCCGAGATCGGGGCGATGAACGCGAACGAGGAGCCGAGGTAGGACGGCACGCGGTTCTTCGTGATGATCAAGAAGAGGGCGGTGCCGATCGCGGAGAAGAACAGGGTGGTGGCCGGCGGGAAGCCGGTCAGCAGCGGGACCAGGAAGGTGGCGCCGAACATCGCCACCACGTGCTGCAGCCCGATCCCGATGGTCCGGGGCCAGGTCAGCCGCTCGTCGGGGCGGACCACCTCCCCCGGTGTGATCGTGCGTCCGTCACCGTGCACCGTCCATACCGACGTGGTCATGACCCGACTCCCTCTCGCGCCGCCCTGGTCTGCGGCGAACCCTACTGGGCGCGACCCGGGACCTTTCGTGTGCGATCCTCGGGGCCAGTGCCCCCACGGACGGAAACATCATGAGCACTCCCGACGCACCGCAGGACTCCGCACCCACCCCGCCGTTCGCCCCGCCGGGCTCGGCCTCCCAGCCGGGCTCGGCCTCCCAGCCGGCCTCGCCCACCCAGCCGGCCTCTCCCACCCCGCCGGCCTCTCCCACCCAGCAGCCGACGCCGGGCGGGTACCTGCCGCCGGCTGCGGGGCCGTACCCGCAGGCCGGGTACCCCGCGCCGGCGTCGTACCCCGACCAGGCCCCCTATCCCCAGCCGGCGTCGTACCCCCAGCCGGCCCCCTACCCCGAGCAGGTCGCGTACCCCCAGCAGGTCGGATACCCCCAGCAGGCCGCGTACCCCCAGCAGGTCGGATACCCCCAGCCGGCCGGGTACCCCCAGCAGCCCTACGCCCCGGCGTCGTACGCCCCCGCGCCCTACGGGTACGCCCCGCCGCCCACCAACACTCTCGCCATCGTCTCGCTGGTGTGCTCCGCACTCGGGCTCACCACGGGCATCACGGCGATCGCCGGGGTGGTCTGCGGGCACCTTGCCCTCGGCCAGATCAGCCGGTCGGGTGAGCAGGGGCGCGGGCTGGCGATCGCGGGCATCGCCATCGGCTACGCCGTGATCGCGCTGTTCGCCCTGATCATCCTGGGCTGGCTGTTCTTCGTGGTGCTCATCGCGAGCGTCCCGTCGAGCGGGGCGAGCCTGGGCCTCGGCGTCTGAGGCGAGGCCCGTGGAGGCCACGACCGATGGCACCGTCGACGGCGCCGTGAGCGGCGCCGCAGCGCCCGCGGCGCCGGGGGCCACGTCGGCGCCGCGACCGGACCCGCTGCTCGGCGGCCGGGTGTGGCTGTGGCTCGCCTTCGCCGTCGTCCACCTCGCGCTCACGGTGGTGGGCGTCGGTCTCATCCGGGAGGGCGTCTTCTACGACGTCGAGCTCTACCGGTTCTGGGTGCGGGACGGGCTCGACCACGGGTGGTGGCCGGTGCTGGACGCCGCGTGGGTCTACCCCATCGGCGCCCTCGCCCCGATGCTCGCGGTCGCCCCGTGGGCAGGATCGCCCGTGGCGTATGCCCTCGCGTGGGCCGCGCTGGTCACGGCGCTCGACGCCCTCGCCCTCGCCGTCCTGCTGCGCGCCCAGCGCCGGGGCGAGGTGGGCGCGTGGTGGTGGCTCGGGGCCACTCTGGCTCTCGGCCCGGTCACCCTGGGCCGCCTCGACGGCCTCATCGCGCCGCTGACGGTCATGGCGCTGGCCGTGGCGAGCACCCGGCCTCGCGTCGCCACGGTCCTGCTCACCGCCGGCGCGTGGATCAAGGTCGCCCCGGGCGCGATCGTGCTGGCCCTCGCCTCGACCGCTCGCCGCGCAGTGCGGGACGTCCTGCTCCCCGCGGCGGCCGCGAGCGCCGTCGTCGTCGCGCTCGCGCTCGCGCTCGGCTCCGGCTCGCGCGTGCTCGGCTTCCTCGTCGAGCAGGGCACGCGCGGCCTGCAGGTGGAGGCGGTGGGCGCCACGCCGTACAGCCTCGCGCGGCTGGTGGACCCGCAGATCGCCGCATACCTGAACCACGATCTCAACACCTTCGAGATCGCGGGCCCGGGCTCGGGAGCGGTGGCGACGGCACTCGACGTCCTCCTCCTCCTCGCCGTCGCCGCGATCGTGGGGCTGGCCTGGCGCGCGGCGCGGCGCGGGATCGACGTCGCGGGGGACGCAGCGGCGACCGACGGCGCGATCCGGTCGGTGGAGGCCCTGCTCCTGGCCACCCTGGCGCTGGAACTCGCGCTGATCGTGTTCAACAAGGTGGGGTCGCCGCAGTACCTCGCCTGGCTGCTCCCACCCATTGCCGTGGCGCTCGCGCGGAGCGGCTGGGCGGGGGCGTGGCGGACGCCCGCCGTCGTGGTGCTCGTGGCCTGCGGCCTCACCCAGTGGATGTTCCCGTGGGACTACATCGCGTTCCTCACGGCATGGCCGCCCATCGTGGTGGTGGCCGCCGCGCGCAACGTCCTGCTCGTGGCGCTGCTCGGCTGGACGGTCGCCCGGCTCTGGAGGACGCGGTGACAACGGCGGGCACTCCCGCGATCGAGAACCGGCCCCTCCGACGTCGGCCGGGTTCCCCGGAGGACCCCTAGCCCCTCATGACGACGGCCAGGCGACCGTCCCCGACACACACATTCAAGGCCGCCAGGGGCGCGACCACCATCAGGCTGGATCCGAGCATCTCGACGCCCTCTTCGAGGTGCTGGACGACCTCCAGCACGGAGGCGCCGAGCCCGCGACTGAGCACCGCGTCGCCCACAGCCTCCAGTCCGACGGCACCGAGGAAGAAGAGACCGATCGCGACCACCTCGAGCACGCGCGTGACCCGAGGGAGCCGGATCGCCGAGACCACGACGACGGCGATCGCCGCCACCCCCAGCGGGATCCCGAAGACCAGCCATGGGTAGCTCAAGAAGAGCGTCGCGCCGGCGGCGCCGAGGCGCGTGTTTCCGTACTCGTGCAGCTGGGCGACCTCGTCGAGCGACATCATGAGGGCCAGGGTCGCGAGCACCGCCCAGGCGAGGACAGCGCGCGCCCGCGTCCGGCGCGCGATCCAGGTCGCCGCGAGGTGCAGGACACCGGCCGTCACCAGGACCGACCCACTCCACCACGTGGGGAAGTTGCCCTCCTGGTCCACCCAGAACCACTCGCCGAGCTTCCCGTCCCGCGACCAGGGCGGGTAGGGACCCACCAGAGGGATGAGGTAGCTCAGCAGCACCGCGATCGCGGAGACGGTCCACAGCGCCGCGAGCACGCGCCCCCACCGCAGCGGACGGAACGCACCCTCCGGGGACCGGTGCGCGGGTTCGGGTGGGACGTCGGAGACGCCGGGAACTGGACCCGCCGGCAGTGATATCACCGGGCGAAGGGTAATGGCGCCACGCCCTGCGTCCGCGACCTGGACCCTGCCGCGAACCCGGTGGCCACGCGCGGCGCTGCTACGGTGAACGCCGTGGCCGTCCTGAAGCCCTTCCTCGCCCTCCGTCCCGCCCCCTGCCTGGCCCCCCAGGTGGCCGCCCCGCCGTACGACGTGGTCGACGTCGCCGAGGCTCGGGCCCTCGCCGCCGGGAACCCGAACTCCTTCCTCCACATCTCCCGCCCGGAGATCGACCTGCCGGACGCGGTCGACGTGCACGCTCCCGAGGTCTACGAGCAGGGACGGGTGGCGCTCGCCGACTTCCTCGCCCGCGGCGTCCTCGTTCCCGACGACGCGGCGCGCTACCTGGTCTACCGCCAGCGCCTCGGGACCACGGTCCAGACGGGCATCGTCGCCTGCGCGTCCGTGGCCGAGTACGACGACGGCACGATCGCCACCCACGAGCACACGCGCAAGGACAAGGAAGACGACCGCGTCGCGCACATCGACGCCCTCGGCGCGCACGACGAGCCCGTCTTCCTCATGTTCCGCGAGGACACCTCCGCCGCCGGCGTGGTGGCCCGCGTGGTCGCGGAGGCCCTGCTGGAGGAGCCGCTCGAGGACTTCGACACGCCCGACGGCGTCCACCACTGCCTCTGGGCGGTCGCGCCCGGTGCCCCCACCGAGACGCTCGAGGCGGCGTTCGGCGCGATCGGACGGCTCTACGTGGCGGACGGCCACCACCGCAGCGCCGCCGCCTCGCGGGTGGCGGCCCTGCGCGGCGGGAGCGGTCAGTCCGGGGTGTTCCTCGCGGTGACCTTCCCCGCGAGCGAGTTGAACGTGCTCCCCTACAACCGGGTGGTCGCGGACCTGGCCGGGCACACCGTGGAGGAGTTCCTGGCGGCCCTCGCCGAGACGTTCGCCCTGGTCCCGGAGGGCTCCGCCGTCGCGCCGACGACGCCGCACACCGTGGGCGCGTACGTGGCCGGTGAGTGGTTCCGCGCCACGGTGCGGCCCGGGCTGGTGGACGAGAACGACCCCATCGCCCGCCTCGACATCTCGGTGCTGCAGGACCGCGTGCTCGCGCCGGTGCTCGGGATCGCGGACCCGCGCACCGACCAGCGGATCGCCTTCGTGGGCGGCAGCCGGGGCACGGCCGAACTCGAACGGGTGGTGGACTCCGGGCGCTTCGCCGTCGCCTTCTCGATGTGCCCCACCACCACCCGGGACGTCATGGACGTGGCCGACCAGGGCCAGGTCATGCCGCCCAAGTCCACGTGGTTCGAGCCGAAGTTGGCCAGCGGGCTGTTCGTGCACCCGTTCTGACCGGTCGCGCACCCGTTCTGACCGGCGAGGTAGTCGGTTCGGCGTCAGATCGCCGGTTCAGAACGACTACCTCGCGCCGAACCGACTACCTCGGGCCCGGTCGATCGGGCCGGCGCGCTACGGCAGGGCCGCGAGCCGGGTGATCAGCACGTCCTTGGCCGCCTCGGCGTCCACGTCGATCGCCACGCGGCACGTCGCGAGGTGGGCTGCGCCGTCGGGCAGCAGGTGCGCCCGGGTGCGGCCGCGGTGGGGCCGCTCGGTATCCACCGTGACCTCGGCGGCGTGCCAGCGCAGCAGGTGCGGGTGCGTGACGGCGAGGACGGCCAGGGGGTCGTGCATGGGGCACGCGGTGACGCCGACGGCGGAGGCGTGGCCGGCAGAGGCGTGGCCGGCGGAGGGGTGCTCGGCGGCGAGGACCTTCACGCGCGCCCGCGACTGCTCCGCGAGGTAGCGCCCGGCTGCCCCACCGGCCGCCAAACGCTCGAGGTCCACCGGGCCCAGGGCCATCCGCGACGTGACGTCCAGGCTCACGCACCAGGTACGGGCCCCGGCTGCGTGGACCGCGCGCGCTGCCCATGGGTCAATGCGCGTGTTGAACTCCGGCTCGTCGTCGGGGCCGCCCAGGAACCTCCCGCCCATGGCCACCACGTCGCCGATCGCGGCGGCGACACGCGGATCGGCACCGAACGCCGCGGCCACCGTGGTGAGCGGCCCCAACGCCACCACCGTGACCTCGCCGGGGCGCTCCAGCGCCCGGGAAGCGAGGGCGCGGGCCGCCGCGCCGCCGTCCGGACAGCCCCCGGCCACCACGGGGACGTCCGGCCTGCCCAGGCGCGCGAGGAGCGCCGTCGTCCGCGCCGTCGCGGTCAGCACGTCCACGTTGCCGGCCACGGTGGTGACGAACGTGATGTCGATCTCGGGCGAGGCGAGCGCGAGGGCAAGCGCGAAGCCGTCGTCCACCTTGGCGCCCGGCACGCCGAGGGCGCAGTCGGTGTCGAGGACCACCTCGAGGCGAGGTCCCACGGGTCCATGGTCTACCCGCCCAGCGGGTGGTGCTTCGAGTTGATCACGCCGCGCCGGGACTGCACCGCCAGGGTCTTGACGCGGGTGCCCCACGACCGGTCCCCTGGGCACGTGACCGACGACGCCGCACCCGCGCGCCCCGTGGTCCGCTACGGCACCCCCGCCGCGCGGTGGATCCTGCTCGCCACCGTGCTCGGCAGCGGGATCGCCTTCATCGACTCCACCGTGGTGAACATCGCCCTCCCGCACATCGGGCGGGACCTGGGCGCGAGCACCGCCGGGCTGCAGTGGGTGGTCAACGGCTACGTCCTCACCCTCGCCGGGCTGATCCTGCTCGCGGGCTCCCTGGGCGACCGGTTCGGCCGACGCCGCGTGTTCCTGATCGGCGTCGTCTGGTTCGCCGTCGCCTCGCTCGCCTGCGGCCTCGCGCCCACCACCGGCGTGCTCGTGGCGGCGCGCCTGCTCCAGGGCGTGGGCGCCGCGCTGCTGACCCCCGGCTCGCTCGCGATCATCCAGGCGTCCTTCCACCCCGACGACCGGCCCCGCGCCATCGGCGCCTGGGCCGGCCTCGGCGGGATCGCGGGTGTGGCCGGACCCCTGCTGGGCGGGTGGATCGTGGAGGTGGCCAACTGGCGCTGGGTCTTCCTGATCAACCTGCCGCTGGCGGCGGTGATCGTCGTCGTCGCGCTGCGCCACGTCCCGGAATCGGCGGACGACGACGCCGCCCCGCACCTCGACGTCCTCGGCTCGGTCCTGGGCGCGGTGGGCCTCGCGGGGATGACCTTCGGCCTGACCGCCTGGCCCGAGCGAGGGCCGGGCGACCCGCTCGTGGTGGTGCCGCTCGCCGTCGGACTCCTCGCGATGGGGGCGTTCGTGCTGGTGGAGGCGCGGTCGCAGCACCCCATGCTGCCCCTCGGCCTGTTCCGCGCCCCGGCGTTCTCCGCGACCCAGGTCGAGACGTTCCTGGTCTATGCCGCTCTGGCCGGCTTCTCGTTCTTCGTCACCGTCACGCTCCAGGTGGTCTCCGGGTACTCCCCCCTGGCGGCGGGCATGGCCGCGCTCCCGGTGACGCTCCTGCTCATCGCGTTCTCCTCCCGCGCGGGAGCGCTCGGCGCGCGGATCGGGCCACGGATCCCCATGGGTGTGGGGCCGTTGCTCTGCGCCGTCGGCGCGGCGCTGCTCTCCGGGATCGGGCCCGAGGCGCCGTACCTCACCGCGGTGTTCCCCGGCGTGGTGATCGTCGGCGTCGGCCTGGTGCTGCTGGTGGCGCCGCTGACGTCGACGGCGCTCGCCTCGGCTCCGGACCGCCTCGCCGGCATCGCGAGCGGGGTGAACAACGCGGTCGCGCGGGCGGCGGCGCTGCTCGCCATCGCCGTCCTGCCGCTGGTGGCGGGCGTGGGGACGGACCTGACCGACGCCGCCGCGCTCGCGCCCGCGCACCGCGTGGCCATGCTCGTGTGTGCCGGGATGATGGCCGCGGGCGGCGTCGTCGGCCTCGCGTTCATCCCGTCCTCGGTGGACGAGGTCCGCGCGCAGTGCGTGCGTGTGGACGAGTTTCGCCGGAGCCGCTAGCCGTCCCCACCCACCCCCTTCCCGCCGAACACGTGGTTGTTCGGCTCATC
>JARKOU010000268.1 GCA_029975645.1 Actinomycetales bacterium
TACGAGGTGACCTGGTAGCCCCAGGACCCGCCGAACGGGTGCTCGGCCACGGGCATGAACTCGACGTGCGTGAAGCCGAGGCTCTTGACGTACGAGGTGAGCTCGTCGGCGAGCTCGCGGTACCCCAGGCCCACGCGCCAGGAGCCGAGGTGCACCTCGTACACGCTCATCGGACCGTTGTGGGGGTTGGACGAAGCCCGCTTGGCGAGCCACTCCTCGTCCTCCCACGTGTAGGCGCTCTCGACCACCACGGAGGCGGTGGCCGGCGGCTGCTCCGTGCCGCGGGCCATGGGGTCGGCCTTCTGGTGCCAGGAGCCGTCCCGGTAGCCGATCTCGAACTTGTACCGCGCGCCGGCCTCGACGCCCGGGATGAAGATCTCCCAGACGCCGCACGAACCGAGCGAGCGCATCCCGTGCTGCGCGCCCTGCCAGTGGTTGAAGTCACCGACCACACGGACGGCGCGGGCGTTCGGCGCCCAGACGGCGAACGAGGTGCCGACGACGTCGCCGAGCACGCTGGGGAAGCGGCGCACGTGAGCGCCGAGCACGGTCCACAGCTCCTCGTGCCGGCCCTCGCCGATGAGGTACTGGTCCATCTCGCCGAGGGTCGGCAGGAACCGGTAGGGGTCGTCCTGCACGTGGGCGAGGCCGTCCTCGTAGGTCACCTCGAGGCGGTAGTCCGGCACGGTCTCACCCGGCAGCACGGCGACCCACACGCCGTCGAGTTCGTGGGTGGCATCCACCGGCTCGTCGAGCGTCAGGATGCGCACGGTGCTGGCCAGGGGGCGCAGCACGCGGATCGTCACGTTCCCCTCGTGGACGTGCCCGCCGAGCACCGAGTGCGGGTCGTGGTGGTACCCCCACGCGATCGCTCGGAGCGTGTCGTCGTGGACGGGCAGAGGGGCAGGTGCGGAGGGCTGCTCGGTCATGGTCACACTCTTCCATTCGGGCGTGGGAGGGTTGCGCGTTTCGGTTCGCCGACGTCGTCGTCGCGCCGATCAGGTACTGCGTCCGGTGCGGGCCGAGGTATCGAGTTCGCGGCGGATCGCCTCGAGCGGGATGGCCAACCAGTCCGGCCGGTTGCGTGCTTCGTAGACGGCCTCGTAGAGCGCCCGCTCGAGCAGGAGCGCGCGCTCGAGGACGCCGTCCGTGGTGGCCTCGTTCACCGGGTGGTCGCTGGCGGCCAGGGCTTCGGTGACGTAGGCGTCTTGCAGGGCCCGGCGGGCCTCCTCGGCCCATTCGGGTGTTCCGTTGCCGACCGCGGCGGCGTAGTCCACCGAGCGGAGGGCGCCGGCAAGGTCACGCAGAGGCTGGTCCGGCCTCGTCCGGGCCTCGAGCGTGCGGAGCGGTTCGCCCTCGAAGTCGAGCACGAACCATCCGGCATCCGAGTGGAGGCACTGGCCGAGGTGGAAGTCGCCGTGCACCCGCTGGTCGAGCGGGACGTCCGGCAGCGCCTCGACCTCGGCGATGACCTGCTCGACGGCGGGCAGGTACTCCTGGAGCGCGCTCACCTCGCCGGCAGCCCAGGCGACCCGGGCGCGAAGGGCGTCGGCGAGCGCCGCCGCCCGCGTTGGCCCGTCCCGTTCGTCGGCGGGCGGGAAGGCCTCGGCGAGCGCACGGTGCATCTGCGCCACCGTCCGCCCGAGGTCGGCGGCCAGGTCGGCGAAGCTGGAGCCCTCGCGCGCCTTGAAGCAGGCCAGCTCGAACCCGTCGTGGGCGCCGGCGACGAAGGCCGCCACCACGCCGAGGTGCCCCTGCTGGTCAGCGCCGTCCTCGAACCAGGTGCACTCGACCCACCCCAACGGCTGGGGCACGTGCGTCCAGCCGGTGCGCACCAGCGCCACGGGGACCTCGATCTCGGGGTTGGCGCCGGCGCTGACCACACGGAACACCTTGAGGATGCCGTCCGGGCCGGGCTCCGCGCCGTCGCGCCGGGGGATGAGGACGGACGTGTTGGACTGCTCGCCGCGCAGCACGCGGCAGCGCGAGGGGTCCAACGGTGCGAGGCCGGCGCCGGTGCCCTGGGAGACGGCCAGGTGCGTCCACGCGCGCAGGAAGGCGGGGTGGTGCGGGCCGTCGCAAAGGACGGCGCCGCCGGGGAGCGGTGCGATAGCCCCGGGCACATCGCGCGCCGCCTCGTCCTCGGTCACTTCGGCGACCACGAGCGGGACCTGGACCAGAACGGTGCCCTCCGAGGACGGTACGCGGATGAGGGCGTCGCGGACGAGCGCCGGGGACTCGGGGTCCGTCAGGTCGAGAAGGCTCACCACGCGGGCGGCCGTTCCTGCGCCGCTCGCGTCCTTCGCCGGATACCAGCGCTGACCTGGGAGCCAGGAGGCCAAGGCGTCGAGCAGGACCTCATCGGTGGGCCACGTCGGTGTCCCCATCGGCTACTCCGTCCCCCCTCCGGTCGCCCCTGCGGGCGGCCCGGCCGGTGTGGTTGCTTCGGGCGTCGCCGGTCCCACGGCCGGTGCCGCGGCCGGTGCGGTGCCCGCCGTGACCGCGATCGGACCCGACGCCGCACCGGTGGCCGCGACGGGAGCCGGCGGCTCCGCGGCCGGGGCGACCGGCGTGAGTGCCAGCCAGAAGAAGTCCCGAGCACCGAAGGTGAACGTGGCGGCTCCGTCGGGCCCGATGGCCGGGAACTCCCCGCCGCCGAACACGTCCGTCATCCGGGCCCCGGCGAAACCGGGGACCTGCACCGTACCGGCGCGCGGGGTGTTCGCCAGGTTCGCCACGCAGAGCACGGTCTCCTGCTCGTTCTGCCGCAGGAACGCCAGGATCGCGTCGCTGTCGCAGGTGAGCGCGACGAAGGCGCCGTTCCCGAAGACCGGGTGGCGCCGGCGCACCGCGAGGATCCCGCGCACCCAGTGCAGCAGCGAGGTGTTCTGCGCGAGGTGGGCCTCGACGTTGACCACGCCGTAGTGGTGCACCAGCGACTGGATCAGCGGGAGGTAGAGCTTGCCGGGATCGGCCGTGGAGAAGCCGGCGTTGCGGTCCGGTGTCCACTGCATCGGCGTGCGCACCGCGTCGCGGTCGGGCAGCCAGATGTTGTCCCCCATGCCGATCTCGTCGCCGTAGTACAGGCACGGGCTCCCCGGGAGGGAGAGGAGCATCGCGTGCGCCAGTTCGATCTCGGCGCGCGAGTTCCCGAGCAGGGTGGCGAGGCGACGGCGGATGCCGACGTTCGCGCGCATCCGCGGGTCCTCCGCGTACCAGCGGTACATGGTGGCGCGTTCCTCGGTGGAGACCATCTCGAGGGTGAGCTCGTCGTGGTTGCGCAGGAACGTGCCCCACTGCGCCCCGGCGGGGATGTCCGGGGTCTCGGCGAGGATGTCCACGATCGCCGTCGCTCGCTGGTCCCGAAGGGCGTAGTACAGGCGCGGCATCACGGGGAAGTGGAAGCACATGTGGCACTCGGGTTCGTCCTCGGTGCCGTAGTACTCCACCACGTCCTCGGGCCACTGGTTCGCCTCGGCCAGCAGGACCGTCCCGGGGAACTCGCGGTCCACCATCGCCCGCAGGTCGCGGAGGAAGCCGTGCGTGGCCGGGAGGTTTTCGCAGTTGGTGCCCTCCTCCTCGAAGAGGTACGGCACGGCGTCGAGCCGGAAGCCGTCCACGCCCAGGCGCATCCAGAAGCGGACGACGTCGAACATCGCCTCCCGGACCCGGGGGTTCTCGAAGTTGAGGTCCGGCTGGTGGGAGAAGAACCGGTGCCAGAAGTACTCGCGCCGCACCGGGTCGAACGTCCAGTTGGACGTCTCGGTGTCGATGAAGATGATCCGGGCGTCCGCGTAGCGGGTGTTCGTCTCGCTCCAGACGTAGAAGTCGCCGTAGGGGCCGGTCGGGTTGGAGCGCGAGGACTGGAACCACGGGTGTGCATCGCTGGTGTGGTTCATGACCAGGTCGATCACCACCCGGATGCCGCGGGCGTGCGCCTGCGCCACGAACTCGCCGAAGTCCTCGATGGTGCCGTACTCGGACGCGATGCCGGTGTAGTCCGCGACGTCGTAGCCGCCGTCGCGCATGGGCGAGGGGTAGATCGGCGGGAGCCAGAGGCAGTCGACGCCGAGCCACTCCAGGTAGTCGAGCCGGCTGAGGAGCCCCTTGAGGTCGCCGAACCCGTCACCGTTGCTGTCCGCGAAGGCGCGGGGGAGCACCTCGTAGAACACCGCAGTCCGGTACCACTCCGGGTCCAGGCGCAACCCCGGACGCGTGGCGCCCGGCAGGGCGGGCTCCGGCGTCGTCCGTGGCGGGAGCCCGACGGCGGGCGTCACCGTCCCTCGATCGTCATGATGTGCGCGCACTGGACGTGCGGGTTCAGACGGACGAAGGGCTGCTCGCCCCACGTGTGCGTCTCGCCCGTCATCTCGTCGCGCACCGTGAACTGGAGGTACTCACCAGGCTCGGGGGCGGCGAGGCCCAACGCGGCCCGGTCGAGGTACACCACGCCCTCGCGCGTGGTGTACGGGTCGAGGTTCACCACGACGACCACCGTGTCCGCCTTGCCCGTGGGCGAGTGCTTCGCGTCGAGGTGGCGCGAGAAGCACAGCGTGGCGTCGTCGCTCGTGTGGTGCACCGTGACGTTGCGCAGGCGCTGGAGCGCGGGGTGCTCCTTGCGGATCGCGTTGAGCATCTGCAGGAGGCGGGCGATCCCGATGTGCTCGGCGCGGTCCCACTCGCGGCGCTTGAACTCGTACTTCTCGTTGTCCACCTGCTCCTCGGCGCCGGGCCGGGGCACGTTCTCGACGAGCTCGTACCCGGCGTAGATGCCCCAGGTGGGCGCGCCGGTCGCGGCGAGGACGGCGCGGATCGCGAATGCCGCGGTGCCACCCTGCTGCATGTACGGGGTGAGGATGTCGTGCGTGGTGGGCCAGAGGCTGGGGCGCATGACCGAGGCCCAGTCGCCGGCGAGTTCCTTGAAGTACGCGCCGAGCTCGTGCTTGTTGATGCGCCACGTGAAGTACGTGTACGACTGGTGGAAGCCCACCATCCCGAGCGTGTGCATCATGGCCGGCCGGGTGAAGGCCTCCGAGAGGAAGACCACCTCGGGGTGCTTCTCGTGGAACTCCGTGAGGATGCGCTCCCAGAAGTCGAGGGGCTTGGTGTGCGGGTTGTCCACGCGGAACGCCGTCACGCCGTGCTCGACCCAGACCTCGAGCATGTCCCGGATGGCGACGTAGATGCCTTCGGGGTCCTTGTCGAAGTTCAGCGGGTAGATGTCCTGGTACTTCTTGGGCGGGTTCTCCGCGTAGGCGATGGTGCCGTCGGCGCGGATCGTGAACCACTCCGGGTGCTCCTGCACCCACGGGTGGTCCGGCGAGCACTGGAGGGCGATGTCGAGCGCGACCTCCATGCCCAGTTCGCGTGCCCGGGCCACGAAGAAGTCGAAGTCGTCGAACGTGCCGAGGTCGGGGTGAATCGCGTCGTGGCCGCCCTCGGGGGCGCCGATGGCGTAAGGGGACCCGGGGTCGCCCTCGACCGTGGTCAGCGTGTTGTTCTTGCCCTTGCGGAACGTGGTGCCGATCGGGTGGATCGGGGTGAGGTAGATGACGTCGAACCCCATCCCCGCGATCTGGGGCAGGCGCTCGGTGGCCGTGCGCAGGGTGCCGGAGTGCCACCGCCCGGTCTCGTCCTGCCAGGCGCCCTCGGAGCGGGGGAAGATCTCGTACCAGGAGCCCACGAGGGCGCGCTCGCGGTGCACCACCAGCGGGTAGGAGGCCGACGGCGAGACGAACTCCCGCAGCGGGGCCGCGGCGAGCGCGGCCTGGACCGCGGCGGACCGCCCCGCGGCGAGCCTCTGGGCCGGCGTCTGCGAGTCGTTGCGCAGCCCCCAGACCGCGTCCTGGAGCGCCCGAACCGCGCTCTCGTCGAGGCCGTCGCGCTCGGCGGCGGCGTCGAGCAGGCGGGCGCCCTCCTCGAGCATGAGGTCGACGTCGACGCCGGCGCGGATCTTGATCTCGGCGTCGTGGCTCCACGTGCCGTACGGGTCGGACCAGCCTTCGACGCGGAACGTCCACGTGCCCTCGGCGTCGGGCGTGACGTGGGCCTCGAAGATGTCCAGGCCGGGCGTCGGCCCGGACATCCGCACCCAGGAGTGGTCCGTGCCGTCCGGGCGAGTCAGCACGGCGGTGGCGGCCACGGCGTCGTGGCCCTCGCGGAAGACGGTGGCGCGGATCGGGACGGCCTCCCCGACCACGGCCTTGGTGGGCCCGCGTCCGCCCTCGATGACGGGCTGGACGGCCAGGACCGGGATGCGTCCGATCGGGGTGTGGGGCGTGGGGAGCGGCGTCGTTGCGGTCACGCGCTGAACCTATCCAGGACCGGGCCCTTCTGGGAGCCCCGTGAGCCGGAAGTTTTCGACGACGCCGCCATCTCCCCGGGTGCCGCAGGGCGCGGGCGCGTCCCGGAGGTCTCGGCTAGACCGAGAGGTAGAGCCGCATGCTCAGCGGATCCATCTCGATGCGTTCGCCGGGCAGCACCCGGACCCCCGAGAGGATGGCCTGCGCGCGGACCTCACGAGGGTGCTCCCAGGCCGAGTCCCACATGAGGTTGTACCCGCGCTCGCGCCCGATCGCGAGTTCCACCTCGAGCTGGTCGAGCGAACCGTTGAGGACGATCAGGGCGTCGGCGTCGCCGAAGGGCGCGCCCGAACGGAGCATCTGGAGGACCCGGTTGCCCCGGTCGTGCCAGGCGCCGGCGTCGAGCACACGCCCGTCGATCCCGTACCACGCGAGGTCGGGGATCACGTCGTCGCCGATGAACCAGCCGGTGCTGAACCGGTCCGGGCGCAGCACCGGGTGCAGGCGCCGCAGGTGCAGGAGGTGGCGCGTGGTCGCGAGCAGGTCGGTGCGCCAGGGCTTGAGGGTCCAGCCCACCCAGGACACCTCGTTGTCCTGGCAGTACGCGTTGTTGTTGCCGCGCTGCGTGCGTCCGAACTCGTCCCCGGCGGTGATCATCGGCGTGCCGGCCGCGAGGAGGAGCGTGCCCATCAGATTGCGGATGGAACGTCGGCGTAGGGGCAGGATCGCGGCGGCGTCGGACTCGCGGCTCACCGAGCCCTCTGCCCCGTGGTTCCACGACCGGTTGTCGTCCGAGCCGTCGCGGTTGTCCTCGAGGTTCCCGCGGTTGTCCTTGTGGTCGTAGCTCACCAGGTCGGCCATCGTGAAGCCGTCGTGCGCCGTCACGAAGTTGAGGCTCGCCGTCGGACCCCGGCCGCCGGGGATCTCGCCGTGGCCAAACAGGTCGGCCGATCCGGCCAGCCGCGTGGCGAGGTCGCGCAGGTCGTGACCGGCGTGACCGTGGGACTGGGCGGCGGCGTCGGACAGCCAGAAGGTGCGCGTGGCACCGCGGAACCGGTCGTTCCACTCGGCGAGGGGATAGGGGAACTGGCCGGTGCGCCATCCACCCGGCCCGAGGTCCCACGGCTCCGCGATGAGCTTCACCCGGGAGAGCACCGGGTCCGTCTGCAGGGCGACCAGGAAGGGGTGGCGCCCGCTGTACTCGGCGGCGTCGCGCCCGAGCGTGACGGCGAGGTCGAAACGGAAGCCGTCCACGCCCACGCGCTCCACCCAGTACCGCAGGCTGTCCAGGGTCATCTGGACCACGCGGCTGCGGCGGAAGTCGAGCGTGTTGCCGCACCCCGTGAGGTCGGCGTACGTGGCGGGGCTGCGCCCGTCGTGCAGGTAGTAGCCCGTGTTGTCGAGGCCGCGCCAGCACAGGTGGGGGCCGTCGCCGCCCGCCTCTGCCGTGTGGTTGTAGACGACGTCGAGGATCACCTCGATGCCGGCCTCGTGGAGAAGGCTGACCATGCCCTTGACCTCGTCCAGGACCGCCGCGGGCCCGCGCTCCTGCGCGCTGCGGGTGGCGTAGGACGGTTCCGGGGCGAAGAAGGCGAGGGTGTTGTAGCCCCAGTAGTTGGTCAGGCCGCGCTTGAGGAGGAACGGCTCGCTCGCGACCGCCTGGATGGGGAGCAGCTCGATCGTGGTGACGCCGAGCGAGCGCAGGTGGTCGATCAGCACCGGGTGCGCGAGCCCCGCGTAGGTGCCGCGCAGGTCCTCCGGAATCCCGGGGAGCAACTTGGTGAGGCCGCGCACGTGGGCCTCGTAGACCACGGTCTCGCTCCACGGCACGTGCGGGCGGGGCGCCCCGCTCCACGGGTGCTCCTCCAGCACCACGCTGTGGGGCACGTACGGCGCCGAGTCCGCGTCGTCCCGCGTCAACTCGCCCGGATAGGGGTTGAGATCGGCGTCGACCCGGTGCCCGTAGACCTCGGGGCGCAGGACGAGCGGTCCGTCGATGCCGCGCGCGTAGGGGTCGAGCAGCAACTTGTCGGGGTTGTGCCGCAGGCCCGCCGCGGGGTCCCAGCGACCGTGGACGCGGAACCCGTAGTGCTGCCCGGCGCGCACCCCGGAGACGTGCCCGTGCCACACGCCGTGGACCGGCCCGGCGAGCGCGTACCGCCGCTCCACCCAGCCGCCCTCGCCGTCGGCGTCCAGCAGGCAGAGGTCCACCGAATCGGCCTGAGAGGCCACGACGGCGGCGTCCACGCCGTCCCCGGACAGGTGCACGCCGAGGCGTGCGGGCATCCGCAACGGATGGGCCGGCAGGTGCGCGATGGGCTCGGCCGCCGGGCGCACGACTGCCGCCGCGGCGTCCGTTCCGAGCATCGCGCGAGGACTCACCGGAGAAGTGTCCCGCATGTCGGCCCATGCTCCGTTCGCGACACCGGGGATGGCACGCTTGTGACCAGCATGTGCCGAACCGGTCCCCGCCCCGCGGACACGGACCGGTGTCGCCAGACCCGAGTGGCAAGGAGCGAGTACCGCATGAGGATCGTCGTGTGCGTCAAGCACGTCCCGGACGTCCAGGCCGATCGGACGTTCGGACCCGAGGGCCGCGTGGTCCGCGGCGATGACGACGTGCTGAACGAGTTGGACGAGAACGCGGTCGAGGCGGCCCTCCAGCTGGTCGAGGAGCACGGGGGCGAGGTGATCGCGCTGACGGTCGGGCCCGCGCCCGCTGCCGGCGCCGTGCGCAAGGCCCTGCAGCTCGGGGTCGACGCCGGGGTGCAGGTGACGGACGACCGGATCGAGGGTGCCGACGTCGTCCGCACCGCCGAGGTGCTCGCCGCCGCCGTGCGGCACCTCGCCGCGACCGAGCCGGTGGACCTCGTACTGACCGGGATGGCCGCCCTCGACGGGCTGACGGCCATGGTGCCCGCCGCGCTGGGCGCGACGCTCGGCTGGCCGGCCCTCACGCTTGCCGCCGAGGTGACGGTGGACGGCTCGGCCGTCCGCACCCGGCGCGACGTCGGCGACGTCAGCGAGGTCCGCGAGGCCGCGCTGCCCGCCGTCGTCAGCGTCACCGACCAGGCCAACGAGCCGCGCTACCCCAACTTCAAGGGGATCATGGCGGCCAAGAAGAAGCAGGTCACCGTGCTCGACCTGGACCAGATCGGTCTGGGCGAAGGCGCCGCCGACGCCGTCGGCAGCCGCTCGGTGACGCTGGGCGCCCAGGTCCGCCCGCCGCGGGCGGCGGGCGAGGTGGTGGTGGACGCCGGTGACGGCGGCCTGCGCCTCGCTGCCTTCCTGGCCCAGCGCAACCTGCTCTGACGGGCGAGGCGTCCCACCGACTCCATCCGACAGATCTCCCGGCGCGCCACCCGCGCAGGGCGAGAGGAAGACACGACACGCATGAACGGACCGATCCTGGTTCTGGTCGACCACCACGCGGGCGCCGTCGCGGGCACCGCGCACGAACTGCTCACCATCGCGCGCGCCGTGGGCGACGGCGCCGCCCCGGCCGTCGTCTGGCTGGGCGACGGCGCGCCTGCGGCCCTCGACGACCTCGGCGCCTACGGCGTCGGCACTGTCTACGTGCCCGCGCTCGACGGGCTCGACCCGCGGGTGGCGGCCGTCGCCGCGGACGCGGTGGCCGCCGTCGTCGCCGCATCCGGTGCGCAGGCGCTGCTCTTCGCCTCCACGTACGACAACAAGGAGCTCGCCGCGCACCTCGCCGTGGCGCTCGGGACCGGCGCCGTCGTGGACGGCACCGGCCTGGAGCGCCGGGCCGACGGCGCGCTCGTCATCTCCAAGACCGTCTTCTCCGCCACGTGGACCACGCAGTGCGTGGTTCCCGCCGGGGTCCCGCTCATCGGCCTCAAGCCGCACTCGGGCGAGTCGGCACCGGCGGCGAGCCCGACGGCGCCCGTGGTGGAGGCGGTGCCCGTCACGTTCGGTCCGGGTGCCCGGGCTGTCCGCGTGGTCGAGCGCACCGAGCACCACACGGCCGGGGGGCGGCCGGACCTCACCGAGGCGCGCGCCGTCGTCGTCGGGGGCCGGGGCACGGAGGGCGACTTCACCCCGGTGGAGGACCTGGCGGACGCGCTCGGAGCCGGCGTCGGCGCCACCCGCGTGGCCACGGACGAGGGCTGGATCGACCACTCCGCCCAGATCGGGCAGACCGGCGTGACGATCGCCCCGCGCCTTTACATCGGTGCCGGCGTCTCCGGGGCCATCCACCACCGGGCCGGGATGCAGGCCTCCGAGGTGATCGTGGCGGTCAACACGGACGCCGACGCCCCGATCTTCGAGTTCGCGGACCTCGGCATCGTCGGTGACCTCACCGAGGTGCTGCCCCAGGCGGCGGCCGAGATCCGGCGGCTCAAGGCCGCCGAGTAGGGCCCTCCGGACGGTTCCCGCCCTCCGGCGGCTCCTGACCACCGCGAGGGCGGGTCCGTGCTCCGAGGGCGGGTCGGTCCGGACCAGCGCGACGCGCACGGACCCGCCCTCGTCAGCGGTTCGTAGACTCCCATGGTGACCCGATCGTCGGCGCGTGCCTACCTCGACCACGCGGCCACCTCGCCGCTGCGCCCCCAGGCGCGCGAGGCGCTCCTGGCCGCGCTCGACGACGTCGGCAACCCCGCCTCGCTGCACGGCGCCGGTCGCGCCGCGAGGCGGCGACTGGAGACCGCACGCGAGGACCTCGCTGCGGCTCTCGGCACGAGCCCGCGCGAGGTGATCCTCACCTCGGGCGGGACCGAGGCGGACAACCTGGCGATCAAGGGGGTCTTCTGGGCGCGTCGGGCCGGGGACCCGCGGCGCACGCGTGTGGTGGTCTCCGCCGTCGAGCACCACGCCGTGCTGGATGCGGCGCACTGGCTCGGCGCCCGGCAGGGCGCCAGGGTGGTCGAGATCGGTGTCGACGCGCTCGGCTGCGTCGACCTCGACGCGCTCGCGGCGGAACTGGCCGCGCACTCCGGCGAGGTCGCGCTCGTCTCCGTCATGTGGGCGAACAACGAGGTCGGCACGATCCAGCCCGTTGCGGACGTGGTGGCGCTCGCGGGTCGGCACGGCATCCCCGTCCACGCGGACGCCGTCCAGGCGGTGGGCCAGGTGCCGCTCGACTTCGCGGCATCCGGTTTGGCCGCCCTCACCGTGAGCGGCCACAAGGTCGGGGCGCCGGTGGGCGTGGGGGCACTGCTCGCCCGCCGCGACCTGCCGCTCGAGGCCGTGCTGCACGGCGGTGGACAGGAGCGCGGCGTGCGCTCGGGGACCCAGGACGCGCCGTCGGCCGCCGCGTTCGCCGCTGCGCTGGGCGCGGCGGTCACGGCGCTCCCGCAGGAGTCCCGACGGCTCGCGGCGCTGCGCGACCGCCTGCTCGACGGCGCCCTGGCCTCGGTGGACGGACTCACCCTGCGGGGGGCGCCGCCCGGTGCGCGGCGGCTGCCCGGCAACGCGCACGTCACGGTCGCGGGCGCCACCGCCGAGGTGCTCCTGTACCTGTTGGACTCGGCCGGGATCGCGGCGTCGTCCGGCTCCGCCTGCCGCGCCGGAGTGGAACAGGCCTCGCACGTGCTGCTCGCCATGGGCGCGAGCGAGGTCGAGGCGCGCGGGGCGCTGCGGTTCACCCTCGGGCACACCACGACCGAGGCCGACGTCGACGCCGTCCTCGCCGCCCTGCCGGACGCCGTCGAGCGGGCGCGGCGCGCGACGCTGCTGAGCACGGGGGGGCGGCGCTGATGCGCGTGCTCGCGGCCCTGTCCGGGGGCGTGGACTCCGCGGTGGCTGCGGCGCGCGCCGTCGACGCCGGGCACGACGTCGTGGGCGTCCACATGGCGCTCTCGCGCAACCGGGCCGAGCACCGAACGGGCTCGCGTGGGTGCTGCTCGATCGAGGACGCCTCCGACGCCCGGCGCGCCGCCGACGTCCTCGGCATCCCGTTCTACGTCTGGGACCTCTCGGAGACGTTCGAGGAGACGGTGGTGTCCGACTTCCTCGCCGAGTACGCCGCCGGGCGCACCCCGAACCCTTGCGTGCGGTGCAACGAGCACGTCAAGTTCGCGACGCTGCTCGAGCGCGGTCTCGCCCTCGGCTTCGACGCCGTGTGCACCGGGCACTACGCGCGGATCGCGGTGCGGGAGGACGCCGGCGGCGGGACCGTCCGCGAGCTGCACCGCGCCGTCGACCTCGCCAAGGACCAGTCCTACGTGCTCGCGGTCATGGGGCCGGACCGCCTCGCGCACGCGATGTTCCCCCTCGGCGACGTCCCGGCCAAGGACGCGGTGCGCGCGGAGGCAGCGGCGCGAGGGCTCGGCGTCTCCGCCAAGCCGGATTCCTACGACATCTGCTTCGTGGCCGACGGCGATACGCAGGGCTTCCTGCGCGCCCGCCTGGGGTCGGCGCCGGGCCCGATCGTCGATTCGGACGGCACGGTGGTCGGTGAGCACGACGGCGCCTACTCCTTCACTGTGGGCCAGCGGCGCGGGCTGCGGCTGGGCCGGCCGGCGCCGGACGGTCGCCCGCGGTACGTCCTGAGCGTGACGCCGGTGACGAACACCGTGGTGGTGGGCCCGGCGGACGCGCTGGAGGTCACGGAGATCGCGGGGGAGGACGTGGTCTGGCTGGCCCCCGACCTCCCGGCGCGGGAGTGGACCGCGGCCCACGTCCAGGTCCGGGCGCACGGCGCACCGGTGTCCGCGCACGTGCGGGTCACCGCGGACGAGGGCGGCGGCGGGGGTGGCGGTGGTCCGGCCCGGCTCGTGACGCGCCTCGCCGAGCCGGTGCGCGGTGTCGCCGCCGGCCAGTCGCTGGTGGTCTACCTGGGCACTCGCGTGCTGGGGCAGGCGACGATCGAGCGCGCGTCGCGGGTGGAGCGGGTCGAGGCGCCCACCGGGGGAGTGCCGGCGTGACCGCCGCCGCGGGCCGCGGGCCGTGGCCCGGCACGGATCCGCTGGCGGCGCACCTCGCCGTGTTCGACGTGGTCGCCGACACCCCGGCGGGCGTGGAGGGGATCCCGAACCTGGTGCACCTGCCCGCGCGAGGGCCGGTCGCCGGTGCGGTGGCCCGGACCCTCGCGATGCTCGAGGACATGCCGGCCGGGCTCGAGCCGCACGGCTGGCGCCTGCGCCCGAACCCGGATGCAGACCTGCGCCGGGCGCGCGCGACGGTGCGGGCGGACGTCGAGGCGCTGGTGATCGCCGCGCAGGGTTACGTCGGCCCGCTCGTGGTGCCGGTCCTGGGGCCCTGGTCGCTCGCCTCGCGTCTGTGGCTGCCACGCGGGGAGCGTGTGCTCGCCGACCCGGTGGCGGCGCGGGACCTGGTGGAGTCGCTCGTGGTGGGCCTGCGCGAGCACGTCGCGGACGTGCGGCGACGTCTCCCGGGGGTCGAGCCGGTGGTCCTGGTGTCCGAACCGGCTCTCGCGGACGTGGTGCTCGGGGCGGTGCCGACGTTCTCCGGCCGCGCGCGCCTCGCCGCGATCGAGAACGCGGTGGTGCGCGAGGCGCTTCGGCGGCTCGTGACCGGGCTGGGGTCGCTGCGGACCGGCAACTCCTCCGGCGGTCCCGACGACCTGCGGATTCACGAGGTCTCGGCACCCCGGTCGGCCGACTTGCCGGTCGGGGGCGCCCACCACGACCTCGAGATCGTGCTCCAGGTGCCCGCAGACCCCGTGAGCGTGCGGCTCGGGGCGTCGGTGGGCGCGGGCGGCGTGGCCCTCGACGTGACGGCGGCCGGTGCGGCCGTCTGGGAGGCGCTCGCCGAGGCGGTCGAAGGCGCGATCCGGCCCTGGCTCGGCGCGATCCGGTCCGGGCGCGGCTCCGAGGCTCCCGGCAGCGAGGCGATCGGGGCAGCGCGGGCGGTGGAACGGGCGTGGGCCGCGATCGGGCTGCAGCGGGCGTGGCTGGCCGGCGCGGTCGTCACGCCGGCCTCCGGCATCGCGGGTGTCACGCCCGAACGGGCACGGGCTGCGCTGCGCGCGGCCGTGGACGCCGCGCGGGAACTGGCCGAACGGGCGGGAACCTGAGCGGGTCCGGCCCGGGACGCGGGCGGTCTTCCGCGCCGATCGGGGATGATGCGGCGGTGAGCGAGGCGGTGGAGCCGGACGAGGGCATGGCGATCAGGGCCGGGAGCGAGGACGCTCCGCACGGCGCGGTCACGGCGGTCGACCCGGCCGCGCGGCACCGGTGGGCCGAGTTGGCCGAGCAGATCGACGCGGCCCAGGTGGCGTACTACCTGCGCGACGCCCCGATCATGAGCGACGCCGCCTACGACGCGTTGATGCGCGAGATCGCCGCACTCGAGGAGGTGCACCCGGATCTGCGGACCCCGGACTCGCCCACGCAGCGGGTGGGCGGGACGTTCTCGAGCGAGTTCGGGGCCGTCGAGCACCTCCAGCGCATGATGTCGCTCGACAACGCCTTCTCGGCGGAGGACCTTCACGCCTGGGTGGCCCGCGTGGCCCGCGAACTCGGCGAGGCCCACGAGGGCGCCGTGTCCTACTTGTGCGAGCTGAAGATCGACGGCCTCGCCGTCGCGCTGGTCTACGAACGGGGGCGCCTGGTGCGGGCGGCCACCCGCGGGGACGGTCGCACGGGGGAGGACGTCACCCTCAACGTCCGCACCATCGCCTCGGTCCCGCAGGTGCTGGGCGGCGACCCGGCCACGCATCCGGACCTCATCGAAGTGCGCGGCGAGGTCTTCCTGCCGGTCGCGGCGTTCGACGAGTTGAACGCCGCCCAGGTGGCCTCCGGGAAGTCCACCTTCGCGAATCCGCGCAACGCGGCGGCCGGGTCGTTGCGTCAGAAGGATCCGCGGGTGACGGCGTCCCGGGCCCTGGCGATGTACGCGCACGGAATCGGCGCAGTCCGATGGGGGGATCGGCCCGGGGCCCAGGCCGTGACGCGGCAGTCGGCGTACTACGACCTGCTCGCCTCGTGGGGCGTGCCCGTCTCGCCGTACTCCCGGGTGGTCGATTCGCTCGCCGGCGTGGAGGCGATGGTCGCTGAGTACGAGCAGCGCCGGCACGCCGTGGAGCACCAGATCGACGGCGTGGTGGTCAAGGTGGACGACCTCGCCCTGCAGCGCCTCCTGGGGGCGACGTCGCGCGCGCCGCGGTGGGCGATCGCGTTCAAGTACCCGCCCGAGGAGGTCAACACCCGGCTCCTCGACATCCGCGTGAATGTCGGGCGCACGGGGCGGGTGACGCCGTACGCGGTGATGGAGCCGGTGTTCGTCGCCGGCTCCACCGTCGAGATGGCAACGCTGCACAACGCCTCGGAGGTGGTGCGCAAGGGCGTGCTCATCGGGGACACGGTGGTACTCCGTAAAGCAGGCGACGTGATCCCGGAGATCCTCGGACCCGTGGTGGAACTGCGCGACGGAACCGAGCAGGCGTTTGTCATGCCGACGCGCTGCCCGTCCTGCGGGTCGCCCCTGGCGCCCGAGAAGGAGGGCGACGTCGACATCCGCTGCCCCAACACGCGCTCCTGCCCGTCGCAGCTGCGCGAGAGGGTCTTCCACGTCGCCTCGCGCGGGGCGCTCGACGTCGAGGCGCTGGGCTGGGAGGCCGCGATCGCGCTCACCGACCCGGACCTTGGCCGCCCCGCGGACCCGAGCACGTACCGGCCGGGCGGGCGGGCGACGTCGGCGGCGCCGGACTCGCTCCCGGCCCCGCAGGTGCCGGTGCTGCGCGGGGAGGCGGGCCTGTTCGACCTACGTCCCGACCACCTCGCCGAGGTCCGTGTCTGGCGGGAGATCAAGGACCGGGGCGTGCGCACCGGCCTCTGGCACGATCCCCTGTTCTTCTGGACCAAGCCCACGGCAAGGACGCCCTCGAAGCCGACGGCGACCACGGTGACGTTCTTCGAGCAACTCGAGGTCGCCAAGGCGCGGCCGCTGTGGCGGGTGCTCGTGGCGCTCTCGATCCGGCACGTGGGGCCGACGGCGGCTCGCGCCCTGGCCCAGGCGTTCGGCTCGATCGACGCGATCCGCGAGGCGGAGGTCGAGGCGCTCGCGGAGGTAGACGGCGTCGGTCCGGTCATCGCCCGGGCCGTGCGCGACTGGTTCGAGCAGCCCGGCGAGGACGAGAAGTGGCACGCCGAGGTCGTCGATCGGTGGCGCGCGGCCGGCGTGCGCATGGCGGACGTCGCGGCCGAGGGGCCGCCACGCACGCTCGAGGGGCTGACCGTGGTGGTCACCGGTTCGCTGGAGGGCTTCACGCGCGACGGCGCGAAGGAGGCGATCCTGGCCCGCGGCGGGAAGGCCGCGGGCTCGGTCTCGAAGAACACGGACTTCGTGGTGGTCGGCGAGAACGCGGGCTCGAAGGAGGCGAGGGCGCGTGAACTCGGCCGGCCGATCTTGGACGAGGCCGCCTTCGTCCGCCTCCTCGAGGGCGGCCCCGGCGCCGTCTGACACGCCGGGCCGGTCGAACTGCCGACTGCCGCGCAGTCGAGGTCTGCGCCCCGGGGCGTACAGAGCCGCCCGCAACTCCCCAGATCGCAGCGGTTGTCCGGGGAGGCTACGACGACTCGCCAGGCCGCCGTCGCTCACGCATACTGACGCGATGACATCACCGTCGATGATCTCCGACGAACTCGCGCGGGCGCTGCGCGCGGCCGGCCTCGTCTGGCGCCCGGAGTCCGGCGACCGGTTCCGCATCGAGGCGGAGCTGCTCACGGACATGGTGTTCACCCTCAGCGACATGACCATCGAGGCGCACACGTTCGAGACGGGGACCGTTCTCGGCTTTAACGGCACCACGGAATGGGCGCTCGACTCGGTCGCTCTCGAGGACGCGCTCTGGCTCCCGCGCGAGGACCAGTTGCGCGCGCTGCTCGGGGGGACGTTCCACTCGCTGTCCGTCGTCGACGGCGGGTTCCGGGTGGACGTCGTCCGGCCGGACGGTACGCCCGCCTCGCACACCGCCGTGACCGCCCCGGACGCCTACGCCTTCGCCGTGCTGGAGCTCATGGCGCTGGCGTACGTCTAAGCCGCCAGGCCGCCTCGACCTCGCCCCGAGGAGGTGTGGCCGGGTGCGGCTCCGGTCCGCGTCGAGGCGTCCCCCGTAGACTCGCCGCCATGCCCACCTTCTCCACGGACGAGGTCGCGCGCGTCGCGGCCCTGGCCCGGATCGACCTCACGCCGGCCGAGCTCGAGCGGCTCGCCGGTGAGCTGGAGGTCATCGTCCACGCCGTGGCCCGGGTCTCCGAGGCCGTGAGCGACGCCGTCCCCGCCACGAGCCATCCGATCCCGCTGACCAACGTCTACCGCGAGGATGTGGTCGAGGACTCCCTGCCGGTCGGGGACGTGCTGGCGGCGGCCCCGGCGAGCCAGGACGGGCGCTTCCTCGTGCCCCAGATCCTCGGCGAGGAGTGAGCCATGTCCGACGACACCCTCACCCGCCAGACCGCCGGCGACCTCGCCGCGCTCCTCCAGGCCCGCGAGGTCTCGAGCGTCGAGGTCACGCAGGCGCACCTCGACCGGATCGACGCCGTCGACGGCGCCGTCCACGCCTTCCTGCACGTCAGCGCCGAGGACGCCCTCGCGACCGCCCGGGCGGTGGACGCGCGCCGGGCCGCGGGGGAGCACCTCCACGGCCTGGCCGGAGTTCCCGTCGCGGTCAAGGACATCGTGGTGACCCAGGGCATGCCGACGACGGCGGGCTCCCGCATCCTCGAGGGCTGGATCCCGCCGTACGACGCGACGCTCGTCGCGCGGCTGCGGGCCGCGGGCCTTCCGATCCTCGGCAAGACCAACTGCGACGAGTTCGCCATGGGCTCGAGCACCGAGCACTCCGGCTACGGCCCCACCCGCAACCCGTGGGACCTGGACCGCATCCCCGGCGGCTCGGGCGGTGGGTCCGCGGCCGCCGTCGCCGCCTACGAGGCGCCGCTGGCGATCGGCACGGACACCGGCGGATCGATCCGCCAGCCCGCGGCCGTCACGGGGACGGTCGGCGTCAAGCCGACCTACGGTGGCGTGTCCCGCTACGGCCTCATCGCCCTCGCCTCCAGCCTGGACCAGGCGGGACCGGTCACCCGCACCGTCCTGGACGCCGCGCTGCTGCACGAGGTCATCGGCGGCCACGACCCGCGCGACTCCACCTCCCTTCCCGAGCCGCTCCCGGACGTGGTGCGTGCCGCCCACGCCGGCGACGTGCGCGGCCTGCGCATCGGCGTCGTCCGCCAACTCACCGGCGAGGGGTATCAGCCGGGCGTGCGCGCCTCCTTCGAGGCCGCCGTCGCCCTCCTCGAGGAGGCGGGCGCCGAGGTGGTCGAGGTGTCCTGCCCGTCCTTCGAGTACGCGCTGTCCGCCTATTACCTCATCCTTCCGGCCGAGGCGTCCTCCAACCTGGCCCGGTTCGACGGCATGCGGTTCGGGCTGCGGGTGGAGCCGACCGACGGCCCGGTCACCGCCGAGCGCGTCATGGCGGCCACGCGAGGCGCGGGGTTCGGCGACGAGGTGAAGCGCCGGATCATCCTCGGCACGTACGCGCTCTCGGCGGGCTACTACGACGCCTACTACGGCACCGCGCAGAAGGTCCGCACGCTGATCCAGCGCGACTTCGCCGCCGCGTTCGCCCGGGCCGACGTCCTCGTCTCCCCGACGGCCCCCACCACCGCCTTCCGCCTCGGCGAGAAACTCGACGACCCCATGGCCATGTATCTCAACGACGTCGCCACGATCCCGGCGAACCTCGCCGGCATCCCCGGCCTGTCCCTGCCGAGCGGCCTGTCCGACGACGGTCTGCCGGTCGGGTTCCAGGTCCTCGCTCCCGCGCGGGCGGACGACCGCCTGTACCTCGTGGGCTCCGTCCTCGAGCAGGCGCTGCTCGAGCGGTGGGGCGGGCCGGTGCTCGCCGCCGCCCCGGAGCTGGAGGTCGCCCGATGAGCGCCCCCGACGCCCTGCTCCCCTTCGAGGAGGCGGTCGCCCGCTTCGACCCGGTGATCGGGCTCGAGGTGCACGTGGAGCTCGGCACGCGCTCCAAGATGTTCGACGGCGCCGGGACCGAGTTCGGGGCGGAGCCCAACACGCTCGTCACGCCGGTCTCGCTCGGCCTGCCCGGGGCGCTCCCGGTGGTGAACCGAACGGCGGTGGAGTACGCGATCCGCATCGGGCTCGCCCTGAACTGCGAGATCGCGACCACGTGCCGCTTCGCCCGGAAGAACTACTTCTACCCGGACATGCCGAAGAACTTCCAGACCTCCCAGTACGACGAGCCGATCGCCTCCGCCGGCCACCTGGACGTGGACCTGGATGACGGCGCCACCGTCCGGGTGGAGATCGAGCGCGCGCACATGGAGGAGGACGCGGGCAAGAACACGCACGTCGGCGGCGCCACGGGCCGAATCCACGGCGCCGAGTACTCGATGGTGGACTACAACCGCGCCGGGATTCCGCTCGTGGAGATCGTCACCAAGCCCGTGGTCGGCACCGGGTCGCGGGCGCCGGAGGTGGCGCGCGTCTACGTCCAGACGCTGCGGGACCTGTTCCGGGCCCTCGGGGTCTCGGAGGCGCGGATGGAACGCGGGAACGTCCGCGCCGACGTCAACGTCTCGCTGCGGCCGAGCCCCGACGCGCCCTTGGGCACCCGGACCGAGACCAAGAACGTCAACTCCTTCCGCAGCGTCGAGCGCGCGGTCCGGTACGAGATCCAGCGGCAGGCGGCGGTCCTCGCCGCGGGCGGTTCCGTGCTCCAGGAGACCCGCCACTGGCACGAGGACTCCGGCACCACCTCTCCGGGCCGCGTGAAGTCCGACGCCGAGGACTACCGCTACTTCCCCGAGCCGGACCTCGTGCCGATCGCACCCAGCCGGGAGTGGGTGGAGCAGATCCGGGCGTCACTCCCCGAGGCGCCCGCCGCGCGCCGTCGTCGGCTCCAGGGGGAGTGGGGATTCACCGACGCCGAGATGCGCGACGTCGTCAACGCCGGGGCGCTCGACCTCCTCGCCGACACGGTGACCGCAGGCGCCGCCCCGGCCGCCGCGCGCAAGTGGTGGACCGGTGAGCTGACGCGCACCGCGAACGCCCGCGCCGTCGACCTCGCGGACCTGCCCGTCACGCCGGCCGACGTCGCCGCGCTCCAGGCGCTCGTGGACGGCGGCACGATCACCGACAAGCTCGCGCGCCAGGTGCTCGAGGGTGTGCTCGCGGGTGAGGGCAGCCCTGCCGAGGTGGTCGCGGCGCGCGGACTCGAGGTGGTGTCCGACGACGGCGCCCTGCTCGAGGCGGTCGACGCCGCGCTCGCGGCCCAGCCCGACGTCGCGGACAAGATCCGGGCCGGGAGGGTGCAGGCGGCGGGCGCCATCGTCGGGGCCGTGATGAAGGCGACCCGCGGGAAGGCCGACGCCGCGCGCGTTCGGGAACTCGTGCTGGAGCGGGTGGGATCGTGACGAAGCCGGTCCTGCGCGGGGAGATGATCAGCCTCCGACCCATCCGCCCCGAGGACGCCGACGCGGCGTGGAACCTCGTCACGGATCCCGAGGGGCGGCGCCTGACCGGGACGACGGCGATCTTCACCCGCGACCAGGTCGAGGACTGGTGCGCCACGATCGCGAACGTCGCGGGCCGCTACGACTGGGCGATCACCGCCGGCGGCACGGACGAGATGCTCGGCGAGATCGTTCTCAACGACCTGGACCAACAGGCGTCGAGCGCGAACGTGCGGCTCGCGCTGCGGCCTGGGCACCGGGGCCGTGGCTACGCGCGGGAGGCGCTCATCCTCGTGCTGCGGTACGCGTTCGACCCACCGCCCGAGGGGCTCGGTCTGCACCGGGTGAGCCTGGACGTGCTCAGCATCAACCCGCGTGCGTTCGCGCTCTACGAGAGCCTCGGCTTCGTGACCGAGGGGCGGCTGCGGGACGCGCACGTGGCGGGCGAGCGCTACTGCGACGTCATCCTCATGTCGATGCTGGAGGACGACTACGCGCACGCGGGTGCCGCCTGGCGGTAGCTCCATCCGATCTCGGTCCACGCGCAGGGAAGCCCGCGAACATCGAGCCGGATCGCGAACATTCAGCCGGATCGCGAACATCCGGTCAGGCTGCGAACACCCGGAGTTCGCGATCCGACCGGATGTTCGCAGCCTGACCAGATGTTCGCCGTCGGCCGCGCCCCGGATGTTCGCGGTCTGACCAGATGCTCGCCTTCAGCGAGGACGGCGAGCGTGATCGGCGAGGGCCTGCGTCCGCTCGACGGCGTGGTCCACGATCCGCTCCGGGTACCCCCCAGGCACACCTCCCGGCAGGCGCCACGGCTCGTGCACGGCCTTTCCCGGCAGGCCCGCGAGTTCCGGGACGTACCGGCGCACGTAGTCGCCCGATGGATCGAACTTCAGGCCCTGCGCCACCGGGTTGAAGATCCGGAAGTACGGCGCGGCGTCGGTTCCCGTGCCGGCCGCCCACTGCCAGCCGTGCTGGTTGGACGCCAGGTCGCCGTCCACGAGGTGGCGCATGAAGTGCTCCGCGCCGCGCTGCCAGTGCACGTGCAGGTCCTTGACCAGGAACGACGCCACGATCATGCGCACCCGGTTGTGCATCCAGCCCTCCGCGAGGAGTTGCCGCATCCCGGCGTCGACCATCGGGTATCCCGTGCGTCCCGCGGACCAGGCCGTCAGGCGCGCGGCTTCGACGGCGCCGGACGCCCACGCATCCTCCGGCACCACGGGGCGCATCGACGTCGTCGCCGATTCCGGCGCGTGGAACAGCACGTCCGCGTAGAACTCGCGCCAGCACAACTCGGAGCGGTAGGTCTCCGGCCCGCCGGGACGCGCGCCGGCAGCGAGCGTCGCAACGACGTCGGCGAGCAGGGTCCGCGGGTGCACCTCCCCGAACTTCAGGGCGGCGGACAGCCGCGACGTGCCCGCGAGGTCCGGCCGGTCGCGGGTCTGGTCGTAGTCGAGGAGGGGGCCGTCGCGAAAGGCGGCCCAGCGACGTCGGGCGTTCGCCTCGCCGGCCGCGGGCCGGAGAGGGTCGACGACGGCCCGTGGGAGCGCATCGACGCCCCGCCCGGGTGCCGGCTCCACCCAGTCCACGGCGCCGTCGCCCGACGGCGCAGGCTCGCGCCATCCGTGTGCTTCCCATGCGCGGCGGAACGGCGTGAAGACCCGGTACGGGGTGCCGCCGCCCGTGCGCAGCATCCCGGGGGCGACGGCGTACGGCGAGCCGGTGCGCACCAGCCGCACTCCCGCCTCGGCGAGGGTCCGTTGCACGGCGGCGTCGCGACGTCGACCGTAGGGCCCGAAGTCGGAGGCGACGTGCACCGAACCCGAGCCCGCCTCCGCGGCAAGGGCAGGGACGACGGCGCGGGGATCGCCGCGCAGGACCGTGAGGCGGCCGCCCATCGCCTCGTCGAGGGCCGCGAGCGAGGCGAGCAGGTACGCGACGCGCGGGGCGCCCGATCCGGCGAGCAGGGCGTCGTCGAGCACGAAGACGCCGACGACGCCGCCCGATTCGCGCCCGGCCCGTGCGGCGTCGCGGAGGGCGGGGTTGTCGTGCAGGCGCAGGTCGCGGCGGAACCACAGGATGCTCGGCACGGGCTCACCGTAGGACAGCCCCGATCGGGCGAGGACGTCCCGCTGGGCCGGGCGGCCCCGGACTGGGCGTGCCACCTGGACGGAGACTGGCCCGACGGGGTCGGCCCGACCGAACGTGAGCGCGGGCAAGACGCGGGCTCCGGACACGACGTGCAGACAGAACGCGGGGCCGGACACGACGTGCAGACAGAACGCGGGCCCGGAGAAGACGTGAGCCCGGACAGAACGCGGGTGCGGGCAGAACGGGTCCGGATAGAACGCGGCCCCGGTCACGGGGGGAGTGACCAGGGCCGCGGGGGGACCTGCGACTCGAGTGAGTCGCTCCTGGGTTCGTCGGCACGACCAGCCTGCCCGCTGGCCAGGGGCGCGTTCGCCCACTCGAGCCGTCAACCCGGGAAGTCCCCGGCCTATGAAGTTGGCAGCCGAACAGGTCGGCACATGAATCGTGACCCACCGCCGAATGCGCGGGGCGGGCCCAAGGTCCCGGCCCGGGGCCGGGGTCCGTGCCGACGCACCCCGGCACCCGGCCCGGTCGTCATCGTCATGGTGATCGGTCCGGACCGGCACCGGTCACGCCAGGCGCTCCCGGGCGAACACGGCCATCGAGTCCCGCAGGTAGGCCGCCAAGCCGGGTGCGACGGCGTCGTAGGTGGCGGTGAAGCGTGCGTCCTCGACGTACATGCTGCCGAGCGCCGCATACGCCGCGGCGTCCGGCGTCCAGAACACGCAGACCTGGCGGTAGTGCTCCGCGATCAGGCCCTGGGTCCGCGCGTCGTCGACCGGTACGTTCTCGCGCATCGCCTCGGCGAGCGCCGAGGTGGTGGCCTGGTTCTCCGCCCAGTACCGCGCCTGGCCGTCCTTGCCGAGGGCCGACCACCGGGCGTTGCTGTGCTCGACGGCGGCGTCCCCCCAGCGCTCGCGGGCCTCGGCCTCGTACTGGCTGTTGTCGAAGCCGCGGTAGAGATCCTTCGCGGACATCTCCTCTCCTTCCTCCAGGGACGCGATCGTGTGGCGGACGGCGTCGGCGAGCCGGTCGAACCGGTCGCGTTCAGCCTCGAGCCGGGCCAGGTGGGCCCGGAGGTGCTCGAGGCGACCGCCGTTGGTGAGCACCTCGGCGATCGTGGCGAGGTCGACGCCGAGTTCCCGCAGGAGGAGCACCTCCTGCAGGCGCTCGAGCTCGGCTCGCCCGTAGAGGCGCCGCCCTCCGCCGTCGACGCCCGCGGCTTCCAACAGCCCGATCGCGTCGTAGTGCCGCAGCGTCCGCGTGCTCACGCCGGACAGCCGCGCCACCTCACCGATGGTCCACACGTGCATCCCTCATCCCTCGGGACGGACGGTCCGCCCACGGCACGACCGTAGAAGTTGACGCTACGTCAACCACAAGCCCAGCCAACGAGTCGATGCGGCCGTCGAGTTCGGCGTGATGGGCCGTGGCGACGACGGCGGACGCCCCGCTTCGCAGATCTCGACGGGCTGGGCGGCGGAGGGCGGGCGGGTGGGTTCGGCGCGCGGGCGTGGATGGGCCTGGCGGGAGGCCCGCCAGGGCCGGATGGTTGCCCG